>NZ_JACJQX010000029.1:0-99653 GCF_014696895.1 Chroococcidiopsis sp. [FACHB-1243] | reverse complement strand
GAGAAAGAGGAAACTATAGTACCAGGCGTGTTAAATTTCACTCGAATCAGTCTAATTAATTTTTTGTTACATACTTGTAAATTTTCCTGTCTACTTACTTACCTACAATATAATATATTTTTTAAAGATCTATACCGCTCTAAATAACTATTAAATAGGAAGTATGTCCATTATCAAGACTAAATGTTTACGTCCATTTACCAGTCCTGAGCAGATTGACAAAATTGATGAAAGTTTGAGCTGGGCTGTCCGTTGTCAGATGAAATCGAGATGGTCTGACGAATTAAAGTGATTGCAGGTCTAGCTGACTTTATCCGTCAATTTCTCAATTGTGAGATAGAGGAAGCTTTCTCCCGCTTTAAAAACTTTGTCATGCACGAGTCAATGCCAAAGCAGTTGAGGCAATATTTACACCTTGTCTACAATGGACTCAAAGATAACTATCACAGTGCTGAGGTCGATGCGGAATTTTGTCTAACCCCATAGAGTGTGAGTAGATGGAATTAGAACAAGATGTGTATAAGATTGTGCAATTCTGGTTCGCGCAGCCTGTGTGTTAGTGTCGCCTACTCTTTTACGACTTCTAATAAGTCTTCTATAATCACATCAAAAGTTTGCGCTAGTTTACGCAGTGCGTTAATATCTGCCATTGCCATTCCAGGAGAGGCAGCATAAGTCTTCACTGTACCGTAAGCTACTCCCGATCGGTCGGAAACTTCTTTTAACGTCCACCCTTCTTTCGCAGCAAATTCTCTAATCTTTAATCGTACTAATCCGTTTGTTGACATGCCGTTGACTTGTCAGCTGAAGCGTTCTATAATACTCAAGCCTATTAAAAGCGATCGCCCTGGTCTGGCAAACTGTGACGATCGCTTTGTCAAAATACAACCCACGATGTGGGAAGTCATTCATATGATAGCAACAGAAAACCCGCAAGCAAAGTATATTCATCCTCTAGCGCGATTTGTCACCAAAGAAGCGATCGCCCTCTGCCTTAACTTGCAACCAGAGCAAATCTACAAAATCGACTGCTGGCGCTACGTCATTCACGTTGTAGGTAAAGGCGTGAGTACGTTTGTCAGCTATGCCGATTTACCTCCGATTTTGGGAGTAGAACCACCCACAGATAGAGATTTCTGGCGCTGGCGCAAGCGGTTTGCCAAGCAGAACAAACAAGCTCCCCAATTTTGGCAAGAATTCTACCAGCAAAAATTGCAGCAAGCAGCTTCCCAGATAGAGTTAGACAACTGGGAAATAATCATCAGGACAATAGAGCAAATCTTTCCCCTAGATGTTTTAACAGCATTACGCACTGTATTTGAGAAAATGCGATCGACAGTTATCAGTTATCAGTGACCTGTTACCAGTTAACAGGGTGTGGGGTGTGGTGAGAAATTTCTTGTCAATGACAAATGACTAACTACCTAAGCTACAATTATTAAGGCATATTTACAGAATTGCTATTATTGACCCAATTCTGCTAAAGGCTGCTAAATCCATACCAGCTTAATCCTATACAACATTCTGGAACGCCCTTATGACGCTCCCCATTCGCAACGTCGCCATTATCGCCCACGTCGATCACGGCAAAACAACTCTCGTTGATGCCCTCCTGAGACAATCTGGCATCTTCCGCGAAGGGGAAGACGTACCTGATTGCGTGATGGATTCAAATGCCTTGGAACGAGAGCGAGGCATTACCATCTTGTCAAAAAACACAGCGGTGCGCTACAAAGAGACGCTGATCAACATTGTCGATACTCCCGGTCACGCTGACTTTGGCGGCGAAGTCGAACGAGTTTTGGGCATGGTTGACGGTTGTATCTTGATCGTAGATGCCAACGAAGGACCGATGCCGCAGACGCGCTTCGTGCTGAAGAAAGCCTTAGAAAAGGGACTGCGCCCGATTGTCGTGGTTAATAAAATTGACCGACCCCAGGCAGATCCCCACGGTGCAGTTGATAAAGTCTTGGATCTGTTTTTGGAACTGGGTGCAGACGATGACCAGTGCGATTTTCCTTATTTATTTGCTTCTGGTTTAAGCGGCTATGCCAAAGAAGATTTAGAAGCCGAAGGGGTAGACATGCAGCCCCTATTTGATGCGATTTTACGTCACGTTCCGCCACCTGTAGGCGATCCGGCAAAGCCATTGCAGTTGCAGGTCACGACTCTAGATTACTCGGAGTATGTAGGACGAATTGCTATTGGTAAAATCCATAATGGTACGATCCGCGTCGGACAGCAAGCTGCTTTGATCCGCGATACGGGGGAAATTGTTAAAGGTAAAGTCACGAAATTGATGGGCTTTGAAGGGTTGAAACGAATCGACCAAGAAGAAGCATCTGCGGGTAATATTATTGCGATCGCCGGATTTGCCGATGCTAATATTGGCGAAACAATTACCTGTCCCAACGAACCCCAGGCACTACCACTAATTAAAGTGGACGAGCCGACCTTACAAATGACATTTTCCGTCAACGACTCGCCCTTTGCCGGACAGGAAGGAAATTTTGTTACTTCTCGTCAAGTGCGCGATCGCTTGATGCGAGAATTGGAAACAAACGTTGCTCTGCGCGTGGAAGAAACCGACTCCCCCGATAAATTCCTAGTTTCGGGACGCGGCGAACTGCATTTGGGAATCTTAATTGAAACTATGCGACGCGAAGGCTACGAGTTTCAAGTTTCTCAGCCACAAGTCATTTATCGCGAAGTTAGCGGGCAACCCTGCGAACCATTTGAATATTTAGTATTAGACGTACCGGAAGAAGCTGTAGGTAGTTGTATCGAACGCCTGGGACAGCGACGGGGTGAAATGCAAGATATGCAAGTTGGCGGGAACGGACGCACCCAACTCGATTTCGTCATTCCCGCCCGTGGATTAGTGGGCTTCCGAGGTGAATTCATGCGGATGACTCGTGGTGAAGGAATCATGAACCACAGCTTCCTCGAATACCGTGCTATTTCTGGGGAAATTGAAGCCCGTCGCAACGGCGTACTGATTTCTTTTGAAGAGGGAGTAGCCACCTTCTACGCCATGAAGAACGCCGAAGACCGAGGCGTATTCTTTATCACTCCTGGTACTAAGGTCTACAAAGGTATGATTGTCGGCGAACACAACCGCCCGCAAGACTTAGAACTGAATGTTTGCAAAACCAAACAGCTAACTAACCACCGCGCTGCTAGCGGCGACGAACTAGTGCAGTTGCAAGCACCTGTAGATATGAGCCTAGAACGCGCTCTAGAGTACATTGGACCCGATGAGCTAGTAGAAGTGACCCCTAAATCGATTCGGCTGCGGAAGCTATCGAAAAAGCTGGCTAAACGATAATCCCTGTAGAGACGTTATATGTAACGTCTCTACATCTGGTGAAATAAATCTTCTGTAGGGGCGCACAGCTGTGCGCCCCTACGTATATGCATCAACAATTGACAGGCTTTTCAATAATTCCCCCACCCAGGACAGCATCACCGTCGTACCAAACAGCAGCTTGTCCAGGCGTGATGCTAAATTGGGGTTCGTCAAACACCAACTTAACACGAGAATTTGCCAGTGGAACCACCGTCACATCTACCGCACTAGAACGATACCGCACTTGGACTTGAGCGCGAATTGGTGCATTCGGTTCTGTAATAGAAACCCAGTTGACTCGCCCGATGGTACATTCTAGCTGGTTAGCAGTGGTGCGATCGCCCACAATCACTCGATTCATCACCGGATCTAAGCCAATTACGTACAGCGGTTCGGCTGCGGCAATTCCTAAACCCTTGCGCTGCCCGATCGTATAATGATGGACACCATCATGCTGTCCTAGTACCTTACCAGTAGCATCGATAATTTCGCCCTTTTTAGGAGCAATGTATCTATCCAAAAACTCCTGCATAGAACCGTGGCTTTCAATCAAGCACAAGTCTTGGCTTTCTGGCTTGTCGGCTGTTTTCAAATTGTATTCAGAGGCGATTTGGCGCGTTTCGGCTTTTAGTTTTTCGCCTAATGGAAATACGACACCTGCTAAAACGTCTTGGGACAAATCGTATAAAAAGTACGATTGATCTTTATTCCGGTCTACAGCTCGTCGTAGTTGGTAGCGTCCCGATGTTGGGTCGTGAGTAATGCGAGCGTAGTGTCCTGTTGCAATTTTGTCTACACCCAATTTTTCCCTAGCATACTGCAACATAGGGCTGAATTTTACCGTTTTGTTGCACTGCGAACAGGGTAGTGGGGTAATACCGTCGCTATACCCAGATACTAGGTAATCGACAATATGGGTTTGAAAAACTTCCCGCATATCGACGATATGGTGTGGAATATCAAATTGTTCGCAGATATATGCAGCATCTACCATTCCCTCCGAACAGCACTGTCCTTTGCCTTTCATCAGCCAAAGGGTCAGACCAACGACATCATATCCTTGGTTATGTAGAATGGCGGCGGCGGTGGAACTATCAACTCCACCAGAAAGACCGACGACGATTTTATTCATGGTTCTGGGAAAATGGCGAGATACTGATACTAATTTAGATCTTCTTGGCGATCGCCTGCTGCTATTATCGGGAGTCGGGAGTCGGGGAAGAGAGCAGGGAAGCAGGGGAGTAGGGGAGCAACAACAGTTAACTACCAATTACCAATTACCAATTACCACTCACTACTGCGAACCATCCAATTTTAGTACAGCCATAAATGCTTCTTGGGGTACATCTACCGTACCGACAGCTTTCATCCGCTTTTTCCCTTTAGCTTGCTTTTGTAGCAGTTTCTTCTTGCGGCTGATGTCACCACCGTAGCATTTGGCGAGTACGTCTTTACGCAGTGCGGGAATGTGTTCGCTGGCAATGACTTTACTGCCAATGGCGGCTTGAATGGGGACTTTGAATTGATGGCGCGGGATTAATTCTTTGAGTTTTTCTGCCATCGCTCGTCCGACACCATAGGCTTTATCACGATGGACGATCATTGCTAAAGAGTCTACCGGATCGCCGTTGATCATCAAATCTAGGCGGACTAAGGGATTTTCGCGGTAGCCAATCAGATGATATTCCATGCTGGCATATCCGCGCGATCGCGATTTCATTTGATCGAAAAAGTCTGTGACTACCTCTGCCAAAGGCAATTCATAAGTTAATGTCGTGCGCCCCTGGGTAAGATACTTCATATCTTTGAAGATTCCCCGCCGATTTTGACACAACTCCATCAACGTGCCAACAAAAGATTCTGGCGTAATCATTTCTACTTGAGCGTAGGGTTCAGCAATGCTTTCCCGTTCGTTGGGTGCTGGTAACTTGCTGGGATTATCAACATAAATTTCTTCGCCGTTGTTGGTAACTACTTTGTAAACTACCGATGGAGCTGTAATTACCAAATCTAAATCGTATTCGCGTTCTAAACGTTCTTGGACGATTTCCATGTGTAACAATCCCAAGAAACCGCAACGGAAACCAAACCCCATCGCGCTTGAGGTTTCTGGTTCGTATTGCAAGGCTGCATCGTTGAGCCTCAGCTTTTCCAGAGCATCGCGCAGATTTTCAAACTCGTCTGAGTCAGTGGGAAACATCCCGCAAAATACCATTGGCTTTGCTTCGGTGTAACCTGGTAAAGCTTGAGCTGCTGGTTTTGTTGCCAGGGTAATTGTATCGCCTACCCGCGCATCGGCTACAGCTTTGATCGCAGCGGCGAGATAACCGACTTCTCCGGCGTGCAGTTCTTCGACTTGCTTTTGATTTGGAGAGAGGACACCTAATTCGTCAATTTCGTATTCTTTTTTCGATGCCATCAAACGGACGCGATCGCCTTTTTTCACCGTACCATCCATGACACGAAAATAGACGATGACCCCTCTGTAGCTATCGTAGTAGCTATCAAAAATCAACGCCCGTAAGGGATCGTTAATCGTGTTACTTGGAGGTGGTACGCGCTTGACGATCGCCTCTAAAATCTCGTCTATGCCAATTCCCTCTTTTGCCGATGCTAAAATTGCATTGCTGCAATCTAAGCCAATAATTTGTTCGACCTCTTCAATTACCCGTTCTGGTTCTGCACCTGGCAAGTCAATTTTATTCAGTACGGGAATGATTTCTAAGTCATGCTCTAAGGCTAAGTAGACATTTGCTAAAGTTTGTGCTTCTACTCCTTGGGAAGCATCGACAACTAATAATGCTCCTTCGCAAGCTGCTAACGAGCGAGACACTTCATAAGAAAAGTCAACGTGTCCTGGGGTATCAATTAAGTTAAGGACGTAGGCTTCTCCGTCCTTTGCTTGATAGTTCATCCGAGCCGCTTGTAACTTAATCGTAATGCCGCGCTCTCGTTCCAACTCCATATTATCGAGAAACTGCTGCTTCATCACCCGTTCTGCAACCGTACCAGTTGTCAGCAACAGGCGATCGGCTAGAGTTGATTTCCCGTGGTCAATGTGAGCGATAATTGAAAAATTACGAATACGCTCGGCGGAAACATCTGTCATATTTTTACGATTTAGTAGCAAGCAAATAGCGATCGTACTTAACGCATTTTAATCTTTTATTGAGGGAGTAGGAAGGTAAGTCGTAAGTCGTAAGTCGTAAGTTGTAAGTCACTGACAACTGACAACTGATAACTGATAACTGGTCGCCAATCGAGCTTACAATAGACCTATTCGGACGCGATCGCCCTTGAGTAGCGCCGGAAAAGTCCTGTTCTAGTTTAGATAGCTGCGCAGGAAGAACTGCAAGCCAAGTATGGCAAAAGGTACGTTTGCTAAATCAATTACCGTTTAGCGCTTATGAATGACAACATCGATACATCAGACGCAAACCTCGACAAGGTAAAACTTTCTATTCATTTAGATTCGGAACTCGTCGATCAAATTCAGCATTTAACTAACGATCCGAGTAAAGTGATAGAAGTCGCTATCCGTCAATGGTTGCGCGGTGAAACGCAGCGAGATGATGAACTAACCCGTACGATCCCTCGTATACCCGTACCACCGCGAGGTGAGTGGAACGATTAACAGGTTTCATCTGACTTGGTAAACGCTTTCTTGACTAGAGTGCTTGGTAAATTGTTGGCGACACCAAGCAAAATTCCCAATCTATCAGGTTTTGTGCCAAACTCGAAGCAAATGTTTGTCGAGTCATTCGACTTGCGCTGTGTCGAACTATCTTTAGTAATGAGTGCTAATACAGATTCCCACCAGCCAGCTTTCACATCTTCATTCGAGTCATTTGGTATGAATTCCAACGGCTCTCTATCATCTCTAGGAGCTGAATTAGCTTGCGTGCAGGATAGCTTGGGTTGCTATCTTGACTTTTCATGGCAACAAGCCGATAGTGTAGGTTTGCAGCAAGAGCGGATTGTAGGACAATCTTTAGAACAGACATTTGGACCTTTAGAGCCAACTCCCTACTTAAGACGGGTGCAAAGGATTTTGGAAAGTCTCGTTCCCGAACGCTGTCATTGTGTATTTCGCTACGGACAAAAATTGTTTGGATTTGAGTTGGCAATTAGCCCAATTTTACCCGCAACGGGATCGGCTACTTCTGTTTTAGTCATGGGGCGACACTTAGAAGAAATAGACAACGAAGTGGTAGCCGATGTCTATTCGGAATTGGCGACTACCGCAATGGGATCGCTCGGTTCAGTTTCGTCTAAAAAGCTTCTCAGTCAAATTGCGCGTAACATTCGCCGCACTTTAGATCTAAATACAATCTGGCAGCAAACTGTAGAAAGTTTGGGTCAAGCCTTGGGTGTCAGTCATTGTATTATCTGCTCGTATAGACCGGAAGATCTCCATTTACAAGTGGTAGCTGAGTATCGCCAAATGGCAGTGCGATCGATGCTGGGTCAATCAATTGATATCATGCACGAACCAGGTTATTGTCAGGCTTTAGAGACTCTTGCACCTGTGGCGATCGAGAAGACAGAAAATCTCCAGTTTCAACAATCAATCTTACTATTAGCAACGGTCGATCGCGATAAGCCCAACGGCTTAATTTGCTTGCAGCATTGCGAACGCAGCCTTCAACCACAGACTCACAGTAGTTCGATGTTGCATCCGATCCCTCACTTACGCCAGTGGACGACGGAAGAAATCGAGTTAGTCCGAGATTTAGCCGATCAAATTGGTACGGCGATCGCCCATGCTACTCTATACAGGCAGCTAGAAGAAGCTCGCCAACAAGCAGAAGAAGCCTCTCGCCTCAAAAGCGAATTTCTTGCTAACACTTCCCACGAACTCCGCACACCGCTGAATGGAATGCTGGGATTTTTAAAGTTAGTGCTGGAGGGGATGGCAGACGATCCTGAAGAACAGGAAGAATTTATCCAAGAAGCTTATCGCTCCGGCTTGCACCTGCTCAATATCATCAACGACATTCTAGATATTGCCAAAATTGAAGCAGGCAAAATGGATTTGGAGTTAGGTCAAGTTAGACTCAACGAACTATTTAGCGATCTCGAAGACTTTACCAGAACCCAAGCCGAGCAGAAAAATTTAAATTTGCAAATCCAATTACCACCTACGGCAGACGAAATAATTGTCTTAGGGAATTACCAAAGGCTATTGCAAGTGATGCTAAATTTGGTTGGTAATGCGATCAAATTCACCCATGAAGGCGGAGTCACCATTAGTGCGGATATCACCCGGAAAAAAACCATTTTTCAAAATCAAGTCCTACCGGGAATGGTGAAAGTTCGCGTTGCCGATACGGGCATTGGTGTTTCTTTAGATAAACAAGATAAACTATTTCAATCCTTTAGCCAAGTAGACGGCTCTCGCACGCGACAGTACGGCGGTACTGGTCTGGGATTGACTATTTCCCAAAAACTAGTGGAAGCTATGGGGGGAACAGTCAATTTTTATAGTATGGGCGAGGGACTCGGTTCCACAGTCACCTTCACCGTCCCTTTGTATCAAGAGCCGTTGATGGTATTAGGACTGGGAGATGGAGAATAGAAATACAAACACGCATCACGCGCCACGTACCACGCACTACTCACTCGGACTACACTGTAAAAGGTGAAGTCACAACAGTGCTATGACAGAGCAAACAAGTGCGCGAGACTTATTCAAGACGGCTTATGAAAACCGCTATACCTGGGATGAAAACTTTCCTGGTTACAGTGCAGACGTGCAATTGACGCAAGGTAATGAAGTCTACACGGGGAGAATTCGGATTAATCGCGATTTGAGCGTAGAAGTTACAGGCATAGAAGACGAAAAAGTACAAGAAAGCGTTTACACGCAGCTGCGAGATATTGTTACTCACCGCAAGCGATCGCAATTCGAGCAGTCTCACGGCAAAAATGAGTTTAGCCTCGGTAAACTCGATGACAGTGGCGCAGTGGAAATCCTGGTCAAAGGCGATGCTATGGGTTCTAACTATAAAGTGCGCGGTACGGAAATTTGCCAAGTCAGCCGCGTTATGGGTCGCATGGCTTTTGTTATCGACACCCACGATAGCTTAGATACAGGCGGGGGTTACGTAGCTAGTCGCTACGATGCGGTGTTCCGCAATCCCCAAACTAACGAAGTCATCAAGGTATTAAAGTTTCAAGACTTTTACGAAAAATTTGGTGACTATTACGTCATGACCAAGCAAATCGTAGAAGACTATCAGCAACAAGAACGGATTAAAACCGAGTTCAACTTCTCTAACATCAAATTACTAGAACCTGTAGCTGTTTAGGTGTATGGCGCGTGGTGTGTGGTGCGTGGTGCGTGAAAAGAGTTAAATTCTTCCCTACTCCCAGCTCCCAGCTCGTCCCTGCTCTCTCGGAAAAGCTAGGATCGTTTTAGCAAGTTTGTTAAATAAAGGTCTAATTCTATGGAACTTACAACAGATAATGTAGAAACAGTTTTGGATGAAATGCGCCCCTATCTGATCTCAGATGGTGGCAACGTAGAACTAGTCGAACTCGACGGTCCAATCGTGCGGTTGCGGTTACAAGGAGCTTGTGGTTCTTGCCCTAGTTCTACCATGACTCTGAGAATGGGAATCGAGCGCCGTTTGCGGGAAATGATCCCCGAAATCGCTGAAGTCGAACAAGTGATTTAAGGGAGCAGGGAGCAGGGACGAGCAGGGAGCAGAGAGAGTGTGACCAGTGAAGAGTGAGTCGATTTGTAGTAAGTAATGACTTACGAATATCCAACTTACAACTTAAGGCTTCTCCCTTGTCTTCCTTGTCCTCCTTGTCTCCTTCGTCTCTCCGTCCTACTCTAACCCCTAGTCCCTAGCCTATGTCTCATCCTTTATACGTTGCATTCGTCTGGCATCAGCACCAACCACTGTATAAAAGTCGCGATCGCAGTTCTACTTCTACATCCAATCAGTATCGCTTGCCGTGGGTCAGGTTGCACGGGACAAAAGACTATCTGGATTTGGTGTTAATTCTAGAGCGTTATCCTAAGTTACATCAAACGGTTAACCTCGTTCCTTCTCTGATTCTGCAACTAGAAGATTACATTGCTGGGACTGCTTTCGATCCCTATCTCACAGTTAGCTTGACACCTACAGAGCAACTGCAAAGGGAGCAGCAACAATTTATTATTGCTAACTTTTTTGATGCCAACCATCATACCCTGATCGATCCCCACCCCCGTTATGCAGAGTTGTACCATCAACGGCAGGAACGCGGTGCGGCTTGGTGTTTGGACAATTGGCAGAAGGAAGATTACGGCGATTTACTGGCTTGGCATAATTTAGTTTGGATCGATCCAATTTTTTGGGATGAACCCGAAATTGCTCAATGGTTGCAGCAAGGTCGGGGTTTTACTTTAAGCGATCGCCAGCGGATTTATTCTAAACAAAGGGAAATTATCAGTCGGATTGTCCCCCAACATCGCCACATGCAAAAAACGGGGCAACTAGAAGTTACTACCTCGCCTTACACTCATCCAATTCTGCCTTTACTTGCCGATACTAACTCCGGTCGGGTTGCCGTACCGAATATGAATCTGCCTAACTACCGCTTCCAATGGGCAGAAGATATTCCGCGTCACTTGCAAAAAGCATGGGAGTTATACGAAGACCGCTTTGGACAAATACCCAGGGGATTGTGGCCTTCCGAACAGTCTGTCAGTCCTGAAATTCTTCCCTATATTATCAAGCAAGGATTTAATTGGATTGTTTCGGATGAAGCTGTTTTAGGGTGGACGCTCAAGCACTTTTTCCACCGCGACGGGGCGGGAAATGTCATCGAACCAGAATTGTTATACCGTCCCTATCGCTTGCAGACAGCAGCAGGAGATTTATCTATTGTCTTTCGCGATCATAGATTGTCAGATTTAATTGGCTTTACGTATGGGTCGATGCCACCCAAACGCGCCGCAGCAGATTTGGTAGGGCATTTAGAGTCGATCGCCCATCAGCTCAAACAGCACCAAGAAGGCGATCGGACTAGCTTAGAACAACCTTGGCTCGTCACGATCGCCCTAGACGGAGAAAACTGCTGGGAATACTATCCTCAAGATGGCAAACCCTTCTTAGAAAACTTATATCAAACTCTCAGCAACCATCCTCATATCAAACTCGTCACCGTCTCGGAATTTATCGATGCTTTTCCCCCAACTGCAACAATTCCAGGTGAGAAATTACACAGCGGTTCCTGGGTAGATGGCAGCTTTACCACTTGGATTGGCGACCCGGCAAAAAATCGAGCTTGGGACTTGCTAGCAGCAGCGAGAGAGGTATTGGCACAGCATCCGGAGGCGACAGAAGAGAATAACCCCGAAGTTTGGGAAGCTTTATACGCCGCCGAAGGGTCTGATTGGTTTTGGTGGTTTGGTGAAGGTCATTCCTCCAATCACGATGCTATCTTCGACCAGTTATTTCGAGAGCATTTGTGTGGCATTTATCAAGCCTTAAATCAACCCGTTCCTCCAGTGCTGTTGCGTCCGGTAGAAATTCATGCCGCTCCAGCCGACCATCGCCCCCAAAGCTTCATTCACCCTAATATTGATGGCATGGGCGACGAGCAAGACTGGGACAAAGCCGGACGCTTAGAAGTTGGTGGAGCGCGGGGAACGATGCATCAAAGCAGCACGGTACAGCGCATTTGGTACGGGGTAGATCACCTAAATTTCTATCTCAGATTAGATTTCAAAATAGGGGCAAAGCCGGGTCAGGACTTGCCGCCAGAACTCAATTTACTCTGGTTCTATCCCGATCGCACCATGCATAACAGCCCCGCACCTTTGGTAGACTTGCCAGAGCAAGCGCCAATGAACTATATGTTTCACCATCGCTTGGAAGTTAATTTACTTACGCAATCGGTTCACTTTCAAGAGGCGGGAGAACACTATCAATGGCATCCCCGCGCCAGTCGCGCTCAAGTAGCGCTAGAGCGGTGTCTAGAAGTAGCAGTTCCTTGGGCTGATTTGCAAATGCCACCAGACTTTCCCTTGCGCTTGGTTTTGGTCTTGGCAGACGAGGGTAGATTCCAGCAGTATTTGCCTGAGAATGCTCTGATTCCGATTGAAGTACCGTAGAGAAGAGAGAGTCGCGGAGCTGAGGGAGCTGAGGGAGCTGAGGGGGTAATTTAAATATAGTTTTTCTGGCTTCTGTACGGACGGGTTTTGAACGAAGATTTATTGTCAAAGCCCGTGGAGTTTTTGCTAAACCCGCCCCAACAAGTACGGGTGGGTTTTGAGCAAAGATTTATTGTCAAAGCTCGTGGAGTTTTTGCTAAACCCGCCCGTACGACTCCCATCGCCGATCGCACATACTCGCATTTGTATACCCTTGAAAATAAATTTTTGTAAATGTGTGCGTAACCTCTATACTGCTGGATGAAGTGGTGAGTATAGGTTGCTAACTAAAGCTTAGCAATACAACTTAAAAATTTAGAATTTGGAATTTGAAATTCGGAATGAGTTGAATGCTTTCAAGCCCATATAAGGCGTGAAAAAATTGGATTTTTCTGTTTTCAGCCCCGTAGATTTGTCTGTGGGGTTTGTCATTCATAGTTCTACGACTATAATTCTAAATTCTTTTGATCGGAGTTTGCTGAGCTATTACTGTAACTTGAATTAAACAATCGGAGGTAAATAAAACCTATGTCTGATATGAAATCACAAAATTTAAATTCGTCAATTCCTTTTTTCGCTCGCTTTCTAGAAGGGCAATTCGGAGCAGAACTCTCAGAAACAGAAATGGCATCTGTGAGTGGTGGTAGCGAATATGTAACGCTAGCGTATCCATCTGACGTTGACGTTGACGGTGGGAATAAAGGTTATGAATTCCCCTCGATCGATGTACCCAAGATGCCATCTATGCCTGAGTTTCCGAAATTCCCATCCATCTCGGATTATTACAAAGAATAATTTGTAAGTCATAATTCGTAAGTCGTAATTCGTAATTTATTAACTCTAAGTACAAGCACTTAGCTTAGTGATAGAAAATAATTATCTAGTAATGATGTAGAGAGTAACAGCTACGAATTACGAGTTGGCGATCGCAAATTGGAGTATAACGATATGACAGTTTTGATCGTGACTCATAGTCGAGATCATGAGGGTATTTCCTTAGTTATGAATGCGATCGCAGCTCAAGGTGGAAAGGCATTTCGCTTTGATACCGATCGCTTTCCGACGCAGACACAGTTAGAGGTTTATTTCGGACTGGGAACAGAACGGTTCGTGCTGATTGATGGCGCAAACCAACTCAATTTACAAGATGTATCCGCAGTTTGGTATCGGCGCATTCGCATGGGTGCAAGGATTCCGACAACGATGGATACTCAACTACGCCAAGCCTCAGTTCAAGAGTCGCAAGCTACGATTCTGGGGGCGATCGCTAGTCTCAATATTTTTCATCTCGATTCTGTATCTGATATTCGCCGTGCAGAACACAAGCAATTACAATTACAAATTGCGCGATCGCTCGGTTTAGAAACTCCGCGTACTCTAATTACAAACAATCCCCAAGCAGTGTTGGAATTTGCGCGAGAGTGCAGTTCGGGTATGGTGACGAAAATGCTCACTGCTTTTGCAATTTACGATCGAGGACAAGAGCAAGTTGTTTTCACTAATCCAGTCAAGCCCGAGGATTTAGAAAATTTAGAGGGATTGCGCTTTTGTCCGATGTGCTTTCAAGAAAACATTCCTAAAGCGTTGGAACTGAGGACAACGATTGTCGGACAGCACGTATTTACAGCTGCTATTGACTCTCAGATTTCGCCTGAAGCGCGTCATGACTGGCGGCGACAAGGATTGACTTTGATTGATGCTTGGCAACCCTACAGTCTTCCTCAAGAACTTGCTGTAAAATTGCGACAGATGATGACATATTTTCAGTTAAACTATGGAGCATTCGATCTCATTTTGACTCCAGACGGGCGTTATATATTTTTAGAAATTAACCCTATAGGGGAATTTTATTGGCTGGAAAAACACGCGGGTTTACCAATTTCGCAAGCGATCGCAGATATCCTCATAAAAAGCTCTCCTTTTTAAGGCAATGATGTTTACGTAAAAAGCCCCCCTTTTTAAGGAGGGTTGGGGGGATTTTCTTTACTTGGTAAGCAAGATTCTGAGAATACAAAAGCCCCCTCAAAAACTGAAAACAAAAGGTATTAGGGAAATCTTCTAGCGATAATCTGAAGTCTGAATTTGCCGCAAACGTGCCGCATTTCTCATATCAAATTCTGGACGACAGAAGCGATTAATTTGCTTTTCAAAAAACTCGCGATTTGCTTGCAAATGTTTTGGATTTGGATCGTCTAATGGATACAACAATGCAGTCCTCAACGCTTGAATAACCGCAGAAGTTACGCAGTACATCGATCGCTGGAATGTAATACCCAATTGTACCAAAATATCATCTTCGCCTCGACAGTGCTGCTGATAATAATCTCGAAGATATTGAGGCAAGAAATGATACATATCTTGTGCTAACAACGTAGGTGGAATACCAGCCGTACCTACAGGAAATTTATCTGCATATAAAACGCCATAGTGGAAATCTTTTTGATCGGTAGGAATTTGTCCGGCTTGGGCATTATATGATTTCGTTCCACGGAAAGGAGAGGTGCGGTAGAAAACAGCTTCGACATAAGGTAACGCCGCTTCGTAAAGCCAGGTAAACCCTTTTGATTTAGGAATAATTTCGTAGCGTTCGCCGCGAATATAAACGTGGTGGTAAATTGGACGACCCGCGATCGCAAAAATTCCATTCACCAAGAAATTCATCGCGTCGGGGACTCCCTTAAATCCACCTTCATCGTAAATATCAGACATCTCGAAGAAGACTGGAGCCATCACCTCCCAGAATAAGCCCAGATTGGCGTAATAAGAAGCCTGACGGCACTGTTCTAAAAACATTTCTGGGAACAGTTTATACAGCCCCAGCATGGCTGGATTGTACTTGAAATAAGCTTTAATGGCGCGATCGGCGTTGGCTTTGTATTCATCTGAATCGAGATAGGCATCGAACTTGCCATAACCCATATCTCTACCGTGCCATAGCATCGCCCGCATACATTCTTCGGCAAATTCCATGTTGATGCGATCGTGGAACCAGTGATGCAACAATCTAGGCATCTTGCGGGTTTCACCTTCTTCCATAAAGGCAAGTAGTTCGGGATGCGCTGTGGCTGGTCCCCGCCAAATCCGCAAATCAGCATCGTCGCCTGCATAATGATTGTGCAGGTCTAAATACTCTTGGGGAATGAAGTATTTAAAGAAAGGTAGCGGATCGAGAAAGACTCGTTCGCCAATATAAAGTAAGTCGCGCCAGTAGAAATCCATCGGTACGGCATAAGCCTTGTAAATACCGATAATTTGCATCAGGTTTTCTGGTGTATCTGGTAGCATCGCCCCACCTGCTTCTAAGCGATGGATGATATCGGCAAATTCATGCTTGGATGGGGGCAGTTTCGCTGTAGATTTTTCTTGAGCAAGTACCATGATGGGAGTGAGTAGTGAGTAGTGGGGATTTGTAGGGGCGGGTTCACCAAGATACTTCACTCATAACAGAGATGTCCGGTGAACCCGCCCGTACAGAAGTCGTAGGGAATCGTAGGGGCGCACAGCCGTGCGCCCTTTCCTAATTTTTAATCGCAATTTGCTGTGTAGTGTTGACGCGGACGGAAGCAACCATAGCCGTAGTAGTGGTCTCACTCCAACGTACTAACCAAGTAGGTTGAATGCCCAAAAATAGGATCAGTGCCGTGAGGACGAGGGCGGGAACTTTTTCCGACCAGGTGACGACGGGATAGTAAGCTGTCTTGTTGTCTAGCTTGCCGAAGCAAGTCCGGTTGAGCAAAATCACAAAATATACCGCTGTTAACCCCGTACATAGAACGCAAACGAGGGTAGGTAAGGGAAATCTAGCGTAGCTGCCTTGCAGGACTAAAAATTCGGCAATAAAACCAGTCATGCCTGGAATTCCCGCGCTTGCCATGCCCCCCATTACTAGCAGGGCGCTAATGTATGGTAATCCGCGAATTGGACTCATCAATCCATTCAAGACATCGAGTTCGCGAGTCCCAACTTTGGCTTCAACGACACCAATCAAATTAAATAGAATTGCCAAAATTAGACCGTGAGCAACCATTTGCGCCACTGCGCCGACCGTACTCAACTCAGTAGCAGCAGCCGCAGCCAGCATGACATAACCCATGTGTCCGATCGAACTATAGGCAACCATGCGCTTGATGTCTTTTTGAGCGATCGCCGTTACCGCACCGTATACTGCGCTAATTGCGCCGATAATTGCTAATCCAGGTGCGACAATCGCCCAAGTTTCGGGAAATAATCCTAAACCAAATCGGATAATTCCATAAGTTCCTAACTTTGCCAGGATTCCCCCCAACATAATTGCTACGGGTGGAGAAGCCTCCGTGTAAGCATCGGGTAACCAAGTATGTAGGGGAACCAGAGGAATCTTGATGCCAAATCCAACTAACAGGATGGTGAGGAGGATCAGTTGCGCTTGTAGAGGTAATCCTTGGGTGGCGATCGCGTTGTAATCGAAACTAGAAGATCCTGTCAGCCAAGTAATCCCCAAAAAGCCAGCTAGAATCAAAATTCCTGAAACTGCCGTGTAGATCAAAAACTTCATCGCAGCGTAGCCGCGCTTTGCCGTTCCACCCCAGATTGCGATCAACAGATAAAAAGGAATCAGCTCGACTTCGTAAAATAGAACGAACAACAGCAAGTTTTGCGCTAGGAATCCACCCACCACCCCAGCATAGATCAGCAGTAACAAAGCGTAGTACAGCCGAGGACGGGTAATATTTTCGCTACTACTATAAATTGCAATCCAAGTCAATACCCCCGCTAAGGCGACTAGAGGGATAGACAAACCATCTGCCCCCAAGCTGTAGCTCAACCCCAGGGTATCGATCCAAGGCAACAGTTCGGAAAATTGCATCCCAGCTAGGGAGATGTCAAATTGACTCAGCAGTACCAGCGTCCAAATAATCATGCCAGTGGCGATCGCCAAAGCCAGCGATCGGGCGCGATTGCCTTGCATTGGTATAAATCCAATGCAAGCAGCACCGACGACAGGTATCCAGATCAAAGCACTCAGCATAACGATTTTGAAATTGGTAGTTGGTAGTTGGTAATTGGTAATGGGTAATTGGTCGCTAGTGCTTTACAAATGACTAATGACCAATTACCAATGACTTTTAGAATGAAAAACTGAGTTCCATATGGGATAGGAGGGGCCAGCCGACGATCGTGCCTAGCAAACAAACGCCTAGCAAGATGGTTAAGGCGTAGAATTGCGATTGTCCAGAAGTGCTGTATTTTAGGGTTTCGCCTCCGAAAATCGAGACTAAGCCAACTAAATTTACAATCCCATCAACTAAGTAGCGATCGATCAGAGCAATGAGGCGAGAAACTACGGCTACTCCAAATACAATCGTTACCCGATACAAGTTAGCTGTATAGAGGTCGTAGGCGAAAAAGTCTTGCAGTGGTTTCCAAGGTAGCGTGACTGGTTTTGGAACCAAGGGTGAGAGGTAAACTACAGATGAGATACTGCACCCAAAAATCGTAGACCAAATTAATAACAAAGCTACATCTTTGTTGATGTATGCCCATTCTGGCAGTAACGATAAGCTTTGCAATACTAAAGGAGCGTGCATGACAAAGCCCATTAAGATTGTCATTGGCAACATCATGGGCCAATGAACTTCAGGCGATCGCACGGTCATTGGCTTGGGTTTATTGCCAAACATGAGACAAAATACCCTGGTGACGCTGAAAGCTGTCAGCGCATTCGTGACTAAGATAACTCCGACTAGCAAAGGCTGAGTTGTCCACAGTCTATCTGCGATTTGCAGCAATGCCCAAAATCCGCCCAAGGGTGGAAAAGCCACTAATCCGCCTGCACCAACAATAAAGGCAATAGCTGAAATCGGTCGGCGCGACCACAAACCTCCATAAAGACGGAGATCCTGAGTAATGCTATTCCAGACCACACCACCCGTACTCATGACGAGCAGTGAAATTGCTACGGCATGGGTAAACACTAACAGTAGTGCGGCTTGAGTTTGTCCCGTACCTACAGCCACAAATACCAAACCCATGAAGGCACTGACAGAATATGACAAAGCGCGCTTGACATCAACTTGAGCGATGACAATCAAAGAAGCACCTACGGCTGTCACCGCACCGATGAATGTGGCAAAAGATAGGGCGAAAGGCGACAGTGCCAGGACTGGCTGAAGTTTCACGAGTACCCAAGCACCTGTTGCTACAACTACGGAATTACGCAAAATCGTTGCTGGTACGGGACCTTCCATTGCCTCGTCCAGCCATAAGTGCAGTGGAAATACGGCACATTTACCCATTGGACCGGCAATCAGAGCCAAGCACACTAACGTTATTGCTGTAGGGTTGACGTTAGCTGTTTGCACCCACCGTGCAAGTTCTGAGAAATCCCAAGTTCCAGCGAGGGGATATAGGGCAAGTACCCCCATCAATAGAAACAAATCGCCTACCCGTTTGGTCAAAAAAGCGTCTCTTGCTCCGGTGACTACCAATGGCTGACTGAACCAGAAGCCTAGTAACAAATAAGTACACAGGGTGAGAATTTCTAGAATAAAGTAGCTGAAGAACAGGGAGTTACATAGTACTAAGGCGCACATCCCGGCTTCAAACAGCGCCATCATGACGTGGAAACGCGCCCACCCCCAGTCCATTTCTAAATAGCCGATCGCAAAGACGATCGCCAGCACGTTTAAGCCTGTAACTAAAGCGATCGCACCTACCGTAAGTGAAGAGACTTCTACGGCGATCGTAAAGTCAAAATTGGCTACGTGCAACCAGGAAAAATATAAGTATTGAGCTGGTTTGTTCCAAGATGCGCTCAGGGCAATTAAAGCATGGGTGAAAGCAATAGCAGTCGTTACCAAGTTAATATATGCTGCTGGGCGGGGTCCCGTGCGTCGAATAATTCCAGGCGACCAAGGAATAGTCGATACTGCCCCTATCAGGGCATAAATAGGAACTAACCAGATGGTTTGGAGGAAGGTGTCAGCCATCGGTATAAATACTCACTGCGTAAAACAACTCAAACTCTGAATACATCGAATCTGCTTGGAAAAGCTATGGGTGTAGCTGAGAATATGTAAACCAAGCAGATTTATGATTATTTAATTTTTCAATTAATCAAAGCTTACACTTATATGGATTACAAAGAACTAATTTCTCTAATAAACTATGCGATAAGTTAGATAAATTTTTCTTATAAAGGGAAAATCATTGAGAATAACTATGCTTAAAATTGATTTCTGTTGATGGTTTGAAAGCGTACATTGAAATTGCTAATGGTTAGTATCGAGATCTACCGATTAGCAGAACGAGTGAGATCGCTTGCAGACGAAATTACAGAAGACGGGAATTAGAAATTAGAAATAAGAGTATTTTTACCTAAATAAAAATCCCAAATAAAAAACCTCCAAAATAAAAACCTCAAGTTCACAACACTTGAGGCAAATAAAAAAGTATTACCAAGGATACAGAATTTACAGACGGAGACACATGATACACATTCTTGTGAGAGCGTGTAACGGTAATTTTTGATTTGCTTGTTGGCAATAGCTATAGTTGTCAGTCTTGTCAGGCTGTTCTCAATGGATGGTTTCACATCCCTCTAAAGACTGTAAAGCAGGGGAAACGATAAAAACCCTACACCAGTACCAGCACTGCCAACAATTAAGTTGTACGGTCAATCAAACACTCGCGAGTTTGAGGCAACCATTTTCTACCCTGACATCGTTCTCCTTCGGGCGAAAATTAGCAGACTAAACAGCAAAATTTCTGCTCTGGTTGAACAACATTAGCGGTTTGTTCGCTAATAGTTTGTACTTTTAATTATGGACGATGCCATACAATTCTGTATAGCTTAAAACAATTTTTTAAGATTTTATTTCCGAATTCCGACTTCCGTAGTTTGTTTCCCCGTAGGAGTATTCCAAATTCTTTGTTGGTGTTGCTGGCGGTTAAACTGCTGCTGTGCGGAAGTAAGTAGTGCATATTCAATTGGCGATCGCATATCCCACTGTAATTGAGCTAGCAGTAGTAAATTACAACTCATGACCGCACCAGTTGTGAGAAACTGCCAACCGCCGACGTAAGATAAGAAACCAACGCTCAAAAAGTGAAGACATCCAGCCAAGCATAAAGCACGCGATCGCAAACCAATCCCCGTAAACAAATAACCAATTGCACTCAAACTCAACCACATCGGGCATAAGTGGATTAAAATCTCACCCCAACCGAGAAATATCCCCAAATCGGTTAAAACCACACCCGTTAGTACTAAAATTGCCCAACCACAGACGACCCAACGCAGACGTTCTACTCCTGCCCAAAACCAAGTTAGACTCATCATGGCGATCGCGCCAACTATAGTCAAGCTCGACCACCAAATTGCTTGTATTGTCCAACTAATCGGTAAAAACTGTGCTGTGGCAAACATAACGCCAACAATGACAGCCCAAATAACAAACACTTGGTCTACTCGTGTATAAATTCCTGAGTAAAGTGTAATGCGATCGATTTTCCAATTAATTCGCCATAAACCTTGTAAATCTTGAATATCTAACTCTTCTTGCTTTTCTTTGAGCAATGGCTGCGCTAAGCTACTCAGATTCATTTATATTTTGCTACTAGTTATTTTTACAATTCGTAACTCCCTCTATTGATAGATTATTTCATAAATTTTACAAAATGACACAAATCGTAAGAAGCACGATGGATAGCGAACTGAGTGATGTTAGGCAACCTAAAGTTATTTTTCTCGATGCTGTCGGGACAATGTTTGGAGTTAAAGGCAGTGTTGGTGCAGTGTACGCTCAGATCGCACAACAATTTGGCGTTACCGTACCAGCAGATCGTGTCAACAGTGCTTTCTATCAAAGTTTCAAAACTGCACCACTACCTGTATTTCCTGGCAAGCAGCCAGAGGAAATTCCTCAATGTGAATTTGAATGGTGGAAAGCGATCGCGCGAAATACTTTTCAAAAAGCTGAATGTTTAGATAGTTTTACCGATTTTTCTGGCTATTTCAGCCAACTGTACGTACATTTTTCCACAGCAAAACCGTGGGTACTTTATCCCGACGTGCTACAAGCATTGCAGTCTTGGCAGAAATTAGGCATTGAGTTAGGGGTGTTATCTAATTTTGATTCGCGCTTGCATTCGGTTTTACAAGCTTTGGATTTATCCAAGTTTTTCACTTCCGTAACAATTTCTACCGAAGTTGGTGCGGCTAAACCCGATCCACAAATTTTTGCTGCTGCTTTAGACAAACATCAATGTTCGGCAAATTTGGCTTGGCACGTAGGCGACAGCTTACAAGAAGATTATCATGGTGCAAAAGCGGCTGGACTGCGGGCAGTTTGGTTGCAAAGATGATGGAAAAGTCAAAAGTCAAAAGTCAAAATTCACTCACTCTCAACGAATAGTGATAAAACTCTTCATCTCTGGTATATCCGAGTGATTCATATAAAGCTTGTGCTGAGATATTAGAAATTTGTGTGGCGAGAGTCATTCTGATTGCTCCAGTTTCTTGAGCATACTGCTTTGCTCCTGCCAGCAATAATTTGGCAATCCCTTTTCTACGATGCGTTGCGACGACGAATAGATCGTTCAAAATCCAAATTCGTTGCATCGATACTGAGGAAAAACTGGGGTAAAGCTGAGTAAATCCGACGATTTTTCCATCGCTTGCAACAAAGATGACAGAATCGTGTTTTTGCAATCGTTCTTGCAGAAAAATCTTTGCAGTTGCCAAGTCCGATGCTTGTCCGTAAAAAACGCGATATTGGTCAAATAGTATAGCTAGCGGTTCAAGATACTCGATTTTAGCCTGAAAAACTTCCATAGTCTGCTTGGAGTTTGCTCTATTCCCAGATTACCAGGCTAAGTTGGTAATAGCAGAGGTATAGAAATCAGGCTTAAGTACGCTTGTACTATAATGGTAGGCAGGTATATTTTCACTTACAGCTCGAACGGAGTCGATCGCCTCTGAATCCAGCTTGAGGTAACACCACCAAGGATAGCGTTATGAGCGAAACATTAACTAGCGCCACAGCAACCAGCGAAACAGCGACTCATACCAAAAGTCAGCTATATAAAAAGATCTTAGCCGTACAAAAGAATTTGCAACCTTTAGAAAAAACTGGTTGGAACGACTTTCAGAAATATAGCTACACCACTGCTGGCGATGTTCTTCTACCAGTACACAAAGCCTGTAGCGAACAAGGATTAATTGCGATCGCCGATTGTATTGAATCTCACATCGAGCCGGGACGAGCTTCAGTCGTCGTCCGCTTAACAATTGTAGATACAGAAACAGGTGAGTCTTTAAGTGTCAGCGCGCCAGGCTATGCCGAAGACTATTCGTGGAAAGATAGTCGTCCTACTGGCGATAAAGCTGTATATAAAGCGATTACAGGAGCCACAAAATACGCCGTCCGTTCTTGCTTTTGTCTTCCATCAGATGACGATCCAGAAAGGACACCACAAAGGCTCAATAATAGGCAGCCGATGAATCGATATGTCGTCAATTCTAGCAAAGTAGACTCGGTACTGCTGGAACAAACCACAGCAGAATTAAAGCGTGTCGGTTGGTCGAGTACCCAAGGACGGCTATACTTACAAGATAAATTTGGCAAATCTAGCCGTCAGCAGCTCAGCCAGCAGGAACTACAACAATTTCTCAATCACCTCCGCTCCTTACCAGAACCAGAAGCCCAACCGATTCTGCAAGAAAGCTGATAATTATCTGCTTATGATGAGAGGTAATTGGTAGTTAGTCATTTGTGTAGAGTTTTTGACTTTTGACTTGCACGAGCGTTACCAATTACCCATGACCAATTGAATTAGGACACTTGAAAGGTGACTCTATCTCATTCAGCCGAAAAAAGTTCATCTGAAAATAACTTGTCCCAATCTAGATCGCGATCGCTCTTTAGTATTGGTGAAGATTTAGAGCGATTAAATGAAATCCTAGATGAAGCTGGCGACGACACCCAACAACAAGAACTCCTCAACGAATGGTTACAACAGTTAGGAACAGAACGCGATCGCAAGTTGGATGGATACGCGGCTTTGATCTCGGAAATACAAGCGCGTGCTGAGGCGAGAAAAGCAGAAGCGCAACGCCTAATGGAGTTAGTTAGAGCGGACGAAAGGCGATCGCAACTCTTAAAAGAGCGATTGAAATGGTTTTTTGAGTCGCAGCAACTCAAGACGATTGAAACCACTCGTTATCGGCTGTCTTTATCCAAAAATGGTGGTAAAGCCCCCTTAATCCTTAAACCAGATCTCTCACCGCAGCAACTCCCCGAACGGTTCACAACCACTTCAATCGAACCAAACACGAGTGCCATTCGCGCCGCCTTAGAAGCAGGAGAGAGTTTAGATTTTGCTTCCCTGGGCGATCGCGGTACGAGTATAAGAATTAAGTGACTAGTGGCTAGATAAAGAATCTAGCCACTCACCAACTACCAAAAAAAACTCTCCCGCAACAGCAGCTTTCACAGGGGGATAAGGCTGAGAATTGTTGCTGTGCAGGAGATCTTGAAAATTAATAGAGAGCGAGCTTTTGACTCGATCGCTGCGATTAAGGGGTAGCAGCAGGAGAAGGGGATTCAGCAGGAGAGGGGCTAGTACCAGTACCGCCACCACCACCAGCATCACCACAGGCTCCTAAAAAGCCGCCCAATAAGCTGAAAACTAAAGCTAAACCGATGAATTTTTTGTTCATAACTCCTCTTTCACCAAATGCGGTAAAAATGAACGAGCCGCTCCTGATCACGATACCGCATTTGTTGACTTTTTTTACACTACCGGAACTATAGCGGCTGAAGTTGACGGCTGATATACAGCCTGGACTGAGGGTTTTGACGATTGGTTGAATTTATTTACTTGCAGTACAGAGCTTCATTTATAAAGCTTATACTTCAAGCATGGATGCCATGCCCTCAAAATTAAAGTTTTATTTAAGTCGTTCCTGATGTCAAATATCTTCCCTCTCTGGACGTAACTTTGAGTGCGAGAAATTCAACAGTACTTTTATAACAGGAGACAGGAGACAGAATGTTTTCTGGCGACTTCTTCAGTGAATAAATTTCTTTAACAAAGTTGACGAGAGTATCTGTTAGAGAAAGTTGCCATTAGAATTGGGGTGTTCATCTGCCCAAAGTATGATGGCTAAGTATGATGGCTAAGGCTCCTAAAACTCGTGTTTCCAATCGCCAACGGCAAAAACCAGTGCCTGCTAATGCTAAGAGCGTCAGATCTTTGAATAGTTCGCGATCGGCTCCTGTATGGCTGACTAGCTTGCGCCACTTACAAAATCGCTGTGCGGCTGTGACTGCTCTATTAGTGACTGCATTACTTGTAGCTTATGGCTGGTCGGCGTACTCCCAAAGCTCATGGCAAGAAGCGCACAGTCAACTAGAAGACTTAAAAAAACAAGAACGGCAATTGATGCAAAAAAATGAAGTGCTAAAAAACGATTTAGCAACGCAAGCACAGCAACCAGAAACGGGACTCGTGTATCCTAGACCTGCTGAAGCGATCGCCCTAGAGCCTGCCAGCCAGACTAACAGAGCGCCAAAGCCAATTTCACCCGCACTTCAATCTCCTCGTTTGACTTCTTTGCCACTAGGTTATTAGACAGTTATCAGTTATCAGCGAACAGGGTGTGGGGTGTGGAGTGTAGGGTGTAGAGTTTATGTTATTCGCTCCCTCAGCTCCCGAGCGCTCCCTCAGTTCTCTTATCCCGACTCCCTACGGGCGGGTTTGGAAACCCGCCCCTACCGACTCCTGACTCGTACGCTCCCTGCTCCCTCACCACGCATTACTGAAAATGTCGATCTTTCCTTCTTCTGATGCCCGTCGTCAGCGTCGTACTGCTAAAAACCGCGATCGCAGCCAAGCAAATCGCCCTCAGCATCGCCAACGGCTGAAGCAACCTCGGACAGTAGAAAAGCCAGTTTCAAATCAGCAACAAAAGAGCAACCGCTTACCCTTATTTCGGCTGCTACTTGTATGGAGCGTCCTGATGGGGACTTGCGTAGCAATGGGAATAAAATTGTATCGGCTGCAAGTCATACACGCACCAAAATTGTTTGCACAAGCACGCAAACAGCAGTTGACAAGTATGCCTGGGTTTGTCATCCGTCGCCCAGTGGTAGATTGCAATCAAAATGTACTGGCGATGGATCGGTTGGTCTATCACTTATACGCTCGTCCCGGTCAATTTAATGTATCCAAAGAAAAACTTGCCGCTCGGCTAGCACCCCTGCTTCAGAGTTCTCCTGCTCAACTTGTCAAACGGTTCAATCAATCTAGCAATTCAATTCGCTTAACTTCTGTCGTACCTGAAGAAATGTTTCAACAGATCGATAGCTTGACAATTGATGGTAAGAAGGTTAGAGGTCTTGAGCTAGTTCCACAATTTTCGCGCTTCTATCCGCAACACACTCTCTTAGCAGACATAGTGGGATATGTCAATACGGATCGTGAAGGCAAGGCAGGGGTAGAAGCGAGTCACAATCAGCAACTAGAAAGCTTGGTCAAACCAATTCCATCGTTGTCCAGGGACGGAAATAACGAAATTATGAGTTATTCCGTTCCCGATAACTTTGCCGAGGTTGACGATACACGCTTGGAATTGACTGTAGATCTGCGCTTGCAGCGTGCAGCTCAAGCAGCTCTCAGTAAGCAGTTAAAAGCAGTGCAGGCGAAGCGGGGTAGCGTTATTGTCATGGATGCGCGAGACGGCAGCATTTTGGCAATGGTGGACGAACCATCTTACGATCCAAATGAATTTTACAAATTTGATTTTGAGTTGTTTCGGAATTGGGCAATCTCAGATTTATACGAACCAGGCTCGACATTTAAGCCATTGAATGTGGCGATCGCGCTGGAGCTAAAAGCAATTCATCCTAATGAAATCTTTCCCGATCCAGACACGATAAAAATAGGCGGAAGGATAATTAAAAATGCCGATCCAGAACCTTATAAAGAGCTTTCCGTCGCTGGTATCCTACAACATTCTAGTAATGTTGGAATGGTACAAATTGCACAACGCATTCCGCCAGCTACCTACTATGATTGGTTGAAAAAATTGGGGATAGGGCAATCTCTCGCTACAGATTTAGCTGCTGTCGCTCCCAGTCAAATCAAAAGTAAAAAGCAGTTTGTAACTTACCCAATTGAACCAGCTACCGCTTCATTTGGTCAAGGTTTTGCTCTTACGCCGATTAAACTCGTACAATTGCACGCTGCTTTAGCCAATGGCGGTAAACTCGTCACGCCTCATGTCGTTAGAGGACGCTTCGATTCCAATGGTCATCCTCAATGGCAACCGACCTTACCAACACCGCAGCAAGTGTTTTCTCCTTCTGTTGCGAAAACAGTACTAGAAATGATGGAGACTGTGGTTACACAAGGATCGGGGAAAAGTGTTCGGATTCCCGGTTATCGAATTGCGGGTAAAACGGGTACGGCTCAAAAAGCCAGTGCCAGAGGTGGCTACGATAGTACAGCCAAAATCACCAGTTTTGTGAGTATTCTGCCCGTAGATGCTCCGCGCTACGTTATTTTAGCAGTCATAGACGAACCGACCAAAGTACCTAAAGGTCAACTGATTCGCGGCTCCACCACAGCCGTTCCCGTAGTGAAATCTGTCATAGATGCCCTAATCTCTACGGAACGAATTCCACCGAATCAACCCACTCAAAGAATTCAGAATTCAGAAGTCGAAATTCAGAATTAATGTATATTGCTCCTTACTCCCTGCTCCCTGCTCTCTACTCCCTACTTCCTAATAACTGTTGAGTTGCTCTGCATTCTTGCCTAGAATAAAGCAAATCCAAGAATCACCTTGGCTAGCCTTTTTAGCTTCGTAGGAGTCACCATGAGCAATCGTCCGATCGTGCTAGGTATTGTTGGTGATAGTGCCGCTGGCAAAACAACTTTAACTAAAGGAATTGCTCAGGTGCTAGGTGAAGAAAATGTTACGGTAATTTGTACGGATGATTACCATCGTTACGATCGCGTCCAACGTAAAGAGCTAGGAATTACGGCATTACATCCCGACTGCAACTATCTAGATATTATGCAACAACACCTGTCTCTCTTGCGAACGGGACAGCCAATTCTCAAACCAATCTACAGCCACAATACGGGTACGTTTGAGCCACCACAGTACATTAAACCGAGTAAATTTGTCATTATTGAAGGCTTGCTCGGTTATTCTACGCGGGGTGCGAGAGACAGCTATGATGTTAAAGTCTATCTCGCTCCACCCGAATCGCTGCGGGCGACTTGGAAAGTTAAGCGCGACACCATGAAGCGCGGTTATACTCCAGAACAAGTCATGAGAGAATTACAAAAGCGCGAACCCGATTCTGAAGCTTTTATCCGTCCCCAGCGCCAGTGGTCTGATATTGTAGTCAGTTTCTATCCACCGCGCGAAGATGCAGAAGAGAGCAACAGTCATTTAAATGTCAGACTAGTCCTGCGTCCTACCATCCCCCATCCAGAGTTTACCGAAATCCTTCAATCAAATCGAGCTGACTATACCTCGCCAATTCGCCTAGAACTCGATCGCGACATGAGTAAGCCAGTCGATGTCCTCGAAATTGACGGTCATGCCACCAAGGAAGACGTAATTCACTTAGAACGAATGTTGTGTAGCGAAATTCCTTCCTTAATCCCATTTTGTAGTACGGATAGCAACCCCGATCTGGGTAAGTTAGTGGGAACAACCGGAGAAATCCTGCAAAGTTATCCACTTGCCTTAACTCAACTCCTAATTTCCTATCACATGCTCAAAGCCGCTCGGATTGTTTAGTGGTAATTGGTGGTTGGTAGTTGATAGTTGGTTGACGGTTGACGGTTAACTGATAACTGATTTCAATCGTGATTTTTTTAACTAATTGGGGATAACTAAAAGTATAGCGATCGGTAGTTGACAAAAGACTACCGATTTCTTTTTTTATCCCGCGCGATCGCCCGCGCGATCGTTTTCTTTATGACCTATTGCCTCAGAATTGCTGATTTACCAACTACAGAACGCCCCCGTGAGAGGCTAATAACTCATGGAGCGCAAATTTTAGCCACAGCCGAGTTAATTGCTATTTTGCTCGGTACGGGGCAAGGAGCAGGAAAACTTTCCGCGGTTGGATTAGGGCAATATATCTTACAAGAATTGAGTAAAAATCAACGCGAACCTTTAGCAGTGTTGCGAGAAGTCAGCATTCAAGAACTGATGCAAATTGATGGTATTGGTCCTGCTAAAGCAACAACCATTTTGGCAGCAGTTGAGTTGGGTAAGCGGGTGTTTCAGTCTCGTCCCTTAGACCGTCAACCAATAGAAAGTCCCGCAGTAGCGGCGGCAGTGTTGAGTCAAGATTTAATGTGGCAACCGCAGGAGCGTTTTGCCGTCTTACTTTTAGATGTCAAAAATCGTCTGATTGGGACGAAGGTAATAACAATAGGTACGGCAACAGAAACTCTTGCTTCTCCCCGCGAAATTTTTCGCGAGGTAATTCGTCAAGGAGCAACGCGGGTTATCGTGGCTCACAATCATCCTTCAGGAAATGTCGAACCAAGTTCGCAAGATATTGAATTGACTCGCCAGTTATTAGCAGGAGCGCAGTTACTAGGTATTCCCATACTCGATCATCTAATTTTAGGTAATGGTAACCATCAAAGTTTGCGCGAGCTAACAGATTTATGGGAAGAATACCCGCAAGGAGATTGAGCGCCAGGAAGAGGAGCGGTCGTGCGGGTCAAATATACAAATAGGGACGCACATCAGTACGCCCCTACTATTGTTTTTCAATTGGCTGTCTACCAATCAGCGTGACGACGATGTTTATAGGGTTCTCCTGTAAAAGGCTGCGTACCAATAGCTGGATATGCATCATCGCTAGGACCAAAAATCCGTGTCATGGCTTCAATAATATATTGAGCAGCGCTGTCTAGCATTTTGGAAATATTCATATAGTTCATCTCCAGAAGTGAGGATGAATGAGATAGCTGTATGAATTCTTATTTTATGTTTGTTATCGGCTAATTATGAGCGTTACTCAATCTATTGCAATTGATCGCAATACTTATTTGTTGATGTTTGCAATTCGTTATACAGCCGACTCAAATAGTTCGTTATGACTGTCATTAGTCATTGGCTAAATATTATAACAAGTCTTTTGCGATCGTGCGATCGATGGCGATCGCTAACTTATCAGTAGTCTGATTTTATATGAATAAAACTCTCCACAATTACTTTTTCTACGATTGGATTTCTTCTGAAATCACCATTAAGAAAGGTATATATTTGGTCAGTTATTAGCGATCGACGATCGGTTATCAGTTGTCAGGGAATTAGTAGTTGAGTAGTGTATGACGCATGGAGTGTGAGGAGTGGGGATAGAAATAAGCACGAGTCACGAGTCAAAATTAACTGGTAACAGGTCACTGCTCCCTGCTCCCTGCTCCCTTTCCAAGGGACTTGACATGTTTTTGGTAGAAATTACTATAATCAAAACAATGCTGCCATGAGAGAACGATGAGATGACGAGTTCACGCTGGAACGGTGCAGAAAACACCATACTCCAAGAACGAGAAGATCGAGCCTTGACGCTGACAGAGGTTGATTACAGCTTGCTGACCGATCTTTATCAGCTAACAATGGCAGCTTGCTATGTTGGTGAAGGGTTGGAACAATCTCAGGCAAGTTTTGAATTAACAGTGCGCCGCTTACCCCAAGGATTCGGTTATTTAATCGCGATGGGTTTGGCGCAAGCATTAGAATACTTGGAAAAATTGAGATTTAGCTCCGAACAAATTTCAGCTTTGCAGGCTACGGGACTGTTTCAGCACACACCAAAACAATTTTGGACGCTGCTGGCTGAGGCTGAGTTTACAGGCGACGTATGGGCTGTACCAGAGGGAACGGCAATATTTCCTCACGAACCGTTGTTACGAGTCGAAGCCCCTTTGTGGCAGGCACAGTTAGTAGAAACCTATCTCCTCAATACCATTAATTATCAAACTTTGATAGCTACACGCGCTGCTCGAATGCGGGATGTTGCGGGTGCGGAGGCAACGTTATTAGAATTTGGTACGCGCAGGGCATTTAGTCCTCAAGCTTCTCTGTGGGCAGCCCGCGCAGCTTTAGCAGCAGGACTAGATGCTACATCGAACGTACTAGCAGCGGTGCGACTAGGGCAAAAACCCAGCGGAACGATGGCACACTCGCTAGTGATGGCACTTGCAGCTACAGCAGGTAGCGAAGCTGACGCATTTACAGCTTTCCATCGCTATTTTCCGGGCGCACCGCTATTGATTGATACTTACGATACGATCGCCGCTGCAAAATCCCTGGCAGAATCAATTCAGTCAGGCAAAATGCAACTGGCTGGAGTAAGAATCGATTCGGGGGATTTGCTAACTTTATCGCAACAGGTGCGATCGCTCCTTCCTGATGTACCAATCTTCGCCAGTGGTGATGTAGACGAGTGGGAGATTGCCAGACTGAAAGCAAGTGGTGCTTGCATTGACGGTTACGGATTGGGAACGCGATTGGTTACGGGTGCGCCTGTCAATGGTGTCTACAAGCTGGTAGAAATTGATGGCATTCCAGTCATGAAAGAATCGAGCAACAAAATGACTTATCCCGGTCGAAAACAGATTTTTCGCCACTATGGAGAGACGTTACATGTCAAGTCTCTACACGATCGCCTGGGATTAATAACGGAAAATCCGCGATCGGCCGAACAACCTTTGCTAGAAATGATGATGCAAGGAGGGAAAATTATACAGCCACCAGAAGCGATCGCCCAGATTCGCCAACGAACGGCGGCGACAGTTGAAAGCCTACCTACCCAGTGCAGGCAACTCGATAATCCTACAACAGTAGAGGTGCAAATTTCTGCTGCTTTACAGGAGTTGACAGAGACAACAAGACACCAACCGCCCAAACTTGTAGCGAACGAAGGAAGATCATGAGGATTGCTTTATTTGGCACGAGTGCCGATCCACCGACAGCAGGACATCAAGAAATTTTGTGTTGGCTGGCAGAACGTTACGATCGCGTAGCGGTTTGGGCAGCAGATAACCCGTTTAAGTCGCAGCAAACACCGTTACAACATCGCGCTCAAATGTTGCAACTGTTAATTGCCGAGATCGAACCTCAACGGCAGAATATTGGGTTTTATCAGGAGTTGAGCAGCCAGCGAACGCTAGAGACAGTGGAAAAGGCGCAACAATGGGGACAGGTAGAACTAACGTTAGTTATTGGTGCGGATTTAATCGAACAATTACCACGCTGGTATCGAATTAAAGATTTATTACAGCAGGTACAATTACTAGTTATACCGCGCCCAGGATATGGAATAGAGGAATCGGATTTGGCACGCTTGCGCGAGTTAGGGGCAAAGATTGCGATCGCCGATTTGACTGGTTTAGATGTCTCTTCTACAGCGTATCGCGATCGCTGCGATCCAGAAGCCGTTACCCCACAAGTCAAGGCATACATTCACCAACAGCATTTGTACAAATGCCAGGACGCACCCAAAGAAAAGTTATCGATCCGATAAGTTCGCAACCTTTAGCTGATTTTAAAGTTGGAGTTGATAGCGTGATTTTCTCCGTTGATACTTCTCAAAATCGGCTTTTGGTACTGTTAGTCATGCGCCATCAGGAACCTTTTGTAAATTACTGGGGTTTACCTGGTACTCTGGTGCGTCAAGGAGAATCGTTAGAAAATGCTGCTTATCGAATTTTGGCAGAAAAAATTAGAGCCAAAAATCTCTATTTAGAACAGTTATATACATTTGGGGGACCTCACCGCGATCCGCGCGAGGAAGCTAATAGTTTTGGAATCCGATATCTTTCCGTGAGTTATTTTGCCTTGGTGAGATTTGAAGATGCAGAACTGATTGCTGATGGTGTGAGTGGGATTGCTTGGTATCCTGTTAAGGAAGTGCCGCAATTAGCTTTCGATCACAATGAGATTTTGACATACGGACATCGACGTTTGCGAAATAAGTTGGAATATAGTCCAGTCGCATTTGAAGTGTTGCCGGAAATGTTTACTTTAAGCGATTTATATCAGCTTTATACCACAGTTTTAGGCGAGAATTTTTCTGATTATTCTAACTTTCGAGCCAAGTTATTAAAATTAGGTTTTTTATGCGACACGGGAATTAAAGTATCGCGGGGTGCAGGTCGTCCGGCTAGTTTATATAAATTTGACGCTGGAGCATTTGCTCCTTTTAAAGATAAGCCTTTGGTGTTTATTTAAATGGGTAATGGGTAATGGGTAATTGGTAATGGGTGAGTGGCTAGCCACTAGCCACTAGCCACTAGTCACTGATAACTGATAACTAATTTATGAAAGAAGCAGAAGAGTGTTTAAATATTCATGAGATTCGACAAGAAATTGATGCGATCGATCGCAAAGTTATAGAATTGCTGGGTCAGCGATTTAATTATGTGAAAGCAGCGGCTCAATTTAAAAAAGATGCTGATGGTGTAAAGGCTATAGATCGGTTTAATGCCATGTTACAACAGCGGCGAACTTGGGCGGAGGAAGTTGATTTGAATCCCGATGCTATCGAGAAGTTATATCGGGATTTAGTTGGCTATTTTATCGAAGAAGAATTGAAGCACTGGGAATCGAAGTAATGATGATTCCATCCACCCCAATCAATCTATTTGAATACGAAACGCTGGCACAAAATCGCTTATCTCAAATGGCTTGGGATTACTATGCTAGCGGTGCTTGGGATGAGGTGACGTTGAAGGAGAATCGTATTGCTTTCAATCGCTACCGATTGCATCCACGCATGTTGGTGGATGTGAGTCAACGAGATTTGAGTACGACAATTTTAGGGCAATCTTTGAGCGCGCCAATCCTGATTGCACCAATGGCTTTTCAGTGTCTAGCAGATCCCGCAGGGGAAGTTGCTACAGCAAAGGCGGCGGCTCATTCAGGTATTGGGATGGTGTTGAGTACGCTGTCTACTAAGAGTGTGTCAGAAGTCGCGATCGCCAATCCTCAGACTTGGTTTCAGTTATATATTCATCGCGATCGCAATTTAACTCGCGCTTTAGTAGAGTACGCCTATAAGTGTGGTGCAAAGGCGCTTTGCGTCACCGTAGATGCGCCATTTCTAGGAAGAAGGGAGAGGGATACGCGCAATCAATTTATCCTTCCTCCAGGCATGGAATTAGCCAATTTAAATCATTTAAAAGATCAAAACTTAGATATCCCCCACCGTCAAGGCGAGTCGGGTTTGTTTGCCTATTTTGCCGAACAACTCGATCCTGGCGTAACTTGGACAGATTTAGCATGGTTGCGATCGCTCGTGCCGATACCACTCGTTGTCAAAGGAATTTTACGTCCAGATGATGCAATACGTGCTGTAGAAGTTGGCGCTGAGGCAATTATGATCTCAAATCATGGTGGCAGACAACTCGATGGAGCGATCGCAACTATTGACGTTGTATCTCAAATTGTCACTGCTGTAGGCGATCGTACTGAAGTCTTAATGGATGGTGGAATTAGACGTGGTACTGATATTTTAAAGGCGCTAGCATTGGGAGCAAAAGCTGTACTTATCGGTCGTCCCGTGTTGTGGGGTTTAGCCGTAGCAGGTGAGACAGGAGTACAGCACGTTATTGAAATTTTACGCGACGAACTCAGTTTAGCAATGGCATTAAGTGGCTGCGCCAAATTACAAGATATTGACTTCTCACTAGTACAACGGGAGTCGGGGAACAAGGGAGCAGGGAGCAGGGAGTAGGGAGCAGAGTAAGAGAGCTTCAGGTGCAGAGGAGCAACTACCAATTACCAATTACCAATTACCAATTATTATGAAAATTGCGATCGCTCAACTCAATCCTATAATTGGCGACTTAAATGGAAATGCTCAGCAAATTTTAACAGCAGCACAACAAGCCGAAAAATACGACGTGCGGTTGCTGCTGACACCAGAATTATCTTTATGCGGCTACCCACCACGAGATTTACTCCTAGACCCCAGTTTTGTAGCTCAAATGGGGGTGACTTTGCAACGGCTAGCTGAAGAATTACCAGCTCAAATGGCTGTATTAGTCGGCTGCGTTCGACCCAACGAGCGATCGCTTTCTTTTGGTGGTAAGCCTCTATTTAACAGTATTGCTCTACTACAGAAAGGCAAAATTCAACAAATCTTTCACAAGCGTCTTTTACCCACCTACGACGTATTCGATGAATACCGTTATTTTGAACCTGGATTAGAGGCGAATTCTCTGGTTTTGGAAGGATTTGTAGAGGCGCACAACTGTGCGCTACCAACACACCACGCACCACTCAAAATTGGAGTCACCATCTGCGAAGACTTATGGAATGACGAAGAATTTTGGGGTAGGCGCAGCTATGCAATTAATCCAATTGAGGAGTTAATTCAACAGGGAGTCGATTTGGTTGTGAATTTATCTGCTTCTCCCTATAGTGCCAACAAGCAGCAGATACGAGAAGCAATGCTGCAACACGGAGTTGTGCGTCACCAAATTCCAGTATTGTATACCAACCAAGTTGGAGCGAATGACGACCTGATTTTTGATGGCTGTAGCGTTGGCTTTAATCGTGTTGGGGAAATGGTTTGCCGCGCGCGAGCATTTGAGACAGATTTGTTAATCGTAGAATACGACGAGCAAGCAGGAGATTTGCAACCCAGTAAAATTGCTCCAATGCCTGCAAATCTAGATGAGGAAATTTGGCAGGCACTTGTTTTAGGCGTACGAGACTACACTCGCAAGTGTGGCTTTTCTAAAGTCGTACTCGGTTTGAGTGGGGGGATTGATTCATCACTGGTAGCAGCGATCGCAACCGCAGCGTTGGGTAAAGAGAATGTCCTTGGCGTACTCATGCCTTCTCCCTACAGTTCGGAACACTCAGTTCAAGATGCCTTGGAATTAGGCAAGAATTTGGGCATACTAACTCAGACTATTCCGATTGGAGAGTTAATGCAAGGTTATGACAAAACTTTAGAACCGTTGTTTGCTGGTACGCCCTTCGGCATTGCCGAGGAAAACATTCAATCGCGGATTCGTGGCAATTTACTCATGGCAGTTGCCAACAAATTTGGCTATCTCCTGCTTTCTACTGGTAATAAGTCAGAAATGGCTGTGGGTTACTGTACCCTTTACGGCGATATGAATGGAGGACTAGCGGCGATCGCAGATGTCCCCAAAACCCGTGTCTATTCGATCTGTCGCTGGCTGAATTCTAGAGCTGAGGGAGCTGAGGGAGTAAATACCAATTTTCGACTCCCGACTCCCGACTCCCGACTCCCCACAATTCCTGAAAATGTCATCAACAAACCCCCCAGTGCAGAGTTGAAACCAGGTCAATTAGACCAAGATTCTCTACCTGACTACGATACTTTGGATGACATTTTACAAAAGTTGATTCAAGAGCATCAATCGGCGGCGCAAATTGTTGCTGCTGGACACGATGCGGCTGTTGTCGATCGCGTTGTAAAACTTGTTGTTAAAGCGGAATTTAAACGCCGTCAAGCGCCTCCTGGCTTAAAAATTACCGATCGCGCTTTTGGTACTGGCTGGCGAATGCCAATCGCGAATAAGTGGGTTTCTCATAGTAAAATGCCATCGTCTGAGGTGGTGTCTCAAGCTTCTGTGAGTCCTGTTGTTCCACCGCGATAGAGTTCCTCTTGTCATTCATGCTCGATATTTGGAGGAAAAAAGATGTTTCAAACTCAACAGTTTCAAGATAATTGCGTGACGCTGTACGATATTTCGTGGGATAAATTTGAGGCGATCGCAGCATGATTAGAAGAGACAAAAGTACGCTTGACTTACCTGGATGGAACTTTAGAAATAATGGGGTAACAGTAACTTTGTTACTGTTACCCCAGTTGTAAAGTTGGAGAACTGAACTTATTTACCTGTACGAGCTTTTGTCTCTCTGTCACCAGAAATTTTCTCACCAAAAAGAGTGAAGTAAAGCATACGGTAAATGTCAGTGTTGCTAATACCTGTTGTAGGCATCAGTTCTTCTGCATTCAGTCCTGCCGCACGAGCAATGACACCGCTACCCACGTCATCACCAGATCCCCATTCGACTGCAAAGGGGAAGGAATTACCATTTAAATCGGGAGCGGATATAAAAGGTTTAGTTCCGGTTCCATCCACGCCATCGATTGCAGAACCGCTGACTTCATCATTGGCTGGCAGTGGTTCATCAGCCGATTCGACATCGAGTAACTGCATCCCACCAGCATTGCTATCGCTTGCAGTCACCATGAAGGTGTTGGGGTTTTGCTTGATGAAATTGAGGATAGTTCCTGCTGCATCATCGGCGCGTTTGAAGGCTTCAAGGCAGCCAGATGCGTTGAGGTTATTGCAAAAGTTATCAGTTCCTTCTTCCTCAATTACCACTAAAAAGCCTTGTTTATCGCCAGAGACACGGTTGAGTGCGAATTCAGTCATCTCGGCGATTGTTGGAGCGCTAGGAATGTAGTTAGGCAACCCTTGCGCCCGTAACTCTTCTTCAGTCTGGTCGTTGAAAGTATCTTCCACGTTGAAGACTCCAAAGACCTTACTAACTTCTTTGGGTAGACTTAACAGATCCTCGCGGGTATAAACAATGGTGTAGCCTTGGGATTGTAACTCCTTAATTAAGTTGCGGCGATCGGTGCGTTTGCCTATACCAAAGCGTCCTTGAGTACCTTGAGGCAAAAGCCACTCTTCCCCTGCGCCAAGCATGATGTCTACACCAGATTTGACGACTTCCAAAGCAATCTCTTCGTAATCTTGTCGCCTTCTTGCTTCTGATACAAAGGCAGCCGTACCTGGCTCTATCAGAGAACCAGATTGAACCAGTGCAGTACCAAGACCAGCTTTTACAGCCTCTTCCATAATAGTGTTCGTAGTGCCATTAGCTGAGACATACTCGTTACCATTAGGATCTAATCCAAAAGAAGTTGAGTAGGCACGAGTACCAGTTGCATGAGTCACAGCACCAGCATTAGAGGTTCCTCCTAACTGATCTGCTAGATGACCGCGATAGGGTGCAATAAAAGGTAGGCGATCCCAGTTGAGTTCTCCATCTGAACCGTAATTGAGAATACGAGTTACATCCCAGTGGCTAGCCGAAGTCCCATCAGGATGGAAGAAGATCGCGCCATTGCCCGTTGGTTTTGGAGCAGCCTGTGCAGGCTTAGCCCAAGTAAGAGAGACGATTTGTGGAGTTACTAATGTGCCAATGAGTAATGCACCTAGTAGTTTCAATTTGGTAAATGTCACAACTATCCACTCCTCACGCTTATACATGATGATTCAGTATCGATTTAATTTGATATCAATTATTTTTGGACTCGCTATTAACTTGAACAAATGTTGAAGCTATTGTCCCAAAGGGTTTCCGCGTCCACGCATAATTGATGCGAATCGCAAAAATAGTTGTTATTCAATACAATTTGAATTGCTACTAAATCATATCAGAACAGCAATCAGTGCCGATGTGTTGCAGAAAACATAGAAACTGTAATCTTGGTCACAAAATAGAGAAACTATGTACAAATTTGCGCCAGCTTCTAAGCAAGAATCGATTGTATTCGGCTCGGCTCGACCAGGTTATTCAGAAGCACAGGTGCGAGATTGGCTGAAATATATGCAAGGTCAAGAAATTAGACGAGTTTGCTGCTTGCTGCCTCAAAAACAACTCGCTCCCTACTCAGATTTACTTGGCACTTACGCACGAGAATTTGGCACTCAGCAAGTCTGTTGGACACCAATTGAAGATTTTACGCTTGCTGAGCCTGAAACACTGACAGGGAAGATTTTACCATTTTTACTGGAAGCCGACCGACAGGGCGAGAAAGTTGTCGTGCATTGCAGTGGGGGTATTGGGCGCACGGGTCATGTTTTAGCGGCATGGTTGGTAGGTGGTCGCGGTTTTTCTAACCGAGAAGCAATTAAAGCAGTGAGGCAGATGGGTAGAAATCCATACGAAGTTGCGATCGCGGCTGTTTTTCAAGGTAAGAATCCGTTTAGAATGGTTGCAAAGTTGGAATCACTTTTAGATTGTTGTTGTATTTAAGATGAGTTGGCGATCGCGGTTTTTGTAGCTCTTCGATCGAGATAAGTTAGTATCAAGAGTTACTGAATTTTTGTAGGAATTAGTACTTTAATTCTTAGGAGAACGATGAGGAATACATTTTTATAGCTGTACCAAGTTACATGTACAGAAAAGATTTGTGTCGCGCAAAGACACGAAGTGGCTTCTCGGAGAGTAGACGCAAAGACGCGAAGAAGAACGCTAAAGAGATCTCTGAGCGCGATCGCTGTTTGATATTAACTATAAATTATTAGGAAAATGAGTAAAAATTCTCTTGCAAGTCATGGGAAGATAAATGTGGAGCCAGAAATTATAGTGCAATGACCAGATCGCTAGTTATCAATTAAAAAACTGCGATGAAAATACTTAAAATTCAGACGTTACAAGGTCCTAACTATTGGAGTATCCAAGACCACAAGCTGATCGTCGTGCGTCTCGATTTGCAGGATTTGAGCGATCGCAAACCGAATAGAGTTTCTGGCTTTTTGCAGGGGCTGACTGAGACGTTACCTAGTTTGGGCGATCGCGAGTGCGATTTGGGAGAAAAGTTTTTAGATCGGTTGCAAGACGGCTGCTTATGGATGGAGGAAGTCGTCGAACACGTAGCGTTAGAATTGCAAACTTTAGCTGGGATGCCCGTGAGTTTCAGCCGTACTAGAAAGACTGCAACTCGCGGAGTTTATTACGTCATATTTGAATATCAAGTTTCAGAAGCAGGACGCTATGCGGCGAGAGCTGCTGTCCGTTTATGTCAAAGTATCGCAGATAAAAGGCGCTATCATCCCGACGATTTACGGCAAGATTTGCAAGATTTGCAGAGACTTGGGGCAGAGGCAGCGCTGGGTCCGAGTACGGAAGCGATCGTCAAAGCTGCTGAGGCAAGAGGTATTCCTTGGCTGCAATTGGGGGCGCGGTTTTTAATTCAGTTAGGTTATGGAGCCTACCAGCATCGAATTCAGGCAACGCAAAGCGATCGCACTAGTATTTTAGGTATCGAGCTAGCGGGAGACAAGGAAGGAACGAAACGCATTCTTCAAGATGCTGGGGTTCCCGTTCCGCGTGGCATGACGATTAGCTATCTTGACGAGTTAGAGAATGCGATCGATGCTGTAGGTGGCTTTCCCGTGGCAATTAAGCCCCTCGATGGCAATCATGGCAGAGGTGTGGCGCTGGATATAAATACCAGGAAAGATGCAGAAGCAGCTTACGATGCGGCAAGCGTAGTCTCAAAATCTCGGACTGTCATTGTCGAGCGTTACTACACGGGACGCGACCACCGCGTGCTAGTAGTTGATGGCAAAGTTGCTGCTGTTGCCGAACGAGTCCCCGCCCATGTTGTAGGGGATGGGCGTTCTACGATTAACGAACTAATTGAAATGGCAAATCGCAATCCGCGCCGAGGACAGGGACACGATAACGTGATGACGCGGATCGAATTAGACCGTAGCAGTTTTGAACTTCTGCGCCAGCAAAGGTATAGCCTGGATACCGTGCTGAGAGAAGCAGAAATCTGCTATTTACGGGCAACAGCTAATTTGAGTACGGGTGGAATTGCGATCGATCGCACCGATGAAATTCACTCTGACAACATCTATTTAGCTGTAAGGGTGGCAAAAATCATCGGACTGGATATTGCTGGTATCGATATTGTTACCCCCGACATCTCCCGTCCCCTAGCAGAAGTCGGTGGCGTAGTTGTCGAAGTGAATGCTGCGCCTGGTTTTCGGATGCACGCTCACCCCAGCCAAGGTTTACCGCGTCCGGTGGGGGAAGCAGTCTTGAATATGCTGTTTCCTCCTGGTACTCCCAGTCGTATTCCAATTGTGGCTATTACAGGGACTAATGGCAAAACGACGACTACCCGTTTAACTGCCCAGATGTTTCGCCAAACCAAACGCATTGTTGGCTACACGACTACCGATGGGACGTATATAGACGATCGCCTTGTGGAAGCAGGGGATAATACGGGTCCCCACAGTGCGAGGTTGATTCTGCAAGACCCGATGACAGAAGTTGCAATTTTGGAAGCGGCGCGGGGCGGAATTTTGCGTTCTGGTTTGGGCTTTCCGACTTGCGATGTGGGTGTTGTCTTGAATGTCGCCGCCGATCATTTAGGAATTGACGGGATCGATACAGTGGAAGACTTGGCATATGTCAAAAGCGTAGTTGCAGAAACAGTCATGCCTGAAGGTTATACTGTCCTGAACGCTGACGATCCTTTAGTGGCGGCGATGGCAAAGCGGGTTAAGGCGCAGATCGCTTATTTCTCCATGCAGCCAGATAACGAAATTGTCCAGTCGCATGTCCAACAGAGGGGACTTGCCGCAGTCTACGAAAACGGTTATTTAACATTTAGAAAACAAGATTGGTCGGAACAGATCGAACAAGCAGTAAACGTACCGCTGACATTAGGCGGAAAAGCTAACTTTGCGATTGCCAATGCTTTAGCTGCCAGTCTAGCCGCCTTCGTGCAAGGTGTAAAAATCGAGGATATTCGCGCTGCCTTGATTGCCTTTAAACCATCGACCAGTCAAACTCCAGGACGAATGAATTTATTCGACTTGGGCAAATATCAAGCTTTAATTGACTACGCTCATAATGGGGCGAGTTATCAAGCAATGGGTGATTTTGTCCGGCATCATACGGGAGAACGGATCGGTGTAGTGGGGGGTCCAGGCGATCGCCGCGACGAAGATTTACTTAATTTAGGTAGGCTAGCGGCGGGAATCTTCGATCGCATCATTGTTAAAGAAGATGACGACACCCGCGATCGCCCCCGTGGTGAAGCTGCCGATCTGATCCGTCAAGGCATTGAGGAGGAAAAACCCGATCTTCACTACGAAACCATCCTCGACGAAACCACAGCAATTAACACCGCCTTGGATACTGCAACTGAGGGTAGTTTAGTCGTCATTCTACCTGAAAGCGTCAGCCGTGCAATTAAGTTAGTAGAAACTCGCGATCGGTGAACAGTTGTCAGTTATCAGCGACCAACTACCAACTACGATTAAAGGATGAGCAAAAGCCCACCCTTAAACCTAACTCAAAGCCGATCGCAGCTCTTTTTGAGCCGTTTCTAAGGCTTCTGGTAGCTTACTAGCATCTCGTCCGCCAGCTTGGGCTAAATTCGGTCTACCACCGCCGCCACCGCCGCAAATAAGCGCGATCGCACCGATAAATTTGCCAGCTTGCAAGCCTTTTTTATTCACTTCAGGACTGAAAGCTGCAACCAAACTAACCTTTCCTGCTTCGGGAACGGAACCTAAAACAACAGCACCATTACCTAATTTTTGCAACAATCTTTCGGCAGCTGTTTTTAAAGATTCAGGATCGACAGCTTCCATTTGGGCAACGACATATTTGAATTCTCCCACCGATTCAGCTTGAGCTAATAACGATTCAGATTTTGCTAAAGCAAGTTGTGCTTTGAGGGTATCGAGTTGCTTTTGAGTGTTTTTGAGTTCGGTTTGCAAAGTTGTAATTCGATCCGGTAATTCTTCCGGTTTTACCTTAAAGCGATCGCTTAAATCTTTGACAACTTTATCCCTAACATTTAGGTAATCTAACACGGCGGAACCAGCTACCGCTTCAATTCTCCTGACTCCCGAAGCGACACCAGCTTCAGAAATAATCTTAAATACGCCAATCTCGGCTGTATTGCTGACGTGAGTTCCACCGCATAATTCCATCGATACGCCAGGGAAATCTAATACGCGCACTTCCTCGCCATATTTTTCGCCAAACATAGCAACTGCGCCTCTAGCTTTAGCTTCTGCTAGTGGCAAAATGGAAATTTCGGCTGTATGTGCTTCGGCAATCCAAGTATTAATTGTCTCTTCGATTTGCTGTAATTCATCTGGTGTCACCGGACGAGGACAGTTAAAATCAAACCGCAATTTCGTGAAATCTACTAAAGAACCTGCTTGCGAAATTGAATCATCGACAATCTTTTTCAACGCCGCTTGTAGTAAATGCGTGGCGCTATGATTAGCTTGGGCACGACGACGACAAGCACGATCGATTTGGGCTGTTACCTTATCTCCTACACGTAAAGTCCCGCGTTCAATTCTGCCGAAATGGACGAAGAAATCGGATTCTTTCTTCACGTCTTCAACCCGAACCAAAATCGCATCGCCAGAAAGATAACCGCGATCTCCTATTTGTCCGCCTGATTCAGCATAAAATGGTGTTTTGTCAAGCACAATTTGTACGTCTTGTCCTGCTTCTGCTTCCTCGACGCATTTTCCAGCCATCAGCAGCACTTTAATTTCAGCCGTAGCAGCGGGTTGAGAATATCCGACAAATTCTGTAGCGTGGATATGCTCGGCAAGTTTGTCTAACGAACCTTGTACTGTCAAATCGATCGTTTCGTGTGCTTCTTTTGCCCGTTCGCGCTGTTTTTCCATCTCCACCTCAAAGCCATCAACATCGACAGTGAGGTTGTGTTCTTCAGCAACTTCTTGGGTTAATTCTAAAGGAAAACCGTAGGTGTCGTAGAGAGTAAAAGCACTCTCGCCGCTAATTTGAGCTTTATTCTGCTGTTTTGCTGTTTCGATAATCTCATCCAGCAGTTTCTCTCCGCGTTCTAAAGTCTTGAGGAATTGCGATTCTTCTCGTTGCAACTCAGCTTTGATTTGTGCTTCTCGCACCCGCACGTTAGGATAAGCAGATTCAGACAAGGCGATCGCAGTCTCTACTACTTTAGTTGTAAATTCACCCTGAATTCCGATTAATCTTCCATGTCGGACGACACGCCGAATTAACCGCCGCAATACGTAACCCCGTCCTGTATTTGAAGCGCGAATTTCATCCGCAATCATGTGCATCACAGAACGGATATGATCGCCAATCACTTTTAAAGAGACTTTGGTTTTCTCGTCACACTTGTTATAGTCAATCTCTGCAATTTCCGCCGCTGTTTTAATAATCGGGAAGATTAAATCGGTTTCGTAGTTATTCGGAACTTTTTGGAGAATCTGCGCCATTCTTTCCAATCCCATTCCCGTATCGATATTTTTCTTAGCCAGGGGTGTGAGATTACCTTCTGCATCGCGGTTGTATTGCATGAATACCAAGTTGTAAAACTCGATAAACCGCGTGTCATCTTCTAAATCGATATTTGCGTCACCGCGTTCGGGATGAAAATCGTAGTATATTTCCGAGCAAGGACCGCATGGACCTGTAGGACCAGAATACCAGAAGTTATCATCTTCCCCCATGCGCTTGATTCTGGCTTCAGGAACGCCAATTTTATCCCGCCAAATAGCATAAGCTTCGTCATCTGACTCAAACACGCTAGCAACCAAGCGTTCTGGAGGTAAGCCAAAAACTGTTGTCGAGATTTCCCATCCCCAGGCGATCGCTTGTTCTTTAAAATAGTCGCCAAAGCTGAAATTGCCCAGCATCTCAAAAAAAGTGTGATGCCTTGCCGTGCGTCCGACATTTTCAATATCATTGGTGCGGATGCACTTTTGAGACGACGTAGCGCGTTTGAACTGGGGCGATCTCTGTCCCAAAAAGATCGGCTTAAATGGTAACATCCCCGCGATCGTCAGTAACACGGTAGGATCTTCTGGCACGAGGGATGCACTCGCGAGGATCTGATGTCCTCGCTGGGAATAGAATTCTAAAAACTTTTGCCGAATTTCGTTACCACTAAGATACTGCATGGCGCTGGGTGTGATTGGGAACGCGGTAGTTGGTAGTTGGTAGTTAGTAGTTGGTAGTTGACTTTTCTCAACTCACGACTCACGACTCCCGACTTACGACTCCCGCTCAATATATTTTTGCATTTCAGCTCTAGTTACAGCTACCAGTTGTCAGTTATCAGTTATCAGTTATCAGTTATCATGCACCACTAGCCACTAGCCACTCCCGACAATTCACAAATCTAGCTGAAGAGTCATGAGCGATCGCGCCTTAAGTCGATAAGATTGAAGCCTGAAGACAAAAAATGACGAATTTTCAGTTTTGCTATGGCACTCAAACTAAAAGTACCCGATATTAAGTGTGATGGTTGTGCAGAGACGATTACCGAAACTATCCATACGATGGAACCCGATGCTAAAGTCGATGTTGATGTCGATGCAAAAACGGTAACGGTAGAATCTGCGGCATCCGAAGAGACAATTAAGCAGTCAATCGTAGCTGCGGGTTTTACAGTTGAAGGATACCAAGCTGGGTAATTGGTAGTTGGTAGTTGGTAGTTGGTGAGTTGGATAAGAGACAAGTTTTGAATTTTAACTTTCAACTTTTGACTTTGCCATTGCCAACTACCTATTACCACCTCAGCAGCATGACTCATCCCTTGACTACGTGATACATAGCTGTCAGAGCATAGGGAGATATATTTATGCAATTGGCAGGAAAAGTCGCCTTAGTGACGGGCGCAGGTTCTGGAATTGGCAAAGCAGCCGCTAAGTTGATGGCAAAAGAAGGGGCGAAAGTTGCACTGTTGGGACGTTCTGAAGATGAATTACAGAAAACTCTAGCTGAAATTGAATCTAACGGAGGTACGGCTATATCTGTAATTGGTGATATTTCCAAACCCGAACAGATGCAACAAGCGAATCAAAAAGCTGCTGATGAGTGGGGACGGTTAGATATCGTTTTTGCAAATGCGGGAGTTAATGGTGTTTGGGCATCTTTAGAGGAATTAACACCCGAAGAGTGGAACAAAACGATAAATATCAATCTGACAGGAACTTTTTTAACAGTTAAGTACGCCGTACCATATTTGAAAAAACAACCGGGTTCGTCCATCATTATTACTTCCTCAATTAATGGGACACGGGTGTTTAGTAATACAGGTGCAACTGCATATTCTTGTACGAAAGCGGCTCAAGTTGCTTTTACCAAAATGGTTGCTTTAGAGTTGGCAGAACACAGAGTTCGGGTAAATGTAATTTGTCCTGGGGCGATCGAGACTAGTATTGATGAGAATACCGAACGACGCAATTTAGAAGAAATTAAGGAACCTGTAGAGTTTCCCGAAGGCAAAGTTCCTTTAACAGATGGTAAGCCAGGAACATCGGAACAAGTAGCTCAATTAGTTTTATTCTTAGCTTCCGATGCTTCTAGTCACATTACAGGTACGGAAATGTGGATTGATGGCGGAGAATCGTTGCTGAAGGGATAATTTAGCAAGTCACAAGTCATTTGTAGGGGTGGGTTTACCTAAAATATTTGTCTTATCAGAGTGATTTTGTGAACCCGCCCGTACAAAAAGTAAAAATTTAAATAAAAAAGGTGGGCATTGCCCACCTTACAATTTAAGCTAGTGTGTTGTCACGAACGATCGCCTTTTGTTGAGTTTTCGTTAAGATATGCAAAACTTGTTATCTCAGCAAAATAAGTTTGACGCTCTACCCTAGAGCTATTTGGTTGTAAGCGGATTCCCCAAAATAAATAGAGGGATACAGTGATCGATAAAGCTAATAATATTCTTTGAAACATAACTCTTTCCTCTTCACCACACACGTAATTGCAATCTCGTCTGAGGCAGCACAGAAAGCAATTTTCACTCTTGCCTTAGTGTGCCTAATATTTTCTACAAAACGATCGGACTCGATTCCGGTCTTTTAACTGGCACAATCAAAAGTGGTGAGTGGTGAAGCAGCGAACGTGCCGTGCGACGGCACGGTATTAGCTGCGTCATGGTGCGTGAAGAAAAATTAATTTATTTGCTCTAAAGCTTGACAAATCGCTTGTTTTTGCTCAGGGTCATAATTCCAGCGTTCTAAAAAGCCTTTGTACGTGCCTTCTCCAGTTTTGGCTGACTCTATCAGTTGTTGGGTGCGATCGCGTACTTGAGGCAAATCGACAAGCTGTATGAGCTTTTTTGTGCGGCGATGCACTCGATCTGAGCCTTCTGCCATGTCTTCTTTTTGCTGCCGACGATGAAAGATGGCTTGAGCCGTTGACATGGCTATATTTTTGACTAACAGCTCTGATACAATTTCTGGACTCGATCGCAATGCCTCGATAACTGCATCAGAAGGAGAATCTGCTGCGGATGATGCTGAGGTGAGGTAAGTGACGAAAAAACCCCTCGCACCGTTTTCTGTCTTGACTAATGCCGATATAACAGTAGCTATGTCTGTCTCACTCAGCGTTCCTGTTTCTATTTGTGATAGTAAAGATTCAGTTAAGGCAATCGCTTGCTCGAAGGAGACTGCTGCGGGTACTTCTAGAGAAGATTGTGACATTAGGGGTAAGTTGATGGTGGATGGTTGATAGTTGATGGTTGATGGTTGTCGTTGCTCTGCTCGTGCGCTCGTGCGCTCGTGCGCTCCCTACTCCCTGCTCCCTGCTCCCTGACAACTGATTCAGCCTAACAGCGTTGATACCGCATTCCTGGTAACTGGGAAACTAACCCCAGCAATTCCAACTGTAACAAAGCACTGGCAACTATACCTGTGGCGTAACCTGTTTGCTGGACGATCGCATCAAAAGACATTAACTCAGAAGCAATCGTCGTCAGCACTTGCTGAAGTTCTGGTGCTAAATCTGGCAAACTTAATTGCTCGAAAGCAGCAGGCGCTGAATCAATTTGGGGCAGACTTCCCAGCAATTCCAGCAAATGACCTTCACTTAAAATGACGGTAGCACCCTTATTGAGCAAACCCAAACAACCATGCGATCGCGGGTTATCTAAACTACCTGGTAATACATAAACATCCCGCCCAAAATCATTCGTAAACCGTGCCGTAATCAAAGCCCCCGACTTAGTTGGAGCTTCCATTACCAACACTGCACGACATAAACCTGCAATAATTCGATTGCGACGGGGAAAATGGGCGCGATCTGGAGGAGTTTTACTGGGAAATTCGCTGACTACTAAACCCTGCTCGACAATTTGCTCGTAAAGCTTTCGGTTTCGAGGTGGATAGACGATATCAACTCCCGTTCCCAAAACCGCGATCGTCCTTCCGCCTGCATCCAGACAACCTTGATGTGCTTCCGTATCAATGCCTTCTGCTAATCCAGACACGACGGTGAACCCATTACGAGCAAGCGCCATACTAATTTTCCGCGTCCAACGCTTGCCATATTCCGAAGGACTGCGCGTACCAACAATTCCAATTAGCGCTTTACTACCTTGATTTTCTCCCTCATCCACGATACCGCGATAGTACAGCACGGGTGGCGGACTAGCAATTTCCAACAGCAGGCGGGGATACTCATGGCTGTCTGCGGGTGTCCAGAAGTGGGAGTTTTGTGCTGCGTGGGTGACAAGAAATTCTACTGGATGCAGTTGCGATCGCGCCGCATTGACTTGTTCGAGCGTCTGCGTTCCCATCCCTTCCACCGCTTGTAAAGCCGCCGAACTCGCTTGCCAAGCTGCTGCCAGCGTTCCAAAATGCTGCTGTAAGCGTTGTAACAACACTGGACCCACGCCAGAAATTTGCGCCCATGCCAGCCAAAAAGCCCTTTCTTCCGTCAATGATTTATCCTTAATGTATGCGTGCCTGTTAGATTACTCGGTTATAGCCTGTCTTTTGGCTTAGTGGTAATTGGTAATTGGTAATTGGTAATTGGTAGTTTTGGGTTAGACAATAGGTTGCTAAATGTCTATAGTCTTAGTAGAAAATTTAAGTAAAGTCTATCCTGTGGCTGTAAAAGAGCCTGGACTGAAAGGAACTATCAGCCACTTTTTTCGCCGTACGTACAGACAAATTGAAGCAGTTAAGCAAGTTTCGTTTCAAATTGAATCTGGAGAAGTCGTCGGCTTTTTAGGGGCAAATGGAGCAGGCAAAACTACGACGCTCAAAATGCTCACGGGTTTGATCCATCCTTCTAACGGACGAGTTAGGGTAGCCGGACAAATTCCTTTTCAACGCCAACCGGAATTTTTGCGACAAATAACCTTAGTTATGGGGCAGAAGCAACAATTGATCTGGGATTTGCCAGCTTTAGACTCGCTAAAAATCAATGCTGCAATTTACGGACTTTCGACTCAAGAGTATCGCCGCCGTGTTGGGGAACTGACAGAAATGCTCTCCCTGCAAGGTAAGCTGAATCAACCCGTGCGCAAACTTTCCTTGGGGGAACGCATGAAAGCGGAACTTCTAGCCGCCTTGCTGCATCAACCTAAAGTCTTATTTTTAGACGAACCGACTTTAGGATTGGACGTGAACGCGCAAGTTGGAGTTAGAGAATTTCTGCGGGAATACAATCAAAGGTATGGGGCAATAATTCTGTTAACCAGCCACTACATGGCAGATATTACTGCCCTTTGTCAGCGAGTTTTGGTGATTCATAAAGGACAATTAGTTTACGATGGCAGTTTAGACCGACTCGTAGATAACTTTTCTCCCTATCGCGAAGTGCAGGTGGAACTTGCCCATCCTGTATCTAAAGAGGAGTTGCTACCCTATGGTGAAATTAAAGCCGTTACGGGTCTATCGGTACGTTTTTGTATCAAACGCGAAGAAATGACACGAGCAGTAGCAAAAATGTTAGCAGAATTAGAAGTCGTAGATTTAACCGTCACCGATCCGCCAGTCGAAGAAGCGATCGGGCGAGTTTTTACCGCAGGGAATGTGTAATAAAGGGAGTAGGGAGTAGGGAGCAGAGAGCAGATAATTCTACCTTTTCATCCTAGTAACTCATCTACTGAGACGCTAAATCCCTGCATGACTAACTGCGTACTCACTACATCACCATGATGAAAGCCTAAAGTCCGATCTTGAGTCAAAATTAAAATTCGCTGGCTGTCAGGAAACACTAACCAAACTTCTTGGCAACCCGATTCTAGATATTCTTGAGCTTTGGCGAATAATTCTTCGGCTACATCAGTAGGAGACACAATTTCTGCAACTAGAGGCGGACTTTGCGGTAATGCTGTAGCTGTGTCAAATTGTGTTGATAATTCAGCGGTAAGATAAGCCACATCAGGACGGCGACCTTGCCGTAAAGTTCGACAAGGAAGTTCCATATAAACGTCTCCTCCTTTCCCGCTATCGATAATGTAGTTACCCCAATATCGTCCCAATCTCGCTTGAATCTGACTGTGCTTTACCGTCACTTCTTGCTCCACAAGTTGCCCATTTACCCACTCCATGCAATCAGGGGGATTAGCTAGATAGTCTTCTAGGGATAAGTTGGTTGTGTTAGTAGTTACCATAGCTTTTGGTGGCGATCGCCTTACAAATCTTGCAATTGTTAATACATATTATGTGTTCTCTAGCAAATCAGTCGCCTTTCTCCACTCCGCCAACTACGGGACGAACTCCAGTGTTAGAGAAAGGATCGCCGCCACCCGTCCAGTTGAAATCGCTAATTCGCAAGCTAATAGAACCGATTTCTAGTTCGGGATTGTAACGCAAGACAACGCCGTAGGTACGCCGACTGTATTCTAAAACGTAGTCGGTACTGAGCGTGTCGTTGTTGTCTAGGTTGAATGATGTTTGAAAACCGATGCGAAAAGGACCGTAAAGTTGCTGGGTAAACCCAAAGCCTAAAACCCGAGTATCGGCAGCACGGTCAAACAAAAACGGCGATATACCACTGCGGATACCTTCGGAATAACTGACGTTAACGCGAGTGTAGTCCAAAAATGGGCGAGAGAAATGACCGATTTGCCCTTCTAGTCCTACCGTACCGATTAAGGTTGATTGGTTGTCGCCATTACTATAGAAACTGCTAGTTCCTGTGACACCAGCAAAAGCTGCTAAGTAGGGAACGACTGGAACGGGTGTGTATTTCAGTCCTTGCTCGGCTGTTGCAGGTAAACCTTTTCCCTCCCAAAGTAAAAAACCGCGATTGAGAGCTACACTACCTTGAAAGCGACCGAGAGACGCGCGATCGTTTTCCCGCACGGTATCTAACAATTCCAAGCGGTCTGTATTGGCATTAATATATTGATAACCTAGTTGATAGCTTAAATTAATACCTGTATTCCCCAACGGCACGATGGGAGAATTCACAATTCCACCAATGCTACTTTGGACATCTTGATATCCTAAAGTACCGTTATACAAGCGATCGCGGTAGCTAGCTTCCAATGAGACGGTATGGGCTAAACGTCCGCCAACTAACTGTTGAAAGCGCAAACTGCCGCGTAAGTTGTCTTCTAAGTCACCAAAATCTAGACTAGTTAGGATTGCCGAACCAGTTATCGCATTTCTCAATCCCGTACTCGCCCTCAGATTTGCCCTCAAGCCAAAATACTCTGAGTCAAAGAAATTACCATTTCCCTCATCGATTGCCTTTTGCACGAAAAACTGAGGCGTAACGCTGAACTGAACTGCATCGGCATTGAAAATAGGGAAATTGCGTTCGATAAAAATTCCGCCGCGATCGTCGCCATCAAAACCAATTTGAGCCAAGGCGGGGTTGGTTTCGCGCTGGTTGCGATCGATCACTGCTTGGTCGCGGGGAATTGGTAAGGCAAATCTTTGGTCGAATACCAAACGTTGCTTTTGGGTGCGAATGCGATCGCGTTGAGGTGTTTCTCGCACCAACGTTACCCGATCTGCCCTCAGTTCTAACTCTGGTGGTGAAAATGGGTCGTTTGTAATTCTGACATTTTCTGCCTGCCAGCCTTCGCGGTAGAAATCGATCTTCTCGGCTTCAAATCGCAGCCGCTTTACCGTCCCACCTTTTTGATTGAGTGGAGGAACGCCAGCTATGCCCCTTTTACTGCCGTAGTTGATATTCAGTCCTCCGGCGCTGGTGACTTGCTGTAATGGCTGACTGGGAGCAAAGCGATCGCCACCTGGTAAAACGCTACTCGTAGTCACGTCAGACTCAATTGGCGCGGCAAAATCGCGACTCGCTGAGGGAATAAAAATTTCCCCTCTCCCCCCTTGGAGAGTCCCGCTATCTTGGATGATGTTGAATGTAAACCGTTCTCCCCTTAAGACTTGTTTTCCCGTGGTGTAGACAACATTACCTTCACCGACAGCAATTAAATTCGGAATGCTAACTTGCAAGCGATCGGCGTTGAGGACTCCATCTTGCAATCTCACCTCAACCCTACCTTCTGCTGTCACGATGCGGCGATTGGCATCATATTCTTGACGGTTGGAATTGACTTCTATCACCCTACGTTTCGTCGCTGGAACGTTCGTAGGTGTTGGTGGCGGCGCTTGTTGCGGCTGCGTTTGCTGAGGAGGACTAGAAGGTGTAGGGGCGCGAAAATCTAATTCTTGAGGACGAGTTTGGTTAAGTTCTGAAAGGTTTGTTGGTGTCTCGACTTGTGCCAACAGCTTGTTAAATTTAACGATCGCCCCAGACGGGCGAAAAGCAGGGATTGGTTGCGCTGGTTTTTTGACAGCAGAAGTCCGATGACAGATAGCGGCAGCGGAGCAGATAAAATTTTCTTCTACCTTCTGTTTTTTGTTCTCCGTGCCAATTGGTTCTATCCCTATATCTTTCTGAGCAATATCAAACTGCTCCGCACCATAGCTGACGGTCACTTCAGAACCTAACATCACAGCCTTTTTTATGGCGATCGCGGCTGCGGTTCTGGTCGTCGCTGCTGGAGAGGTAGCAGATTTAGCTGTCAACAATTCAGCAACAGCAAAAGGTCGCTCTTCTCGACTGCGGGGCGGGAAAATTTGCTTTGGTGTTAGATGTTGAACGAGAGCGGGTGGTTTGGGCGGTGGCACAGATTGAGTCATATTTCAGCTAAAGATGCAAACAACCAGCCCAGAGTATAACCAACCAACGCACAGCTTTACCGCTTGTTGCTAGAAATTGAGCGCGTTGGCAAATCCAAACGCGCTGTCACATCACTTGCTAGTAAAGGTTTCTTTTTATCGTTACCTAGTTATTATTACCTAGTCGAGATCTCTCCGACCGGGGTTACGAGCTGGGTCATTAGACAAAAAGCCAAAGACGAACAGCGTCAAGAAAAAACCAACAACGATATATACGACAATCTTAAGCGTCAGCATAGGTGTATCTCCAAGCTGTATGAGAAGCTGATATTTGTGTCTGATTCAACTCAGACAGCTCTCCTAATCATACATGAATAAGCGGTTAGGGACTAAAGAGAGCTGAGGAAGCAAGACAACTCAAAATTCACGCATTCACGCATTCAAAATTTCCCACTCGCAAGAGCGCAAGAACGCCTTTCACCAATTACCAACTACCCATTACCCATTACCCATTACCCATTACTACTAACAACAATCGCTAGTCACTGATAACTACTTCTGGCTTGTCGTCTCGGTCTGGTTGGTAAAGTTGTTTTGGTGTTGCTACGCTCATTCCTGCTACTGGTGCGGCAGTCGTCATGATTTTGGTGCGGCTTTGAGACTTCCAGTGCTGATATCGCAGGAAAGGAAATGAAGCGACTTTTTTCGCTAAAGCCCAGAAAAATACGTAACTGGCTAGTAACCGCTCAAAAGCCCCAAATCGAGATTCTCTCAAATCCTCAATCAGTTCTTTTTGATCTTCGGCATTTTGGTCTTTAAAGTAAAAAGCGGCATTTCTAAAATAAAAATACTCATCGTTACCTTCTAAAACGAGCGCGCTACTGAAGCCTTTGCGGGCAATTTCAGGGTTAGCACCCATGACAACAACTTCTGGTCCCACATCAATATTTCTCACGCCGTCTGCTTGTTTGCCAGTCATGATGGCAGCGTTTTCTTGGTGTTTTTGCTTTTGTCCCCGCCTACCATCGGGTACGCCCAGAAATAACAGAGTCCCTCTCACGACTCGATGTCCAAAATCATGCAATAAATCGTCTGATGGATTTGCCCCATGGACTTCTAAAGAAGCAATGCCATAGCTGAGAGAAAACAATTTGCTGACATAGGATTTTAATAATTTGCTCACCCAAGGCACATCACCAATGACCAAGGTTCTTTTGCCAATTCGGGCGAGGAGTTGTCTGCCTTGAAAATAGCGCAGTCCTAGCGTCCAGAGCCACGAACCGAAAATGTATATGGCAATGTCAATTAAATTAACAACAGGATTGACTATTCCCAAAAGAAGTGCATCTTGAGGTATATGAGCTATCCAAACAATCAGATTCAAGATTGTCTTAGCTAGGGGAATTGTCTGACCGAAAGGAATTGCCCATCCAACTGTAATCGCGACATATAAAGTATGAATTCCCCAGGCTAGAGGTGTTTCTAAGATATGGAGCGCCCATGTGCGACCACCTGCGATCAGAGTTCTTCGGATCGCAGTTTCAATTGTGTTTCCAGTGGGAGTTGTCCCCATAATTTGCACGACATTGATATCGAGAAAGTCATCCTTCATTTTTTCTAAGGCGGCGAGACTTTCTTGAGTCAAGGTCATCCCAAAGGGGCTAGAGTCAGGAAAATGATGTTTGACTTGCTTTGCTAGATAAAGTAGCAATTCCGTTAAAGTATGTTGAGCTGCGGCAACTGCGATCGTGGCAGGTTCGGAAGTTCTGCGTCCGCTCCCATTGACAAAGATATTGTGACGCACGGTATTTGAGTGCTTCGGTTGAATCACCCGAGAGCCTAAAAAACTGCTTAACTCTCCAGTCAAGATAAACAGTTCGCCGATGATGTCTTGCCGATACAACTGGTCGAAGGTATTAATTGCCTGCACCGTAGGAAAGGTTTGACCGGATTGAGTAATTGCTAGGACGATTGAATCTTTGCCGAGCTGCAAGCTGCTAAAGTCGTGCTGAAGTTGCTGCAAAACTTCGTTGGAAGAGATAACCCGCACGTTGAGCCACGGAAAGACAATCTTTAAATCCTGGGCAAATCTCTCTCCCAGCCACAAACTATTTTCTACTCCAGTCACGAGCAGATCGACAGACGGTAATTGCTGCATGTGTCCGGTCAACCCAGCGCGCACCATTTTTTGCCGCTTTTGCTCGAATTTATGCGCTTTTTCACAAAAGAGTTGAACCAGATAATCTGCACTTTGGCGATCGAGTGAAGCTGAATTTTGCCACGATAGTCTAATTTCTGCCAGAATTGGCGGAATTTCTCGACAGTCGGCTGCAATTGGATCTATAGCATCGTTTTCGGGATATTTAACGTGGGGTAGATAGGGATGATCTGCCATTGATATCCATCTATCTTTGAGGTCTGATGAAGCGACTTCGCACTTTTGGCTCATGGAGTAAACTGCAATGTCTTTGGCTGTAACCATTGCAATTTCTCCCATTTTCTGATCTAAATCTAAACGATAAGACTCTGGCAGATTTAGTAACACAGCGTCAACGGCGGCTGGTTCAGAAGCATAAACCATGTATTCGTCTTGCCAATTGAAGCCAATGGACATCGGTTGTCCTTGAGCGCTCAGTACCAGTCGTCCTTCGTCTAGGGTAGAAACCGTAACTAAACCAAAACTCCCTTCGGCTCTCGACATGAACGTTTTGGTAGCAAAATACAAGTCGTTGTGGAAAAAAGCATGAATTGCTGTTCTGACAAAGATGACTCTTCTTTGCCATGACCATTGGCTCATCGAGCTATCGTTGGTCGTTGCTTGTAAAATATCGTGTTCTAGACGACAAAAGTATTGGCTAGAAGCGGGAGAATCTGGAGCTGCTAACAGCTTGCGATACAGCACGAAGATATTTTCAAACGTGGCTGCCCAATTACCGATCTCTTGCGGAGAAGGGGCTGTATTCGGGGCATCAACGGCAGGTTTTTGTCCGCCAAAGGTTGACTCGATTGAAGGAGCGATCGCTAGTTGATAAGCTAATCTGACCGAAGCATCCCACATACCTTGAGTCACCAGTAAATCCATCATGCCCGCAATTTTGGGCGAATCTCCTCGCGTGTGGTTGGGGGTATGCAAGACTCTTTCTAACCACCAGCCTAACTCGGTATTTCCAATCGAGCGATCGAACAGCGTCCAAGCATCAAAATCGCCGTTATGGGTAATGCGATAATTGACGTTTTTGTGCTGGTGAACCCACTCTCCCTCAAGAAATTGCCATACAGATGCTTGTCTGGCGCTCATCCATTCATGCCAGTGAGTTTCCAATACAGCCGGGGGTCCGCTCGTGCCAAAGCGATAGTGCCACACCCCCATGACTGTCGATTCTAGAGGCTTAATACCTGCGATTGCTGCTCTGCGTCTTTCTGCTGCAAAAGCTGTTTCTAGAGATTTTGTCAAATTATCTCTTTTTTTGTTAACAACTTTTTTCCCGACAAATACAGTCTGACGATCGCGGTTTGTTGCCACAACCAGTCCACCACCAGCTTGTTCGCCACGAATTTCTGTCTCTCTACCCATTGCATGAAAGACGTTTACCACTCTTTCTGGCAAAAGCTGGCGCGGGTCGTCGTCAGCATGACGCTGACCTAAAAAGCCAAAGTTACCGCAGCAAAAAATCTCTGCAACTCCAGTTACTAACGCTGTCAGATCTGACCAGGAGCTAAGCATAATGAGCAAATTGGCACCCAGAAAAGATTGACTGAAAAACGCGCTAATCAAAGCGATCGCTCGCTCGTCCCTCGTCCAAATATCGCCAAAATAATCGGCAGAAAATTGCCATGTTATGGCAATAGCCAGAAGATTAAAACAGAACCCACCTAGAGCTTTAATTCTGATCCGCCACGGAGTGAAATCGCCTGCTGCTACCCATAAATCGGCTCGATCGCATCCAGGAATAAATATTGGCCCAAAAGGTAGTAGCGATCGCAAAGTTACAGCAATACTTCTATGTTCGAGAATATTGACAATATTCAGGGCGTTTGGTTGTCGGTCGAGAGTGGCGATCGCGATCGCATGTCCTAAGCCATGAATGACAATCGCACTATTCCAAACCAATCTGAGTAATGTTGCACTCGATATAAATAGTAAAACAGTAAAAGGAAAATAAAAATTATTTGTACTAATAACCGGAACGAGTACAGCCGCTGTAATTTCGGGAAAAACGTTTTTGAAACAAGAAAAAAATTTTTGCCGCTGCAACGACTGAATCAAAAGTAATGAGATAACTTTCATAAAAATAACTATTGACTCCGAGCGTAAAGATGCACCCTTGATGACTCAAATTGAAATATAAAAGAGAAATCGAATTACATATTGTATTTTTCGCTACTGAAATCTAGTATTTGTTAATACTTAGAGCGCGAAATGTTTGTAGCATAAGGAATAAAGCATCTATCGCTAGACAGAAATATTACAAAATTTTGGCAATTTAGTTCGTGAATTTAATAAACGCCGAGCCTCGCAGTAAATGCAGTCAGCGCTATTTTGTACCGCGTTTTCCAATTTCAGAGCTATTAACTCCGATCGACAATTGATTGTATGAATTCATACTTACAGATTAGATAAGCGCAAAAAATTGGGAGTCATTCTCAATATCGAAGAGCTTAAGTATAATCATTTGTCATATTAAACAGTTTACTAAATAGCGTTATTAAGAGTAAGATGAATCTACCCTGAGTGTTTTATTTTTTGCTATGGAAGTAGAGTTTCGTAGACTGCATCGTCAGCTTGCTCCAATTCTTTTTTTACCTCTACTTGCTAGTGCGCTGACTGGAGTTGCATACCGCTTGGGCAAAAGTTGGTTTGGAGTTTCTAACTCAGTTGGTGATGTTTTGATGACAATTCATCAAGGTGAATATCTGGGCAAACGTCTCGTTCCCATATACATTATTCTGACTAGCTTGGGGATATTGGGAATGAGCGTAACAGGTACGCATTTACTCGATCGTCGGAGTAGCGATCGGGAGCTAGCAAAATCGAATATTCGTAATATCCACCGGCTGCTTGCATTGATTTTACTTTTACCACTTTCAATCAGCGCCGAAACAGGTGTAGCCTACACAATAGCAAGGGATTGGCTCGGTTTATCTAGAGAGCAAATCGGATTTTTGCTAGAAATTCATCAGGGATTATATTTAGGAGGGACATTCAGTAACTTTTATATTCTCTTATTAGGTTCGGGTTTAGTAGTGCTATTAATTGCTGGAATTAGAATGACTTCGTTAATCGGCAGTCAAATTCCGCGACAGCAACCGCAGCAATCTCCCGTTCAAACATTATCACCCTCTGCTTTAGCTAATACAGTTGCTTTACTCCGCAGACAGGCTTGGCTGGGACTCATCTTATTTTTAATTGTGTTTTGTAGCGCTCTGTACGGCATCACGTCACGAGTAGTTCTGAAAAAATATAACGTAGCAGTGTCTGATGTATCGCTATCTAATTTTTCTGCTCAAGACTTGCTAATTCCAATTGGGATTCTCGGCTTGGTCTGTGGCGTATTAGGTGCGATCGTAGTAGAGAAACTAATTCAGAACTGGCGGCGACAAAAAGAAGTTCAATCTGCCTTGTATGAAAGTGAAACGGCGAGTAGTACTATATTAAGAGCGCTGCCAGATTCTATATTGCGGATGAAACAAGATGGTACGTGTCTGAGTTATATGCCAGCAAAAGAAGCTAATTCATTTATTTTGAATGGAGATATCTTAGGTAAGAACGTGAATGAGTTCTTACCAGCAGAAACGGCAAAACAGCTGATTGAATATGCTCGATTAGCTCTGAGAACTGGCGCAACTCAGATTTTTCAATTTCCGGTTTCTTTCAAGGACAAACAGCAGTACCAAGAGGCACGAATTAGTACAATTGGCGATAAAGAATTTTTGATTATTTTTCGCGATCTCGCCAATTTAGAGCAACACAAAGTAGAGCAAAATTAGGGAGCAGGGAGCAGGGAGCAGAGGGGCAGGTGAGCTTCAGGTGCAACAACCAACAACCAGCCATTACCTATTACCCACGCCCCAAACCCTTTCTTTATTGATAACCGATCGCTCATTCCATCTGCGGCATTAACTGAAGCATTCCAATGCCTAAATCTTTAGATGAAAGAGATCGCGCTTCAAATAGAGCCATCATATCTTTCATTTGGGGTTGTCCCCGCGAAGCACCCATCAGACCTCTGGCGACGATTAAGCCGCAATAGCCTTTGGTATGCTTGCAGCGATCGTTCCACTTCTTTCTAGCGACGACGTGAACTGGATCGTCTTCTAAAAATTCGCCAAACAAAAATAATTCCCCATTGTTGGTTTGCAATACTCCTAAATCATAGCGATCGCCACCAAACGGATCTGCTCCGGGATTAAAACCGATACCTCTAAGTCCTCCCGCACTCAAGAGAGCCTCAATCGCTTCTTTGGCTTTAGGACGGGAAGTTTGAATCAAAATCACTGGCAATCCATCTCCTGCTTCTGTAGGTTTGCCGACTTGCTGATGGGTGACTTTCTGGCGCAATTGCTGCACCATTTCCCAAGACACAACCCCCAAACTGAGAAAAGAATCTTCTGGGATTAGGTCGTCCCGTAAAGACTGAAATAGAGGCATGTTGTCCAAATCTTCTGCTTCTATTGCCTCAGTTGCAACTGCATCTGCCATTTCCTCTAACTCTGTAGCCAAATTCGGCAAGGTGGAGACAGTCACGCTGAGGGGTTGAGATTTTTTCTCCGACTGGGATGAAGGTAGTGTAATGCGATAGTTGCGGCTAATCTCAGGGAACGTTTTCCCGCCTAGTTGTCGCCGCTCGTTTCGCAAAAAGCGATTTAAAGCTTCCAAAGCAACAAAGACAGCACTAGCCTCCTCCTCATAGAGGACAGAGCGCAGTCCTTCTAGAGGATGGATATTACCAAAAGATGGCTCAATCTCCGACAGGGGTAGGTCTGCTAGATCGACAAATTCTCCACCATCATCCATCTCTTCCGAGCGCTCGAAAGTGAGAAATAAGCAATCTTGTTTGAGAAATGCTTCTTCTAGCTGTTCTGTGGCATCTTCTTCAATCAAAACTTTCGCCCGAAATCTTTGCAAGGATTCAGCAGAGCGATAGAGCAAAATGCCATATTCCATCCCCAACATTCCCATCACGGAAATATATAGGGTTTCGATGTCAAAATGGTTAAGCTTGACGGCGATAATTTGGTGTTCTTCTAACAACTCCCAAGGAGCAGCTTGCCAGATCTCAAATGCTTTCTTCTTGAGGGCGGTGGCATATTGAGGTGGTAATTCGGGGGGATGAGCTTCCCCAAATTCTTCAAAGCCGCGATACAATTCATCAATTAGCGGTAGATCGGGGACGTAATCGATTGCGATGTCTAATTCTTGTAACACGCCGCGCAAATAAAACTGAATTTCGCGATCGCGCACGACAATTTTTTGAGGACGAGCGGGTTTGGCGGGACTGTTGGGATGCTCCATTGCCCGCAACAGCGTGCGCACGACAACTTCGGGTCCGCTGTCGGTAGCCACGACATCCATTGCCCGCACGACTCCTTGAGAGCCATCGACCCACAAAATACACTCGCTCCCTGCCTCTGCGTCCCCTCTTGGGCTTGGCGCTGATAACGTGCGGCGATCGCCCTCCCAGACACAAGGAATTTGATTCAATTTCTGCAAACGCCGTCGCGTGGAGCTATTTAACGAAGTTGTCATAGACCAACCAAGCCAATCAGGGAGACAGTGCAAACTTTCGATCTTACTTAGGTGTGGGAGTTGTAGTTAAGCAATTGGCAGCCTTGCCTCAGCCAACAGGAGTTGTATTTTCCCCGATCCCGTTTCATCCAATTAGACCTATCAATTCTAGGATAGAAATCTTTGTGGTGCTTTGGTCAGGATCGTTGACAATTTCTCAAACCGCACCTCGGTTGCCGTTACAATGGACGAAAAAGCTGCATATTGCATTCTAAAACCATACCAGGAGTTGTAACAGTCTATGACATCAGCAACCCAGTCTCAACAGCGAGGCATTCAGTTAACCCAAGCAGCTCTGCAACACATTTCATTTCTGCGCGATCGCCAAGGGCAAGACCTCTGCTTGCGGGTGGGAGTGCGTCAGGGTGGCTGCTCTGGAATGTCTTACATGATGGATTTTGAAGATATTAGTAAAGTTAGAGCCGATGATGAAGTCTACGATTACGAAGGCTTCAAGATCGTGTGCGATCGCAAAAGCATCTTATACCTCTATGGCTTACAGCTAGATTACAGTAATGCCATGATCGGTGGCGGCTTCCAATTCACGAACCCCAACGCCAATCAAACTTGTGGCTGCGGGAAATCGTTTGGTGTTTAATATAATGGCTGAGTGGTAATAGGTAATAGGTAATTGGTAGTTGTGTATCCATTACCCGTTGCCCATTACCCATTACCCAAATTCCTGCCGTTGACAATGACTGACACAGTTGCATCCCTCTTTGAATCAGCACTCGAACGCTACAAGGCTGGCGAAGAACCAGAGAAGTTAATTCCAGTTTTTCAAGACATTTGCGATCGCGCTCCCAAAAGCAGCGCTGCTTGGACTTGTTTGGCGTGGTTGTATTTATTACGCGATAAATCAAATGCTGCCCTCAAAGCGGCGCAAAAGGCAGTTAAGTTACATCCCCAAGATGCCCAGTCCAGAGTTAACCTTGCCGTAGCAATGCTGGAAACCGGACAAAAAGGCGTGCGAGAACACGTCGATCGCGCCATGCAGTTCATCATGATTGATTCCGATATGCGGGATGAAGTCAAGCAAAACATTGCCGATGGCATGAGCCGCAAACCAGATTGGCAAAGCATGGAACGAGTTAGGAAGTGGTTGTTTGAAGCTTCTGAATGAATGGTAATGGGTAATGGGTAGTTGGTAGTTGGTAGTTGGTAAGTATTCTCCCCCTCAGCTCCTCAGCTCCCAGATCGCTCCCTCAGCTCTCTTTCCCCCTGCTCCCTGCTCCCTGATAACTATTACTTACTAAAAACTCGACTCAGCACGAAGGGAGCTATGCTTTGGATTGGTAAGATGTGTTGCACGGCTCCTAATGCGATCGCTTCTTTTGGCATTCCGAATACGATACTGGTTGCTTCATCTTGGGCGATTGTCGTTCCTCCAGCTTGGGCGATCGCTTGCATTCCCATAGCACCATCTCTACCCATTCCTGTTAGTAGCACGCCCATGATTCCCTTACCGTAAAATTGGACAGCAGATTTAAACATGACTGTAACTGAGGGGCAGTGACCGTCTACAGCGCCAGTTGCTCGGTTAAGCGTAAATTTGCCTAGAGAACTAAATTCTAAGTGACACTTTTCTGGTGCAAAATAAATCGTTCCCGGTGATGGAATTTCCCCATTTTGAGCAATCTTAACTTTGACTTGACACTCAGTTGCTAGCCAACTCACCAATCCATGCAAAAATCCTTCGCTAATATGCTGAGTGCAAATAATGGGGGCTGGAAAGTGACTTGGTAGATGGCTAAAAAGCTTCTGTAATGCTTGAGGACCACCTGTAGAAGCGCCAACAGCCACCATCCGAATCGAGGATAACCTACTATAAGATCCTAAAATTCTACCTTGAACTAGGGGTTGAGCTGCGATCGAGAGTACGGGCTGCTTCAATGGTTTGGTGAAGACGCTGACACCAGAAAGCACTTTGATTTTGGTAATTAACTCTTGCTTAATGCGATCGTACTCTGAAGGTGTTCCCATTGCAGGTTTGGGAAAGACATCGATCGCTCCAGCTTGTAACAACTGAAAAATCGTACTGGTGTCGCTTGCCTGTACCGAACTGCTGATAACTAGAATTGGTAAAGGGTGTTTTGCCATCACCTGTTTGGTAAACTCCAGACCATCCATTTTTCTCATGTGTAGGTCTGTACAAATTACGTTAGGTTGCAGCTCTGGAATTTTTTCCAAAGCTTCCTGACCGTTACTAGCCGTGCCAACAACTTCTATTTCTGATGTAGCAGCTAATAGCTTTTTCAGAATTGCCAGGACAACAGGTGAATCTTCAACTAATAAAACTTTTACTGGAAATTTTGACATCAATTGGATCTCGAATCAACCGTACAAAAGTGATACAAATGGCATAGAGACGTTACATATAACGTCTCTACACCGCGCAGATATTCTGTTGGCGCACTTCCTGTAACGATTATGTGAGTGGTTTAGCGCTGACTTGTTTGCTTGCCAAAACTCGAATTTTGGTAATTAATTGCCGCTTCAGTTCTTCTTGATCTGCGGTTGAGACAGATAGGGGTTTAGGCATCACATCAACGGCTCCAGCTTGCAAAACTTGGAACACATTATCAATATCTTGCTTTTGGACGGCATCGCTCAAAACTAAAATTGGTAATGGAGACTTTGCCATGACTTGTTTAATGAATTCCAAACCGTCCATTTTGGGCATTTTCAAATCCGTACAAATTACTTGAGGTTGTACTCTAGGAATTAAATTCAAAGCTTCTGCACCATCTTGAGCTGTACCTACAACCTGCACTTCTGGTGCAGAATCAAGCACTTTACGGAAAATGCTCATAGCAACGGGAGAGTCATCGACTAATAAAACTTTAATTGGTGTCATGGCAGTTATCAGTTATCAGTTATCAGTTATCAGGGAGTCGGTAGGGGCGCACAGCAGTGCGCCCGTACTAGGGAGTTGGGAGTCGGTAGGGGCGCACAGCAGTGCGCCCGTACTAGGGAGTTGGGAGTCGGTAGGGGCGCACAGCAGTGCGCCCGTATAGGAGTCGGGAGTCGGTAGGGGTGCACAGCAGTGCGCTCGTATAGGAGTTGGGAGTCGGTAGGGGCGCACAGCAGTGCGCCCGTACTAGGGAGTTGGGAGCGATCGGTAAAAAAGTTTTGACTTTTGACTTTTGACTTTTGACTTTTGACTTTTGACTTCTTTCTAAACAATTGCCTGCAATTGTTGGGCGACTTGATTGAGTTGCTGAGTTGAAACGCGAACTTGGTTGATGCCAGCCGCCGTATCTTTTGCACCGAGGTTGATTTCGTTCATTGCTGAGACGACTTGCTGCACGGAAACCGCTTGCTGCTTGGCGCTGAGGGAAATTTGTTGGCTGTTGAGGAAAACGTGGTTAACGGCATCTGCGACTCCGGTGAAGGATTCTACGGTTCCTTGGGCTAAGCGCAGTCCATAATCAACTGATTTTGTGCCTTCGTCCGTCGCCATTACAGTGCCGTTAATTGAAGCTTGAATGTCGTTAACTAATGCATTAATCTTCTCGGCAGATTTCTTACTTTGGTCGGCAAGTTTGCGAATTTCGCCTGCAACGACACCGAATCCCTTACCGTGTTCGCCTGCCCGTGCTGCTTCTACTGCTGCATTGAGGGCTAACATATTGGTTTGGTTGGCAACATCTGCAACTAAATCGGAAATACTACCAATTTGAGTCGTTTGTTCTGATAATCGCATAATTTGCTCGGCGATCGCCCCAACTTTATCGCGGACGGTGGACATTTCTGCCATCGTTTGATGTACGGCTTTGCTACCGTTATCGGCGAGTTCTAAGGCTTGACGCGCCCCAGCAGCAGAGGCTTCAGCTTGTTCGGCAGATTGGCGAGAAGCCGCACCTAGTTCTTCTACAGTGACGGTAGTTTGGTTGACAGAACTTGCTTGTTCGGTGGTGGTGCGTTCTTGTTGCTCGACTGTTGCTCCAATTTCAGTAGAGGAGGAAGCGACAGCATTGGCAATTTGTTGAATTAGTTTAGCTGTACGGCTGGCGAATAGAATTGCTAACCCACCAGCAACCAATAAAGTAATCCCAGTTCCTAACAATAAGTTGGTGATGAGTTGCTGCTGCCCAGCAAATACAGATTTTGTATCTTCTGCTAAAATTACGCTCCAGTCAAGTTCTGGCATTCCTTCCATGTTTGGTACTGGCGCGTAGGAAACTAATTGTTCTGTTTTGTCAAGGCGATCGACATCAATCGCTGTAGCTATTTTTTTCTCGGCGTGCATTTTGACAAAGCTAGCAAAGTCTTCTTTAGCATCGTGACCAACTTGTTCTGCTTCCCGCGCTGCAAAGAACTTATCATCAGAACTCACGAGATGATATTCTTTGCTACTCGATCCGGCTTGTTGCGCCTGCTGTGATGCATTGAATATTTTTTCATTCAAAATGCTATCTAAGCTTTTTACGGGCATACGGGTGCGAACTACGCCGATCATTTTGCCTGTATTAGCATTAATTATCGGTGCAGCTAAGTGAATCGCAACATCACCAGTTGAAGTTTTTCTAGGTTGTACAATGACTGGCTGTTTAGTTCTCATCACCTCCTTGAAATAATCTCGGTCTGCCAAATTCGTTGATGTTTCTCCAGTCGTGCGCAAAATCACTTTCCCCGACAGATCCATGACAGCAATACTGTCGTAAACGCCATAAATTCTCATAAATCCATCTAGCACGTTTTGTCTTTGCTGCTGAGTAATTTCTTTTGTGCCTTCGGGATTATTCAAAATTGGCAGTCTAGAAATAACTCGAATATCACCAGTGCGCTCGAACATAAAACGCCCGACCTTATCTGCTAAAGAAAAGGTAAGAGATTCTTGCGATTGAATTGCATTTTGGCGATAGTTGTTACTAGCAGAAATATAGTTGCTAACTCCGATCGCCATAGCTGGCAACGTACCGAGGGCGATAGAAAAAGCGATTGCTTTAGTTGTTAATGAAAACTTCATGAAAGTTATTCCTTGTATTTGATGCGATTTTTAGGTGAAGTTTTGAATTGGTAAACTAGTTTTTGACACAATTACCAATAAGTTTTGCGCTACTATTTCTAGTTGTTGAGTACCATTGAAATTTTGACTTTCAAATCAATCTATTCAGCGTATCGAGTAGTAATTTTTGATCGAACGTACTTTTAGTTAAATAAGCATTTGCTCCTGCTTCTGCACCTCGACGTTTATCTTCATCAGAGGCAAGAGTTGTGACGAGAATAATTGGTAACTCCTGGTATTCTTTGTGTTGGCGGATTTTTGCCGCTAGCCCCAAACCATCTAAATTCGGCATTTGTACGTCTGAGATCACAGCATCAAAACTACCTGTCCTCAACTTGTTGAATCCATCTGCCCCATCTACAGTAGCAGTCACGTCATAACCAGCACCCTCTAGCAAGCGCTTGACCTGAGTGCGGATAATAATTGAGTCTTCGACTAACAGCAGTTTTTGCTTGGTTTGTACCTGCTGGAATTCGCTGGTATGTATGGCGACAGGCTTCTTCTGTACGGATTTGAGTAAATCTTGAGGATTGAGAACCATGCAAACTTCACCTGTGCCGAGGATAGTTGCACCAGTTACGTTCCGAATGCGCTTAAGTAATTTACTTTGCGGCTTTAGAACGATATCTTGCCGATCGAGTAGAGCATCTACTAACAACCCAAGGCGATCGCCGCCGACTTGCAGCACGACACAAGGTAGCATTTTGGCAGCAGACTTGAGACTGGGAGCGATCGCGGGCAATTCTAGTAGATCGTCAAGCCAAGCCACAGAGATTGGTTGACCTTCAATGGCGATCGTTTGACTGCCTTCCAAAGCAAAGATATCTTGCCGAGACACGAGTAAGTTTGTCTGTACGAACTCCACTGGCAGTGCGTAGGACATGCGATTAACTTCCACAATTAAAACTTGAGTAGTGGCTAACGTCGTATCTAATTTGATCCGAAACTCACAGCCCATCCCAGGCAAAGATTCGATTTGAATCGTCCCCTTCATTCTTTCGACATTTGCCCGCACCACATCTAAACCAACCCCGCGACCAGAAATTTCTGTCACTGTCGTTCGAGTCGAGAAACCAGGGGCAAAAATCAGTGATTGAATTTGAGCTGTCGTCATGGCTTCCAATTCTTCTTCACGGTGGAGTCCCCGTCGCACTGCTGTGCGTTTAATGCTATCGATATTCAAACCGCGCCCATCGTCTGTAACTTCAATCCCAATACTGCTAGCAGTTTGATACCCTCGCAAGTGGATAGTTGCCGTGCGTGGTTTACCCGAGTTTTCCCGTTCTTGAGGTGTCTCAATACCGTGATCGACTGCATTGCGTAACAGGTGCAGCAATGGGTCTTTCATTTCCTCTAGAATTCGTTTGTCTGCCTTGGTATCTCCGCCTTCAATGACTAGATTAATTTCCTTACCTTGCTGCTTGGCTAAATCTCTGACGAGACGGGGAAAAAGCGCAAACATATTCGATAGAGGTAAAAGGCGTAAAGTCTTGATACCCGATTCTAATTCTCCAGTGACAATATCTAACCGAGCGGTGTCTTCGTAAGCTGTGCTTTTCAGATGGTTAATCAGAGAGCCGAGGCGTTCTAACCGTTGCTCCGACCGATGTTGAAAGTTCTGCAATTGCTTGATGTTGTTGGTTTGTAAGCCACGCTCTATCTTGTCAAACACCGAGCGATGGACAAAAGCATCCCGGCTCCACTCTTCCCAGAGGGTGAGAATTTCTTCAATTTCACCCATGCGTTGAGCAATTCGTAGTTTAGTCACTGTTAACTCACCCGCTTGAGTCATCAATGTATCGAGCTTTTGCGGTTCGACTCGAATCGTATCGATTTGATGATTACTGGTTTGGGCTGTCTCGCTTGCTTCGGCTGCTAGAGCTGGCTGCGGCTTGGCTTTAGCTTCGGGGATGGGTACGGGTTCAGGCTGTTTAACTGGCAGTGATGCAGGTGTAGGGAGAACCTTCGGTAATACAGGAGGTTCGGGCAAGAAGAAATCGTCGTCGAGTAGGTCAAATGATGCAGCGATCGCTTCAGATGGTTTTGTAAAGGACGGTTCGGAGAATAGATCGTCTTCTAAAGCAGTAACGGGCGGTTCGGGAAATAGATCGTTCTCAAATAGCGGGATGTCTGCGGTGGCTACAGGTTCGGTAAATATTGGAGTTTCAGCAGGTAATAGTTCCTCGTCTTCACTTGCAGGACTAGACTGCGCTCCCATCAATCGGGCGAGGACGTAAAAAAGATTGATGCTTGGGGCAACACCCGTAACCGCCTCATGGACGAACTGACGCATGGCATCGAGTCCTTGATAAAGGCGATCGCACAATTCTACGGTTAAGTTGCTCTCACCCCGCTTGACTCCAGCTAGTACTTCTTCAATTTGATGTGTCAGCGTTTCAACACCCTGTACTCCCAGCATTCGAGAGTCTCCTTTGAGAGTGTGAATTTCGCGCAAAAAATCTTCTAATTGCTCGCGATCGCCTGGATGTTTTTCTAAGTGCATTAAGCACTCTTCCAATTTCTGCATCCGTTCGGCACAAGCTGTTTTATATATATCTCTGAGTTCGGGATCGTCTATCATAAAATTGTCAAATTTCTTCGTCTACAACTAAGCTGTTCTTAGATAAAAGCTGAGGTAAGTCAAGCACGGTAAGCATTTTTTCTAAATAGGGGGCATTACCTCTGAGATATTCATCGTTAGCGGAATGTACTGCTACTGGTACTGGGGTCAGATCTGATGGACGGAGATACATCACATCAAAAACTTCATCTACAGGTATTCCGGCGATCGTCTCGTTAAAACTAATGACAATGGCTTTTGAGGTAGTTCGATCGCGATCGAGCGATAAGTTTAAAGCTTGACGGATATCTACTAAAGTGACAATTTCTCCGCGTAAATTCATGTTGCCAACAATACGATCTGGGCAGCATGGAATCTGAGTCACATGACGAATGTTGGTGAATTCTCGCACGATATCTAAATCTAGTCCAAAATATTCATCGTTAAGACCGAAAACTGCTAATGGTATGAGTCCTGTAAAATCAGAACTCTCAGCTTGCCGTCTCAAGTTCTCAGCCCGTTCGCGAAAAATTGCTTTTTCTTGTGGGGTAACTTGTGGATAATATAAATCGTAAAAACTATGCTTATGAATGCTTTCCCGATCGTTTAAATGGTTGAAATGTATTTCTTTCTCTTTTACTTGAGAGCGATCGCCATGAGTTTCTATCTCACCTGAATCGCTGTTTAATACTGGTAAAATATCTTCAACTGAAGCAGAGCAGATGAGTTGCTCTGGGTCTAGCAACATGACCATATCTGCATCTAGCTTAGCAATACTATGAATAAATCGAGCTGTAGACTCTTTGACTCGCCCGTATGAAATATTTGTTTCTATAACTTCAGGACTAATATTTGTGACTTCAGAAACAGAATTAACAATAATACCAATCTGTAAATCTTGCCATTGTAGAACGATAACGCTATCGCTGAGGTGGCAATTCTGCATTTTATATCCTAAACGCATACCGAGATGCATTACGGGTATGAGTTGAAAACGCAAATTGAGAATGCCTACAATATCAGTTGGTGCTTCAATGATAGGATTCAACTCTGGCAGCAGAAAAATTTCTTGTACGAGAGTCGCATCAATTCCATACCGCAAGTCATGCAAGCTGAAAATTAGATAAGGTTTAGTTTCCATTTGCTGTTGTCACTTGAATAATTGACATAGTTATTGATAAATACTGATATTAATAAACTCGTTATTTGAATTTGACACAGAAATATTGCTCGATAGAGCTTGTGAAAAAATGTAACGATTAACTTTGATTAGACAAATCAAACGTAACTGCGTCTTTGTTATTATTAGAGCTAATTCCTAATCCGATATATCTGCCTACTATCTGACGTAACTGTTCTGCATCAAATGGCTTGGTTAAATAGTCGTTAGAACCAGCAAATTTACCCTTAACTTTATCAAAAAAACCGTCTCTTGCTGTCACCATAATAATTGGCAAATCGCGAAACTGAGGAATACTACGCACAGTCCGACAAAGCTCTAAGCCATCTATCTCTGGCATAGAAACATCGAGTAGCAATAGGGAAATTTTTTCGTGATAAATGACGTTTAGAGCATCTACAGCATTACTAGCTAATATAACTTGGCAATAACCCGTCAGCGCTCGTTTGATCAGTTGTTGCATGACAGCACTGTCATCTACAGCTAAAACTGTAGATAAAGAGATTTGAGTTGTATTAGTGTTGTTATTTGCTATATCTAACCAGCCTGCTTGTATCCAATTTACATAAGATTTTGCTATACTTAACGGATCTTTATTCAAACCTTCAGCGATATCCACTAGCGATCGCTGTCCGTTAACCCATTCTTGTAAATGTTTGCGTATATTTGGCTCTGTAATATTAGCTAAAGTATCGGGTTTTAAACTCGGCACTGCATCCATTGACATAATAGTAGGTTTGAAGCTGTACCATTGTTCCTGGCGCTGAGTAATATCTAGCATTAGCTTTGACAATTCAACGCCACGACAAAAATTTAGCTGGTTATGACTATCAAATTGAAACCTACCTGGATATGGTAAAATTTGTTCTACAGTTAATCTCAACTGACTGTAAATAACAGACTCAATTTGTTCCCAGTTATACAGCTGCATTTGCACCAAACGCTCTAGTACATCGCGAAGTGATGCTTCCTCTGGAACTTGGCGCATTGCGAAGGCTACAGCAGAAGCTACCCATTCTCGACTCAGTTTTTGTTCTAACAATTTGACTAAGCCTTGAGCATCTGGAACTGCTTTACCGCCGTAGAGGGTGCGTCCATCTTTCCAAATCAGCACGCGAGATTTTGCCGGCTTTTCTGAATCGACGTGTGCATCTATATACAAAACACCGCTTGCTTGTTTAGCTTGGATATTTTCTAATAGATTAGATAATTCCTGTGCTTGATACTGATTAGGCGACATAGTTTGCTTAGCCGTGAAAGTTGTGTAGCAAGAGAAACAGCACAGCTCGCTCGAATTGTCATCTAAATATGAAGCGCTTTTTGCTATATTGCTGCGTTTTTAGTATGGCAAACAGCAAAAAGTAATTGTATCGGTAGCAATACCGAATTATAAAGATAAGATAAGGTTTTTCAGTGTTATTACAGTATTTTAATAACTCAAATTTTCATCAAGACTTAAAAAATGTGTGACTCAAAAATACTGTTAAAATCAGTAATTTATACAAAACTGTAACTTCTGTAACTCTTTATGGGTGCATTTTGCTACTAATGTTAAAAGCGACTTCAAATTCTCATTATTTTGTCTATTAACTCAAGACAATTGACAAGCGACACATACTTAATCATGAAGCAGAATAAGATTGCCAAGCCTGCCAAAAAACATAGATTGATAATATGCCCAAAAATAGACGAAACACAAAACTAACTATTCGATCTGGTAGCTTAGGTAAAACGCGAGTACTAATTTGCGCCCCCAATAAACCACCACAACCTAATAGTAAACCTGGTATAAATAATACATTACCTGTTACGGTATGACCGACAGTTGCAGAGATAGCTGTAATTACAATTACACCTAAACTCGTCTGAATTGCAACTTTGATTTCTTCTTTTAAAAGTAACATTTGAAGCGGAACCATAATCACCCCTCCACCTACACCAAATAATCCAGCGAGAATACCTGCTGTTCCTCCGGTGAAAAGTCGAGCAGGTAAAGGATTAAATTGCGTCTCTGTCGAAGTCTGTTTAGTCGTGAGGTGCTGGCGCAAGTTAACTAAATAAATATTGATGAGTAATAAAATACCAAAAGCCAGTAGCAGGATGTATGGTTGAATGCGACTAGCCACATACACGCCAATTTGTGAAGTTACAACCGCAGGAAATCCTAGCAAGCTCACCCGCTTCCAGTTAAAGTAACCCATGCGCCAGTTTTGGATACTACCAGAAATAGAAGTGACTAAAATTGCCAAGCTGCTCGTAGCAACTGCTTGTATGGGTGCGTAACCTAGAGTAACTAGTAAGGGAACGAGAACAGTACCACCACCGATACCTAATAATCCGGCAAGAATACCAGAAAATAAGCCACCAGTAGCTAAGATTAGCCAGTTTTCCCTCATTATCTGTTGCTCCTACGTTCTAAAAGCGATCGCCTTTATGCTCGCCTTTGCGGTTGTAGGTTGTATTATATTGCTAAAGTCTGTTTAATTTTAGTAATTAGTTCATTTGCTAAGACTCGATCGTAAGGTTCGATCGCACTTGTGGGAGATAGTTTTTTCAGAAGTTCTAAGGCTGTAGCTAGCATTTTGTTGGCTCGCTGGCGATCGCCTGCTTTTTCATAAAGCGAGCCTAATTCTAGATAGGCAGCTATAGATTCAGGAGTAAGATAAATAATCTTTTTTAAGAATATTTTTGCTTGTTCTAAATCTCCTTGTTCCTCAGCAATTCGCGCTAATAGAAAATAAGGTTTTTCAGATAAATTGTCGAGCTGTGTGGCTTGCTGACAGTAGTGAGTTGCGCGTTCGTAATTACCGAGGTTTGCCCAGGATTGAGCAATTAAATAATAAGCTTCAAAAGATTGAGGATGTTGATAAATCAGTGTTTGAGCTGCTTGGATAGCTCTGCTATATTCTCCTGCTTGAAAGAGTGTTTTTGCTGTGGCGAGATCGGAGGTAAATTGAGAGACGATCGCAGGTAAGGCAACAGGCGATCGCGGTGATATTGGCTTCGGTTTTAGAACGTCATTTTTAGGATAACTGAGTTTGAATTCTATTGGCTGATAAGATATAGGTTTACGAAGAGTTTCGGTAATTTCTGCTTGTTTATTTAAGCTTTGAATGGAGGCGAAATCTGGTATATTTTTCGCTTCGGTTGATGTGTTTTGCCGTTGATAGACTATAGATTCTGTAAAAGCCTTAAGTTGAAATTTACTGAGATTTTGTCCTGAAAGTTCTGTATGACCGACAATTAAATATCCATTCGGTCTGAGGGTTTGATAAAACTTCTCGATGACGGTAGCGATCGCATTAAAACTAAAATAAATAAAGACATTACGGCAAATAATAATATCCATATCGTGGATATTGAGAGTTGAACTAGGGAAGGAATCTTGCAACAAATTACTACACCGAAATTTCACCATACGGCGAATTTTTGGATCGAGTTCCCAACCGAGTTTGCGTTGTTGAAAATAGTGCTTCTGAATTTGAGGATCTACTTGACGGAAAGACCAAGGTTCATAAATGCCTCGTTGTGCTTTTTCAATTGCTTCTAAATTAATATCGGTTCCAAATATAAAAACTTCCCAGTCGCTGAGATCGGAAATGAGTTCTTTGACTAAAATTGCAATAGAATAAGGTTCTTGACCGCTGGAGCATCCTGCACTCCAAATTCTCAGACTTGGCTTTTGTGTTAAAGAATGAAGACAAGCCTTTCTTTTACTCTCGATCAACTCAGGTAAAATTTGATGCTTGAGTAGCTTAAAATGTCCTTGGTCGCGAAAAAAATAAGTTTCGCCAACTGTTAATAAACCGAGTAGCTCTTGCCATTCTCTTTCGCTACTGGAGTCGATCGCTTCCAGCTTCGATTGCTCAGTCGATCTTAGTAATAGTTGATAGTACTTTTCTGGAGCATCCAGTTTCAAAACCTTCATCCGTGTCTCTAGTTTTTGACAAAGCTCCTGGCGATCTTGCGGGCGAATTTGCAAACCCGTACGTGCAGAAATCAGTTGGATAAAGTTTTGTACTGTTGTCTCATTCATTTCTAGGGAGCTGAGGGGTAAGGGATAGAATAGTCGATCGCTGTTAATTGCTTACCTCCAGTATTCCCATCTGTAGAAGCTAATCTCACACGAGCATTTGACTATGGGTAATGCATCTAGGTAAATTTCTAGAGAACGTGCAGTAAGGGCGATCGCAGGAGATTGAAATGCAGATTTTACCTATCAAGCGCTTGGATCGGGAGTTAATCGAGCGAATTGCTACTCAAGCGCGTCAAAGTCCGCGCTTGCGCCAGACTTATAGCTTTCATGATGGATCGGAAAAAGTACAGCGCTTTGTAAATATTCTCCAGCCTGGTACTTATGTTCGTCCGCACCGTCACTGTCGCGATGGTGGGATAAACGGGTTTGAGTTCTTTCTAGTTTGCCAAGGTGCGCTAGGAATGTTAGTTATGAACGATCGAGGTGAGATTGTCACGACAGAACTTGTTAGTGCTAGTGGTGCAGTGTGGGGACTTGAACTTCCTGAAGCAACTTACCATACAGCAATTGCTCTAGCTCCAGATACGATAATTTTGGAACTGAAAGAAGGACCCTACAACTCCAGTACGGATAAAGAATTTTTAGAGGAGTTCCCGGCTGAAGGCACGGATGCAGCTCAGCAGTTAGTAGCCACCTGGGAGACATATTTTGAGTAGAAACGCGATCGCGTTTCTACTCATACGACTTGGTAAACAAAGCTCAGACTTGCCCAGTCGTTGACATCAAGAGCGTAAGTATCTGAAGAAGGGCTAACAGCGTCATTGCTGGCGCTAGCAGTGATGCGTGGAGGGGCGATCGCACTAGCATCCTGTAAATCTTTCATGACAGCTTGAATCACGTCCAAGGGATTGGATAAAACTCCAATGTGTTCTGGCTCGTCGAGATCCCGATCGGTATTTGCCAAGACTGCTAAGGTTTGCGTAAAGCTGGCACTACTAAAAATCAGTTGATGCTCTGCCAACCCAGATGGTTTGTGAATCATCCAGGTAGAATTAGCTGTGGATTGCGGTACGATCGCCGTCTCTCCTGGCGCAATTTCTATATCCTCAAGAATTGGCTTAGAATTAGACTCGTTATTATCGGTAGGTAATTGAGAAGAGTAAAGGGCGATCGCGCTTTTGCTGCTATCTAAGCCCAGTAAGAGTAAATGCACCGGGCGATCGCCGTTATTCTGGACTCGATATTGAATGCGGCTACCGATTGGTATAGCAGGAATAGTATCGGGGGAAGTCGGAAGTTGTTTTTTGAGTTTTCCGATAAGAGTCGGTGATTCTTCTTGTGGCGATCGCAGGGTTTCCCGTTGCATTAACACTCTGTTTTCGGGATCGAGCATTTCCAAAGTTGCTTTGACGTTGAGGTGAGAAGAACCATCGTTGGTTGTCAGCCGCCAAATTTTAGCAGCTAAGAGAATTTGTAGCTTAGGTGACAACCGTTGCACGGCAACTTTTACCGCTTCGCCGAATTCTCCGGCTGTATTGGGGATCGGTTGGCGATCGAGTGTAAATAAACCGTAGCGAGATGCAGGCGAACCAGCATTTGCGACAATTGGTGTTTCTGCCGATTTCGGCGGGGGAACTAAACCAAATACATAATCTGCTAATTGTTCGCTCGTCGTAGCAAGGGACACGAAAGGCATAGCAGCAAATGCACTGGTAGCATCTACCCGTTCGATGCGTTCTAGGCTCGGATCGAGAGCAATAATCAAGCGAAGATTACGGGGTAAAACTCTGACGGCTTCTTGTACTAACTGTCCGACTTGCGGAGAATCATTGCCAGAAGCACCCACGACTTGAGCTTTGGCAATTAATCCATTCCGCGATCGCACTTGTAGTTGAATGGTTGTTGGTTGTTGGTTGTTGGTTGTTGCTTCCCCTACTCCCTGCTCCCTACTCCCTACTCCCTGCTCTAAAGCAGGAACCAAATTTAATTTAGAGCCAGCCTCGTAGTAGGCAAGAACTGTAGGTGGTAGTCCTGCCAGCCATAACTGAGCGCTCTTTTTGTCTTCTTCTACAGCCATGACAACACCATCAGCACTTATGCTGGGTTCCTGACTGAGGTAGTCAGTGAGAGTGGACTGAGGATTTTTTTGACTGTTGACTTGTGGCTGCTGCTCGTTACCTACTAATTGCTCTACTGTGCCACTGACACGACTGAGACTGACTTGTACTGTTGTCGCTGGAGTCGCTTCCCAGAGGTGTTGAGTTAAGGCATAGGTAAACAGTCCGGCGCTAAAACCATTCCAAGCTGTCTCAATAGCACTTTGGGTAGGACTAGCTGCGGCGATCGCAACACCAGGAATATTTGCAGTTGGTGTAGGTTTAATTGAAGCATCTATACTTCCGCAAATAATCCGATCTAAAACGCCTTGGCAAAGGAAGTCTTGCTGAAGCTGTTGTTGAAAAGCAAGTTCGGCTGCGCTTACTTGTCCTGGAAGCGTTTGCGGAAAAGAGCGCACGCGCAAGTTAGCTGGAAGAATCTTAACAGGAGTGCCAAAACTCGTATCGAGAAAAGTTGCAATTTGTCTAGTCGGCAGCGATCGCAACAGCAGCCATAAAGTCTCATCTAGAAGATCTTCACCATCAGCGCAAACTAAACTATTGACAGGAAATTGATTGTTGGTTGTCTCGAATTCCGAATTCCGAATTCCGAATTCCGAATTCAAAACCCGCCGCCCGTAGCCGCTAAAGTGAAAAACAACGGTATCCCCAGTTTTGGTTTGCTGCGTGAGATGTTCTAGGAAAGCAGCTTCAACTTGTTTTCGAGTGGCTTGTCGATCGGTAAGGGTAAGAATATCAGCTGGATTGAACCCAAATCGGTGAACGAGCAGTTCTCTTTGTAGTGCCACATCTGTTAGGCAACCGCCCAAAGACAAAGTAGCGGGATATTGGTTAATCCCTACCAAGAGAGCTAATTTCCGTCCCGTTGGCTGGGCGAGTGCATGGGCATAGCGATCGCCTATTCGCAGCCACCCAGCATCAACCACACCCAATGTTGCGATCGCTTGAGCTAATCGTCTCAGAAAATCTCGCCGCTTCATTTTAGCTATCAGCTACTACTGGTTTCACCAGCTACCAGCCTATCAATAAACTAGGGAGTCAGTTATTAGTTATCAGCAAGAGAGTGACTAGTGACTGGTGACTAGATGAAGAATTCTACTACTAGCTACTAGATGTAATGACACACAAGGTTAGTTCAAAATTATGCTTATTAAATGCTTTTGGGCAGAGGAGCAAGTTCGGCTAACGTCATGTGTCAATCCAACTAGCCACCAACCACTCACATATGACCAATTAAATCTCATATTGGGTAATATTCATGGCTTTAGCTAGTTCTGCTGCAATTTCCGGTCGGGAGAATTCTGGTGGTGGCAATTCACCCCGCCGCAACATTTCCCTGACTTTTGTTCCCGATAAGTGAATTCGTTCTTCGGGTCGAGAAGGGCTGGTTTTGGTAGTTGCCATTTGCAGAGTCCGCTTGCAGTAGAAGGCGTGTTCAAATTTTAATGGCATAATTCCTAATTCTTTTGGCTCAAACTCGTCAAAAATATGTTGAGCGTCATACGTACCGTAGTAGTCTCCTACTCCAGCATGATCGCGTCCGACAATGAAGTGGGTGCAGCCGTAGTTTTTGCGGATGAGAGCATGAAAAATTGCTTCCCGTGGACCCGCGTAGCGCATGGAAGCAGGATTGATTGCTAGAATGACTCTGCTTTCAGGGAAGTAAAATTCCAACATGAGTTTGTAGCACTGCATCCGCACTTCGGCAGAGATATCATCACTTTTTGTTACCCCTACTAATGGGTGTAGGAATAAACCATCAACAATTTCGAGGGCGCACTTGATAATATATTCGTGCGCTCTATGGATGGGGTTACGTGTTTGAAAACCAACGACTGTGCGCCAACCTTTTTCTCTAAAAAGTTCGCGGGATTTGGCTAGATCGATTTGATAGTCGGGAAATAAAGGGTGTGGATCGCGGTGTAACAACCAAATGGAACCCGCTAGGTTAACTTCACCTTGGTTGTAAACAACGGCTACGCCAGGATGTGCTTCGTCATCGGTGCGGTAAACGCTGACTGCTTCACGGATTTTGTCATAACGGTACTTTTGTGATAGTTCTAAAACTCCAATAAAGCGATCGCTTTTATCGTCTAGCCGGACTAAGCTACCTTCTTTCAGTGGTGCTGCAACTTCTTCACTGACAGAGAGAGTAATGGGAATTGACCAAGGTAGACCGTTACTCAGGCGCATATTGTCAACGACTGACTGATAGTCTGCTTGTGCCATAAATCCAGTCAAGGGACTGAATGCACCAATTGCAATCATTTGCAAATCGGAAACTGCCCGTTCGTCTAACTGGACTCTAGGCAGAAAATCAGCCTTGTCTAGGAATTCTAGACGCTGTGCGTGGTTGGCAATGCGGTTAATTAATTGTCCGCCGTGGGGAGCAATACCATCTATGCGATCGCTCGTCATATCTTTAAATTTTGTTTAGATCTTGGCTGCAAGCATTTATAGTACCAAGATTATGTATCTTGCTACAAAGCGATTGGCTAGAAGTCAAAAGTTAAAAGTCAAAATTCTTTTTGAATTCTCCCCACCACACTCTACACCCTCTTTCCTACACCCTAACACCCTGCTCCCTACTCCCTGCTCCCTTCTTACTGAGAACAGCGATCGCACCATTCTTGATAGAGCTTTTGTTTTTCTGGACTGTCTACGACAATTTCAACCCGAATTTGCTGACATCCATGTTGGCGTTCGCGGGCGATCGCGTTTAATAATAAACTGGCAACTTTAGGCGAATCAAATCTACCTGTTACTGTCAATTCACCTACACTTTGGTTTTTTACACCAACATCCCAGGAATTCAATTTGCGATCGGCAAGAGTTTCTTGTCCTAAATTAATTTCAGCTATTTGCTTGTGTTCTGGATTAACCTGTTCTACAATCAGCTTCTCATACCGTACTGGTACTTCTACCATCCGCGTTTCTATTTCTTTGCGGACAATAACTTCGCCAACTTTACGTTTTTTTCGCTCTACTACTACTCTTTCTGCTAGTAATTTAATAATCTCTTCTGTTGATATGTCTTGAGATGAACTCAATTGGGTGTTAGCTTGGTTGTCTATTTCGCTGGTCATAGGTACTGATAGTTCCGGTGGTACAACTTCCAATTGCCTTACTAAAGGTTCGCTAGTAGCAACTTCTAAGCGATCGCCTATCATCATTATGTCTTGACTGCTACTTGAATGCAGTTCTCGGTCAGATTCTTGAGTGACTCGCTCTATTTCTTCAGGTACAAATGTAAAATCGACTGCTACAACTTTATCTGCTACTTCAATTTTTCGTATTTGCTTACTGTTGATTTGCAAGTTTGAAGCTAAGTTCCCGACCTTAGAAAAAACGATCAATTGTAACTGCTGTTGACGATCTACAATGATATCCTTTACTATGCCAATTCGATCTCCTTGCAAATTTACGACGAAGAAATTTTTTAACTTCTTTCTGAGTTTTTCCACCAAGAAATTGAAATGGCTGCGATCGGACGTTGGATATATCATTTTAGAACACCTATTTCAAAACTTATTAAAATTTATTTGTATTGCAAATATGATGATTTCTATAAAATACGTATTAACTCTGGTTATAAATGAAAGGTATGTTCCTAATATGGTAGGAAAGAGCTTTTTAATGCGATCGCGAGAAAGATAAAATTCAAAAAAGACGTTGTGAAAAAGTACAGACAGTGCGTGATTTCCGCTCTGTCTGTACTTACTTTTAAGAAGTAGCGATCCCTACTTCCAGTATGTCTTAAATGCGATCGCGGTTTTCATCAACTGGTAAGTTGCCAGTATTTACATCCAACTCTTCGCGGCGGATTGTTTCTTCGGCGTTAACAGTTTGATGATCTACGACCTTCTTCACTTTAACTTCTTCGCGTACGAACGCTTCTTTACGGATTTCAGGCGTTTCTTCATAAACTTCCATCCGTGCTACTTCTCCCTCACGGAAGTCTACTTCGCCAGGTGCTACAGGTCTACCAGCATCCGTCGGTGTCACGCGCTCGATGACGACTCGCTCTTTTTCTACGGGTACTGCAACTCTCTCTGTTTCAATCTCTACATGCTTGCCAATTGTAACTTCCCCGGTCTTGACGCGACGCTTGTTGGCAATCAACCTTTCTTCATAGAGTTTGAGACTCTGGTGGTTCTGCTCGTTAAGATTGTACAAGTCTGAATCGTGGTCGTCATACTTGTACGTATCGCGATTGTAGCTAGCAGCAGCTGCTGTGTAGCCTGTATTAGAAGGAGATGGATCTAGCGGTGCAGTTGCATCAAGTGGTGCAGTTGCATCAAGTGTAGCCTCACGCTCGACTGGAGCAGCTGCGGTTGAACCCATCGTACCCATCGTACCCATTGTACCCATCGTACTTGCTGTACCATAATTTGGGGTACGATATACTCCTCTGACTCTCTCTTCGTAATCGTAATCGACTAAATCGTGCTCGTTATACTCTGGTAAATTCTCTGCTTGTTCGCGAGTCAAACCAGTTACATATATCCGGTCTGCATTGTAATCAATTCTGGCGCGACCCATTGGCAACAGAACTTTTTTGCCAAAAATCCAAAAACCTAAATCTACTATAAAATAGCGGAAGCGCCCTTCTTCATCTACTAAAATGTCACTAACTGAGCCGATCTTTTCGTCATTTTCTGAATATACAGAGTAACCTTTCATATCGCGATCATCAAAGCTGCTGCGATAATCAGGGTCGAAATCTGAGATTTTATGCAAAGCCATAATTTGTTTTCTCCCGCTTCAATTTGTTCTATACTAGAAAACAATTTTTCACTTCATCATCTCCCAAATGAAATATTCAATTTTATCCTGAGAATGAGTTATTTCTACGGGCAGTCCGCAATTAGATAAGCGTTGGTTCGTTTCCTTTAGTTTTTTATAGAAAAGAAAGAAAGACAAATCTACCACGGAGGCGACTTGTAGATTTTTTCTGCTACTTACGTTAAAGCTATACTCATAACATTTCCTCTGGCTATTGAAGGATATTGTTTAAAGACCATACTTCTATGGATAGATTGTTCGGCATTACTTATATATTTTGATTTAGTAGGGTGGGCGTTGCCCACCCGATCGTAAATTGGCAACTAGTAATGGTAAGAGCAGACTAATCGCGATCGCGCATCCGGTTAACTAGATCTACGTCTAACTGACCTTTAACTGTCACATCTAGTTCTTGATGGCGCACTGTTTCTGTTGCTTCTAGAATATCTTGTTCTATTACTTTTTTAACTTTGATTTCCTCTCTGACAAAAGCTTCTTTATAAATTTCTGGCGTTTCTGCGTGCAGTTCTACCCGCGCAACTTCTCCCTCAGCAAACATAGGTACGTCGGCAGCAACTATATTGGTATCTGAGGCAGGCAATCTCTCAATGACCAATCGCTCTTTAGTAATTGGCACTTCTACCCGTTCTATTTCTGTTTCAACAAGTTTGCCGATCGCAACTTCTCCAGCTTTAACGCGCTTCTTATTAGCTATTAGTCTTTCTTCATAAAGTTTAAAAGTCAGGTGATTTTGCTCGTTTAAATTATATAAAGATGCATCTTGTTGATAGTTGTACGTCTCCCGCTCGGAGCCGATACCCTGCTCGTTAGTTACACGATAAACATTGCGTACTCGTTCTTCGTAGTCATAGTCAACGGCATAGCGATCGCTATATTCTGGCAATCGTGCCACTTGTGCGTAACTCAAATCGTTGACGTAAATTCGTCGTCGGTCATAATCAATTCGAGCGAGTCCAATTGGAATTAATATTTGCTTTCCTGTCGCATCAAAACGATAATCAATGACTAGATAACGAAATCGACCTTCATTATCGAGTAGTGCGTCAGTCACCGTGCCAACTTTTTGTCCTTCTTCTGTGTAGACTTCCAACCGTTTGACATCATCCCCATCAAAAATCTGTTGATAATTAGGATCGAAGTCTACAAGCGTGTGCAGTGGCATACTTATACTTCAGTATAGTAAAGGGATGATAATAGATTAAAAGCGCCTGGTTTTAGGTTCATCCAGCTGGCGACTGACATCTGAACTGTTGCTGGACGTATATTTTCAGATAGGTAACGCTCGATTTTCTGAGCTGCTCGGTAAGACAATGTTTAACGATTCATGGTTGAAGTTATTGCAGCAAAATAGAGCGATCGCTGTGATCCGTGCCAATAAAATTGAGCTAGGTTGTCAAATGGCAAAAGCGGTAGCAGCAGGAGGAATGCAGTTAATCGAAGTTACTTGGAATAGCGATCGCCCCGCCGAGTTGATTTCGCAACTGCGTCGCGAGTTACCTGCTTGTACAATTGGTACGGGAACGATTCTAACTCTAGAACAACTACAACAGGCGATCGCCTCTGGAGCGCAATTTCTCTTCACTCCCCATGTCGATTCTGTCTTAATTCAAGCTGCTGTAGCTCGGGGTATACCGATCGTACCAGGGGCGCTCTCTCCCACAGAAATTGTAACGGCGTGGATGGTGGGAGCCAGTTGCGTTAAAGTGTTTCCCGTGCAAGCACTAGGAGGCGTTAGCTATATTAAGAACCTACAAGCACCGTTGGGAAACATTCCTTTAATTCCTACAGGTGGAGTGTCGTTAGAAAATGCTAAAGAATTTATTGCAGCGGGTGCGATCGCGGTAGGCTTATCCGGTCAGTTATTTCCCAAAAGTTATATTGAAGCAGAAAATTGGGAGGCGATCGCGCAATTGGCTAAAACTCTCATGTTAGGAGTCGGGAGTCGGGAGTCGGGAGTCGGGAGTCGGGGAGAAGAGAGCTGAGGAAGCGCAAGGTTGCTGAGGGAGCAACTACCGATTACCAATTACCAAGTATTGTCTACTGTCCATTCACAAATTCTAGATAAGTATGACTCAACTCCTTCACCGCTAACTCATAGAACTGCTTTCCGTGTTCGGGGGTTGCTAAGGCGGGATCGGAACCCATTCTGCCATCAGGATAACGACGGCGGAAATCTTCTGCACCGTAAATTTTATATCCTCTCCCCACTTCTGGCGATAGAGGCGCTTGTTTGATTGCTTCTGGATAAACGTACTGGGTGAGTGCAACTTCGCTGGGCGTAGCGTGAGAGCCTTCTTTGTCGCCGTATAATTCTTTTGCTAGCTGGTAGACAGAGCCGCACATAAACCAGTTACCCAGGTAGCACTTGACGTTACCAGCATTAGGTAGGTTGAGGTCGGCTAAATGAGCGTAGGTTTCGGAAAATGCTGCTTTTAGGGTAGCAATGTTACCACCATGACCGTTGATAAAGAAGAATTTAGTAAATCTAGCCTTTGCTAGACAAGTCACGTATTCTTTCACCACCTGAATCATCGTGCTGGGTCGCAGGCTCATAGAACCAGGAAAAGCAGTGTGGTGCAGTGCCATTCCAATGTTGATTGTAGGTGCAACCAGTGCTTGCGTCGCCTCTCCAACTCCTTTAGCGATCGCTTCTGCACAAATCGTATCCGTTCCAATCAGTCCTGTAGGTCCATGTTGCTCTGTAGAACCAATTGGCATAATTACACCTTGGGAATGCTCTAGATATGCTTCTACTTCCAGCCAGGTACTCAGATGCAATAACATGACTTACTCAGATAGCAATACTCTTCTTTGATTATGAGCGATCCATAAGTTTTATGTTATGTACTTTGGATCGTGGAAGTATTCTCAATTACCTTCGTACATCAAAAACTGGTATACCTGAAACTTAGCAGTTTTCGATCGCCGATCAAATCTATCAAATTTCTTTAACTGACTCGTTACGATTTGGGTGGCTTTTACTTTCTGTCCGCTATCACCCTTGCCACTGTTTGCTCGATCGCGAGAACTCTCTAATTTTCACGCGCTTATCTAGCCTGCTATTGACATCTACTGGTTGTTTGTACAATTTTTTCATCAGTAGTGTAACTAACTATTAAACATTCTAATCGCAGTCTGATATTTTCTCAGTTTTTGGTTTTTGTGTTGAGTTGACGCCCCAGCATCCCCAGCTCCTTTCCCGCTTGGAACTCAGCAAGAGATGGAGGTCGCCTACTGCTGTAGACATGGCTTAGGCGTTTATTGCCAATTACCTCCGTCTATACCCCAATGGTGCTTGAGCAATTCCTTGTATGTGGCTTCGCGCATGACCATTTGACGATATAACTTCACCAGGAAGTCTTGTGCCTGTTCTCGATCCATCTTCTCTACCTGAGTTTCAAACGAGCGGATGTTGAATTGCTGTTCGAGTGAGAGTTCAATTGGGTGACTCATAAGTTAACTCCTAAAAACAAACGTAGTGACTGAGTTGCTTCTAGCTCGGCTTCGCGGAAGCTTTGCTTGAGTATAACAGCAGTTGTTTCTCTATGTATTAACAAATTTAACAACTGCTTGACAAGATGCGCTACTTCTTATTGGGTATACATATTAAATCAAAAGGCAGAATCTCGATTTCGGTAGATTTGAGGAAATTTATCGATACTTTTAACAAGTTCTGTCACAGAAAAATGCTCAGACTGAACAAAAATAAGTAGTTATACTTATAGGCAGACCTAAATCAGCGGCTTGGGAAGTCAAAAGGCAGGAATTGTCGGGGCGGGTTTTGACCAAAAATTTCCAGTTGTGGCGATCGATCGATTTTCTAAACCCGCCCGTACAGAAGTCATGTATTCAAAACGTTTATGTTTGCTGGGGATCGAGGTTCTAGCAATCTGCGGCGAGTCGGCGAAATGTATAGCAGGTTGCATATCTCAATCTTTGCGGTATGGCAGGCGATCGCCATCTCACTTGCGAACGAAACAAAATAGGGTGCGTTGTGTAACACACCCCATTGGTCATTGGTCATTGGTCAGGAGCCAGGAGCCAGAATAATCTAATTTCTCCTCTGCCCCGCTGCCCCTCTGCACCTGAAGCTCTTTTCCCTGCTCCCTACTCCCTACTCCTTGCTCCCTAACTTAAAACATTTTGTCGTAGCGATCGAGGCGCATCAACAGGCGAATCAGAGAAAATCCAGTTCCGGCGGCGATCGCCCCAGGGATCAATGCTAACCAAGCAAATTGACTAATCAATAGAATTGTTGCCGAAATCGTGAAGGAACTGACAATTAGAGCGTAAGTAATGGCGACTTGGACGCTACTCTGTCGCCGCAACAAGCGTTCTGTTTCAATTGACCGTACCCGCACGCGCAAATCTCCTCGTTCCAGTTTTTCGAGGGTGTCTTCTAAGCGTCTTGGTAAGCCGAAAGCGGTACTACCCACTTGGGCAGCTTGACGACTTAATTCGTTCAAGAAGCTATTGCCATCAACAGAACCATTACCATCAGTCATAAGCTGGAATGCAAAAGGTTTAGCAACTTCCATAAAGTTGAACTCAGGGTCTAAGCCCTTGCCGACCCCTTCAAGAGTAGAAAAAGCCCGCATGACGAACGTAAAAGTAGCCGGAAAGCGAAATGGCTGACCGTAGGCAATTTCATAAAGATCGTCGCTAATCGCACTCACCGATTGATTTTCAAACGGCTTATCCATGAAATTGTCCAGCATAAACTGCACCGATCGCCGGACTGGACCCATATCATCTGTAGGTGCTAAAGCGCCCAGTTCTACTAAAGATGCAACCACGCGACCGCCATCTTTTTGCGCAATGCCAAACAGAGTTTCCATTAACTGTTCGCGCACGTTTGCCTTAATTCGCCCCATCATGCCAAAATCATAAAAAATCAGCGACCCTTCGGGACTGACAGCGATATTACCTGGGTGCGGGTCGGCGTGGAAGAAGCCATTATGTAGTAACTGATGTAAATAGGCTTCTGCTCCTTGTCTAGCTATTAACTTCCGGTCTAAGCCAGCGGCTTCTATCGCTTCATAGTGGCTGATCTTGATTCCTGGTGCGTATTCTAGAGTTAAAACCTGTGGGGAAGTGTAACGCCAGTAAATTCGAGGGACTTTAACCCAATCGTATTCGCGAAAATTGCGGCGAAACGTATCGGCATTGCGACCTTCATTTAAATAATCGATTTCTTCCCAAAGAATGCGACAACACTCTTCATATATTCCCAGCCAATCGCGACCGCGCCCCCAGTCGGGATGATTTTGAAAGTAGCGTGTAATACCTTTGAGAATCGCTAGGTCAATTTCAAACAGTTTTTTTAATCCAGGGCGTTGTATTTTGACAACAACCTCCTCACCCGATCGCAATTTAGCTTTATGGACTTGACCTAAACTCGCCGCTGCTAGAGGTATTGGCTCAAAACTATGAAACAATTCGGGAATCTTTTTGCCTAATTCTCGTTCTACCGTTGTTTCTACTTGCTCGTAGCCAAAGGCAGGAACCCGATCCTGGAGCTTTGCGAGTTCCTCGACATATTCGCCAGGAAATAGATCGGCGCGGGTAGAGAATAGCTGTCCGACTTTGATAAAGGTCGGACCCAGATCCAATAAAGTATTGCGAATCCAGATTGCCTGTTTTTTGCGCCTAGCAATCTTTCTAGCTTCAGTTACGCCGCCTGGATAGCTCCAAGCTTTTCCATCTAGCCACAATCCAAACAGTAGCGTCAGGACAAACATCCAAATGTCTACGAACCGTCGTTGGCGCGAGTAATTTTCGCGGTTCCAACGATAGGACTTATTCGTGTAAGTCTTCTCCATGCGATCGGCGTAACTTGTAATTTGGGCGGAGTCGGCAGAAAAAACAGACACTGAGCGAGCAGTAAGGGGTAAGGGGTAAGAGATGTTGTTAGAGGGAGTTGCTGCGATAGCGTTGTAATTCAGCCCGCAGTAAGGCAATTTCAGCCCGCATATCGTCGATTGTTGCCTGCAAGTCGGCGGGTTGCGAGTTTTGAGGCACTATCTCCGTAGTACTTCTACCTACAGTCGATACTTCCATTTCCCGCTCTGCTCGCTCCGTTACCTGTTCGGTAAATTGCCGCAGTTGCTCTCTTGCTTCAGCATCAAATTTACCTAATTCGCTTAGAGCATCGGTCAATGCATTTTCTAACTTTTCGCTGACAATTTCAGCTGCTGCCCTACCGACAAAGAAGGCATGAACCAGAGGATTACTCATAGCTACAAATTTCTACACAATTGCCATCCGCAAAGATTATAACTTGCTGGCTCGCTCTAATGCTTGTACCTTTTGTGAGGTGTAAGGAGTTAGAGATGGGAAATGCGCTCGGTAATACGGTCTCAGCAGCGAATTGCAGCCAGTCTTTCCTCATCAGTAACCCCCGACTGTGCGCCAACTCGTTAGTCTGCTGGCTTGCTTTTCATTATCCATAGTTTAGTTCCGCGAACGACTCGTAATGCTAATGCGATCGGCTAATTGTCTTAACTTTTGTTCTAAACTGGGATCGCTATCCTTGAGCTGAGAAATTTTCTCACAACTATACAATACGGTGGTATGGTCTTTTCCGCCGAATTCTTCGCCAATTCTCGGTAAACTCAAATCTGTATACTGTCGCATTAAATACATGCCAATTTGTCGCGCCCAACTAATTTCTCTGCGCCGTGAATTGCCTTTCAAATCTTCAATCGAGATATCATAAACGTCGGCGACGACCATCATCACTGATTCAGCTGAAGCAGCTACTTTTTCTATGCCTGGGTTTAAAACTGGTCGAAGATTTTCCACTGTCATAGATAAGCCAGAAATAGAAATATAAGCGACAGCACGAATCAAAGCTCCTTCTAATTCTCTAATATTAGAAGTATAATTTGAGGCAATATACTCAATCACGTTTCTGGGCAGACGCATATTTTCATACTCTGCCTTTTTTTGTAAAATTGCCATTCTAGTTTCAAAATCTGGCGGCTGAATATCAGCAATCAATCCCATTGAGAATCGAGAACACAAGCGAGCCTGCAACTTGGGAATTTGGTTTGGCGGACGGTCTGATGCTAGAACGACTTGTTTTCCCGCTTCATGCAGCGTATTAAATGTATGAAAAAATTCTTCTTGCGTGTACTCTTTACCTTCAATAAATTGAATATCATCGACTAATAAAATATCGGCAGCACGATAATGCTCTCGAAAACTCTGCATACTATCTTTGCGGATCGAAGCAATCAGATCGTTCGTGAATTGCTCGGTAGAAACGTAGAAAATTTTAGAATTTGCGTCAATTTCTAAGCGATAGTGACCGATCGCCTGCATCAGATGAGTTTTTCCTAACCCCACGCCGCCACATAAAAATAGCGGGTTGAATTCTCGCCCTGGGGATTCCGCCACTGCCAAAGCCGCAGCATGAGCCATCCGACTGTTAGAACCGACGACAAATCGAGAAAATACATACTTTTGATTCAGGTCTGGCGGCTTCACATTGTTGCTAGGAGAAGCTTTTGGGGTGGTATCGTTACTCGGAGACGACCGAGCAACTTCTGACTCGGCAAAACGCACGGATTCATCTCCCTGAGCCACGGTAACGTGAATTTCTACAGGATAGCCGAGAATATCTTGGACTGTATCGGCAATTGTTTTGATGTAGCGCTTTTGCAACCAATTCCGATGAAATGCATTGGGAGTGCAAATTGTCAAGGAGTTATCCTCAAGCCGCTCAGCATTGGCAGTTTTAATCCAGGATTCAAAAGAAGGTCTGCTTAACTGGAGTTGCAATCGCTCCAGTACTTGAGTCCAAAGATTATCGGGGGAAAGATCCACCTTGTACCACCTCTGCTGTTAGCTGTCAAAATAGGGATAGGTTAACTAATCTACCAAACTCTTATTCGATCGCAGCGATCGCGATCGACAAAAACATCGATCGTATAACTCCTTTGCAAAACTCTTTACCTGCACTCAGCGGCAAAACTCCGCTCAATTGAGGCAAAATCGAACTAGCTACCGATCGACTTTCACCCACAGCAAAACAGATGAGCAGCAGGCAACGCAATATTGAGTCACGACCTGAGCCACAAGAGAGAAAACCAAGGCGTTTGCAGCTTGATGGCACTGAAAAAACCCCAGGCAGTAATCGGAATGGGTTTGGCGGGTATTTCTTTGGCAACACAGGCAATCTGGTTAAAACTAACCTTGTAGGACTCGTAAGGAAGAGTTTATCAGACAAAGTAGGGGGCGATCGGTGGCGATTGCCTGGAACTGCTGGTAGGAAGGCATTGACGCTGATCTCTGGTGTTTTATGCGTTTCGTTAAGTAGCTGTACCACTATTACAGAGCCTTTCCGTCAATCCCAAGCTCAACAAACTCCCATAGCTCCATCCCCTGTCGTTCCTGCGCCAACAGGGACTCCTCTCGCTGCTTTACCTAGTGTCAGCGACCCTAATTTTGTCGTCGCCGCCGTTCAGAAAGTTGGTCCGGCTGTGGTGAGAATCAATGCTTCTAGAACAGTGAAACGGCAGCTACCCGAAGCATTTGAAGATCCCTTATTTCGCCGCTTTTTCGGCGTACCAGAGGCTCAACCGCGAGAACGGATTGTGCGCGGAACTGGTTCTGGATTTATTATTAGTGCTAACGGTCAAATCTTGACTAATGCCCATGTGGTCAATGGAGCCGATCGCGTCAGCGTCACGCTTAAAGACGGTCGTACCCTAGAAGGAAAAGTTTTAGGCGAAGATCCGGTCACTGATATCGCCGTAATTCAAGTTCAGTCAAATAATTTACCCGTAGTAGAAATTGGCAATTCTGACGAACTACAACCAGGAGAATGGGTAATCGCGATCGGCAATCCCCTCGGTTTAGATAATACGGTGACAGCAGGAATTGTCAGTGCAACAGACCGTTCTGCGAGTGATATTGGCGTAACTGATAAGCGGATTGGCTTTATTCAAACCGATGCGGCAATCAATCCAGGTAACTCTGGCGGACCCCTGCTGAACTCCCGTGGTGAAGTTATCGGCATGAATACGGCAATCATTCAAGGTGCGCAAGGATTAGGCTTCTCCATTCCAATTAATGCCGTCCAGCGCATATCTAAGCAACTTATTGCTACAGGCAGCGTTCAACATCCTTATTTGGGAGTGCAAATGGTGACGCTAACACCAGAAATTAGACAGCAACTAGAAGTAGAGTCGCAAGGACAAATTCAAATCCCTGCCGAGAGTGGCGTATTAGTAGTCAGAGTCGTGCCTAACTCTCCCGCAGCTGCAGCGGGGATCAGAAGTGGAGATGTAATTCAGTCAATTAACAATCAACCCGTATCGAAAACAGAGCAAGTACAACAGATAGTCGAACGAAGTTCTGTAGGAACCCAGGTTTCGGTCCAAGTTCAACGCAATGGTAAAACTGCACAGCTATCTGTGAAGTTGGCTAATTTACCCGCACAACAAGAAGGATGAATTCGGAATTCGGAATTTATAAGTTATCTACCACTAACTATTCTTTACTACTTCCTGCTGCCTACGCGCTGCTCCCTGACAACTATGGAAATTATTCAACTTGGTAATCCGATTCTGCGAAGTAAAGCTAAGTTTGTGGAAAACATTGATGAGCCGCAAATTCAACAGCTCATAGACGATTTATTAATTACAGTAAAACAGGCGAATGGTGTGGGGATTGCTGCACCGCAAGTTGGAGTTAGCGATCGCATTTTTATTGTTGCTTCCCGTCCCAATCCCCGCTATCCTCACGCTCCAGAAATGGAGCCAACACCGATGATTAATCCTAAAATCTTGGCTTGTTCTAGTGAGAGTGTAAAAGGATGGGAAGGTTGTCTGAGTATCCCTGGGATTCGCGGTTCCGTACCCCGAGATCGAGCGATCGAAGTTGAATATAGCGATCGCTACGGCAAGTTACACAAGCGAGAGTTAACCGATTTCGTTGCCAGAATCTTTCAACACGAACTCGACCATCTCGACGGTATCGTCTTCCTCGATCGCCTCGAAACCAATCACGACATTATTACAGAGCAAGAATATCAAAAATTAGTGAGTGGATAATTGGTAGTTGGTAGCTGGTGGTGCGCGATCGCTGATAACTGGTCACTGGTCACTGGTCACTGATAAAAGGCGCGATCGCCGTCATCAACTCAGCTGTAGAAAACGGTTTACATAGATAACCATTCGCTCCCAAATTTGCTCCCATAGCCATAACTTCTGGAGTATTCTCAGCAGTCAAAAAAATAAATGGAATAGCAGCAGTGTTTGGATCTTCTCGCAGCGATTTTAAGACTTCGTAACCACTCAGTCCCGGCATTCTCACATCGCATAGCACCAAGTTAGGAAGATTTTCTTGAGCAAGTTTTAATCCGACGTACCCGTTTTCAGCTGCGATCGCTGTCAAACCTCTGAGTGTGAGTACGTTGACAATACTATCGCGCAATAGTGCATCATCCTCAATCGCCAAAACCTTCGTCATTCTTACATTTTCTGAATTTGAGTGCAAGATAACAAAAGGACTGGTAGTAAATCCATAACCTTAAATTGCTTAAAGTTCAAATTTATTTGTTTAATATTTAGTAGCAGAAAGATTTTTAGGGCGATCGCTACTTCGAGCCAATGTTCATGGCGCGTTTGCTCTGCTCTATCTTTTGCCATAGACTTGCCACCTGTTCGTATGCTTTCTCTGAGGAAAGCTTTCCGCCTGTATGTAAAGCAGAAATATAAGCAAGTTTCTGAGCAAATTCTTGTAAGTTAGCATTAAAAGCCAGATGTTCCGGCGTAAACTTGCCATGATACCTGCTTTGGGCGTAAATAAAACTATTTTTATTACTTAGCTCTGCTTTTGCCATACTACCCTACCTATAAGAAAGAATTTATCTTAACCTATCCTTAAATTAACTTTAGTGACCTTCATCCATGAGAAAGATTTTCATTTTCCAATCTGTAGTTATGAATACATAAACCTTGGTATTCGCCAGTCATCTGCTTATTTTGGTGATATTTCCCTATTGAGTTATCAAACTGAGCTTACTCTAGAAAAATATATTATGACTTATATTTTAACCATAGCTTAACCTCATGTTAACCAAATTTACATTGAGCGGTAAGGATAGCTGAGTCAATGTCAAGACTGCTCCAAAGTCTTTTATCCTGAGTTGTAATAGCCTCTCGAATAGGAGCGAACCATGAAGAAGTTGATTAACCAACCGGACAGCTTCGTGCGGGAGAGTTTGGCAGGTATGGCAGCAGCTTATTCCAGCTTGTTAAAGGTGAATTTCGACCCTACATTCGTCTACCGCGCCGACGCACCCGTGACAGGTAAGGTAGCAATTATCTCTGGTGGAGGTAGCGGTCACGAACCGATGCACGCTGGCTTTGTCGGTATGGGTATGTTAGATGCTGCGTGTCCTGGAGAAGTGTTTACTTCTCCTACACCCGACCAAATGCTAGCAGCGGCAAAACAGGTAGATGGTGGTGCTGGGGTGCTTTACATTGTCAAAAACTACAGTGGCGACGTAATGAATTTTGAGATGGCAGCCGAACTAGCCCATGCTGAAGATATACGGGTGTTGAATATATTGATAGATGATGATGTTGCCGTCAAAGATAGTCTTTACACCCAAGGCAGGCGAGGTGTAGGCACGACAGTACTAGCAGAGAAAATTTGCGGTGCGGCTGCGGTAGACGGATACAACTTGCCGCAAGTGGCAGATCTCTGTCGGCGGGTGAATCTAAACGGTCGCAGTATGGGTATGGCTTTAACATCTTGTACCGTACCCACGAAAGGATCGCCTACTTTTAGTTTGGGCGATCGCGAAATGGAAATTGGGATTGGCATTCACGGCGAACCCGGTAGAGAAAGAATGCCGCTGAAATCTGTAGACGAGATTACAGAAATACTCGCCTTATCAATAATTAACGATCGCTCCTACAGTCGTATAGTCCGAGAATGGGATGAGACTCAAGAAGAATGGGTAGATGTAGAGTTAGTCAATTCTGAGTTTAAGTCGAGCGATCGCGTGTTAGCTTTTGTTAACGGTATGGGTGGTACGCCCTTATCAGAACTATATATTGTGTATCGCAAATTAGCCGAAATTTGTCAAAAACAGGGATTGCAAATAGTAAGAAACCTAATTGGCAATTACATCACATCTTTAGAAATGCAAGGCTGTTCCATTACCTTACTCAGAGTCGATGATGAGATGCTGCAATTATGGGACGCACCCGTGAAAACTGCGAGTTTATGTTGGTAATCAGTTATCAGTTATCAGTCATCAGTTATCAGTTATCAATGAATGACCGTCAACAACCAAAAACAAATGACTAATGACTAATCAATATGAATAAAAGTCAAGTAATACAATGGCTGCAGAATTTTGCAACTGAAATTGAGCAAAACAAAAAATATTTGACAGAATTAGATGCAGCGATTGGCGATGCCGATCATGGTATCAATATGGATCGTGGTTTTAAGAAAGTCGCAAGTCAGTTACCTAGTGTTACTGACAAAGATATTAGTACAATTTTAAAAACTGTCAGCATGACCTTAATTTCTACTGTAGGTGGTGCGAGTGGTCCTCTTTACGGCACATTCTTCTTAAAAGCAAGTACAGCCGTAACAGGTAAAGAAGAACTCGCAACAGAAGATTTACTCAAGTTATTACAAGTAGGTTTAGAAGGTGTAGTTCAACGAGGTAAAGCGCAACTTGGTGACAAGACAATGATAGATGTTTTATCTCCAGTTGTGGATAACTTTCAAAAATCTGTGGATAACAATCAAACCACTTTAGTAGCCATGCAACAAGTTGTAATAGTAGCAGAACAAGCCATGAAAGATACTATTCCCATGCTAGCCAAAAAAGGGAGAGCAAGTTATCTAGGCGATCGCAGTATTGGACACCAAGATCCAGGCGCAACTTCTACTTACTTAATGCTGAAGAGTTTGCTAGCAGCATTGGAAAGCTAAGGCGATCGCGCTCCTGGTAAAAGTATGTTTTATATTGAAAGAATCTATTTAATTCAATAAGTCTTCAATAATATGAACGCGAAGTCGAGAATCACTATAACCTAACTGCTCTCTTATCGCCTCTAAAAAATTTAGAATATCTTTTATTTGACTATTAGTTAACTTTGAATTTGTATTTAAACATATTTTTATAAATTCAGGCTTTAGAATAGACCATTGTAGTTGTGCTTGATAAGAGCCTGATTCAATTATTTTTGCAGTCATTTCATTACAGAAAATTAATACTCTTTGCTCCTTTGAAGAATATTTGATTAAGTTGAATCGAGCTTCAACCAAAAAACGAATAAAATCTGCTTGAATAATATCGACTTTATCATTTCTAGTTTTTACAGCAGTTCGCCTGTTTTGATAAGAAGTTACCATACCTACCAAGAGTGGTGTCATAAATGTAGAAAATAATGCTGCGGTAAGTGAAGCGGCAACTTCTGGTTTTAGGTTGAAGCTAGTAAATACATCTAATAATACTAGTATTACTAGCGTAAGAAAAATTATACCAAAAACAAAATAGTATACTGGAAATGATGCTGAAAAACCACCATATATATATTTAAAAATGTATTGAAATATAACAGAAATATTTTTTTTGCTCGAATCAGTTTTAGATAATATATTTGTTTTAGCGAGTAAAAAATGTTTTTTGATGTGCTTATTAATTTGTGGCATTTGCTACTTTTCTCCCAGAAGATGAAGTGCATTAATAGTGGCTGAGTCGAAATTTATAGTACTTTAGTACTGCTGCTGATAGAAGTCAACCCCTACTCTGCCGTACTAAAGATAAGAATGATAGTAGTCTTCTTGCTAACTTTGTTATGCAGCGATTGCCTCTATGTATACTTAATTACTTAGTTAGCTTACTGAAATATTTCCTTTTATCAGCTAGATACAAAAGCTAAAGCTGTAACTTTTCATCGAGTAACATTGCGCTAAGTTAGAGTAACTGAGTTGGTAGAAGCTTTTAAATACCCTTGAGGCGATCGCATGGTTAGCATTGTCATTGTCTCTCACAGCAAAAAACTAGCCGAAGGCGTGCAGGAACTTGCACGGCAAATGGTACAGGATAGAGTACCCATAGCCGTAGCAGCAGGAATTGACGATCCAGAAAATCCACTGGGTACAGATGCCATGCAAGTCTACGAAGCGATCGCCTCTGTGTATAGTGACGATGGTGTTCTCGTACTTATGGATCTCGGTAGCGCCATACTTAGTGCGGAAATGGCAATAGAATTTTTGCCGGAAGCACAACAAAATAAAATTCATTTATGCGAAGCGCCTCTAGTAGAAGGTGCGATCGCTGCCTCTGTTGCAGCTACATCCAGCAATGACATCAATCGCATTATCTCTGAAGCACGACAAGCACTCACAGCAAAAGCAGCACAATTAAGTATTAATCCCCAAAACCAACATTCTACTGTTCCCCTTAAAAAGGGGGGTTGGGGGGATCTCCCAACGCGAGAAATCCACCTAACCATTCACAACCCCCAAGGATTACACGCTCGTCCTGCGGCTCAATTTGTCACTACAGCCACTCAATTTCACGCTCAAACTCGCGTGCGAAATATCACCAGAAACACAGAATTTGTGAGAGCAGATAGTATTAATCAAGTCGCTACATTAGGAGTACGCCAAGGACATGAAATTGCGATCGCTTCTGTTGGTGAAGATGCAGATACAGCGTTAGCTGCATTACAAACACTTGTCGAAAATAATTTTGGTGAAACCGATCGTACTTCATCTCCTCACCTCCATACTTTCTCTCATTCTCCACAAGGAATTCCCGCTTCCCCAGGAATTGCGATCGCCCCAATTTTTCAATATCATTTGCATCAAATAAAAGTTCACGAACTTTGTGTAGCTGATGTAGAGGCTGAATGGCAGCGTTTACAAACAGCGATCGCAACTGCTAAACAAGAAATTCAAACCATCAAAGCTCGAAGCCATATTCATGAAAATGAAGCAGCAATATTTGACGCACATCTTTTAGTTTTAGCAGATCCAGCAGTTATCGAACCCTTACAAAAACGAATTTTTGAGCAACATCAAAATGCTGAATTTGCTTGGGCTACTGTTACTGATGAAATAGCGAATAGTTATCGCCATCTTGATGACGTTTATCTCCAAGAACGGGCTAAGGATGTCACTGATGTAGGACAAAGAGTTTTGCGATCGCTCCTTGGTATGACTACTGCTAATATAGAATTAACTCAGCCTAGTATTCTCGTTGCTCGCGATCTTTCTCCTTCTGATACAGTCCAATTAGATCGGACAAAAGTATTAGGAATTTGTACGTTACAAGGTAGCGCTACTTCTCACAGTGCAATTCTGGCACGCACGTTAGGAATTCCGGCTGTTGTCGGTGTCAACTCACAGATTTTAAATTTAGAACCTGGTACGCTGTTAGCAATTGATGGTGAAAATGGCAATATTTGGATACAACCCGATTCTCAAACAATTGCTACCCTCGAAGCGAAAAGAGATGCGATAATTACCGCTAGACAGCAAGCACGAGCTAAAGCGCAAGCACCAGCGATCGCCCGTGACGGTAAGCGAATTCAAGTCTTTGCTAATATTAGTAGTATTGCCGATGCTCAAATTGCGATCGCTCAAGGTGCAGAGGGAGTCGGATTATTACGCACCGAATTATTGTATCTCGACAGAACTTCCTCACCTACAGAAGCAGAACAATTTGAAATTTATCGTGCGATCGCCCAAATTTTAGCAAACCGTTCCCTAATTATTCGTACTCTGGATGTAGGTGGCGACAAACCTCTTGCTTATCTGGGATTACAAACAGAAACTAATCCTTTTTTAGGCTGGCGAGGTATTCGATTTTGCTTGGATCGTCCCGATCTTTTCAAAACTCAGTTACGAGCAATATTACGAGCTAGCTCAGGATATCAAATTAAAGTTATGTTTCCCACAATTGCAACTTTAGCAGAACTACAAGCAGCTAAAGCAATTTGGGTAGAAGTACAAACAGAGTTGTCCCAAGCTGGTATTCCCTTTGACAAAAATATTGAAATTGGCATCATGATAGAAATTCCATCTGCGGTTGCGATCGCAGATAAACTTGCCTCTGAAGTCAACTTTTTCAGCATTGGTACGAATGACTTAAGCCAATATATCATGGCAGCAGACCGCACCAATCCGAAAGTTGCTCCATTAGCTGACGCTTTTCATCCTGCTGTATTGCAAGCAGTTCAAAAAACTGTGCAAGCCGCACACCATGCAGGAATTTGGATAGGATTGTGTGGCGAACTCGCAGCCGAACCCTTAGCTGTACCCATATTACTTGGCTTAGGTTTGGACGAATTAAGTCTTAATCCTCAATCTATTCCTCAGATTAAACAAATAATCAGTCAGTTAATAACACAAGAAGCAGAGGCGATCGCTCATTCTGCAATGCAATTTGACTCAGCCACCCAAGTTAAATCTTTTATCTCCGATTCCCCCCTTTTTAAGGGGGGTTAGGGGGGATCGAAACTTGACTCTTACTTGCTAATTCCCCCCTTTCTAAGGGGGGTTAGGGGGGATCTAAAACTGAACTCCTACCTGTCCATTAAATCCGCGTACAGAATTATAACCAACTCCTATAAAGAGATTGTCCGCAGCATCAATTTGAACCCCACCAGACACGGCGAAATCCTCATCATCCGAATAATATCCCACCCCAATATAGGGATCGACAACAGGTAAATTAATAAACTTGAGTACGTCCACTCCCGTTGAATCACCCGGACCAAATCCTAATTCAACCCCTAAACCAATAATTCTCGCACCCACAGAAAAAGTCACATCACCATCGTCTCCTCCCACTGAAACCCAAGGCTGTGGAATAAGTTGAGCTTTAGCCGCAGCTGGTGTAAAAACTGTAGATAAAGACACGAGCGCGATCGCAATTTGACTAATAACTGTTATCTTCATAATCTTCTCCTCAACACCTAACTAACCTAAAATAAATAGTAGGGTGGGCATTACCCGCCTTATTTGAATCTGCTATTTACATCCTCTCCAACACGGGAATTCCTAATAAAGATAATCCCAACTTGAGAGTTCTAGCCGTTAAATTACACAGCACTAACCGCGACGTTCTCTGAGGTTCTTCCGCATTCAAAACTGGAACACCTCGATCGCGATCGTAAAATTGATTGAATTTTTGGCTCAATTGAAACAAATACTCGCACAATCGATTTGGTAATAAATCTTCTTCAATTGTTGAGATAACCTCATCTAACTGAAGTAAATGCTTTGCCAATACGAATTCAGTTTCATGCTGTAATACAACCTTAATGTTATCACTCAACTGCTCGAAATCAATTCCTCCCTTACGGCTAATGCCTTGAATCCGTGCATAAGCATATAGCATATAAGGGGCAGTATTCCCTTGCAAAGCTAACATTTTATCGTAACTAAAGATGTAATTGCTATTGCGATTTTGGCTCAAGTCAGCGTACTTAACCGCACTAATACCAATAACCTGAGCGACGTGGTTAATAAACTCTTCTGTTTCTTCTCTACCTTCTTCTTTTAATCGAGATTCTACATCTTTGCGAGCATGGGCGATCGCTTCATCTAATAAATCTTTTAAGCGTACAGCTTCCCCCGAACGAGTTTTCAATTTCGATCCATCTTCACCCAAAACTAAACCAAAAGGAGCGTGAAAAAACTCCACCTCATCTGTAATCCAACCCGCTCGTTTTCCCACCTGAAAAATTTGGGCAAAATGATTAGTTTGCTCAGCACCCACTGGATAAATTACTCGTTGTGCTTTATCAACATTTACTCGATAGCGAATTGCCGCTAAATCTGTTGTGGCATAATTATAACCTCCATCAGATTTTTGCACGATTAGAGGCAAAGGTTTACCTTCTTTATTTGAAAAACCTTCTAGAAAAACGCATTTTGCGCCTGCGTCAATTTCTATAAGTCCTTTCGCTTCTAACTCTTCAATTGTTTCTGCTAACAAAGCATTGTAGAAAGATTCTCCTCTTTCTATAAACGAAGCAATTCCCATCAAATCGTAAATAACTCGATATGCTCTACTAGATAGTTGACAAACAATTTTCCAAGCCAGGATAGTTTTTTCTTCTCCTGCTTGCAGTTGCACTACAGCTTGTCTTGCTGCTTCCTTAAACTCTTCATCTGTATCAAACTGCTTTTTAGCTTGACGATAAAATGAAGATAAATCTCCTAAATCCAAATTTTCATCTGTTGTCAAAGCTTCTGGATATGCCTTTTGTAAGTAAGCAATCAGCATTCCAAAGGGAGTTCCCCAATCGCCTACATGACTCAGACGCACTACGTCATATCCGATAAATTCTAAAATTCGCGAAATACAATCTCCAATCACAGCCGGACGCAAATGCCCGACGTGCATTTCTTTAGCAATATTTGGGCTGGGATAGTCTACAATAACTTTCTGAGGATGTTTAACTGGTGCAATTCCCAGCCGAGGATCGGGATTAATTTTTTGTAGCTGTGCCTCTAAATAAACAGACTTTAATGTCAAATTAATAAAACCAGGACCAGCAACAGTAGGATTTTCGCAGATATCGCTTACATCTAATTTTGATACAATCTGTTCTGCGATCGCCCGTGGAGGTTTTCCTACTTGTTTCGCTAGCGGTAGAGCTACATTTGCTTGATAATCTCCAAATTTAGGATTGCTAGCAGGTACTAAAATTGGATCGACTCCAGCATATTCTGCACCCAACACAGTAGCCAAAGCTTGCTCGAATCGAGGTTTGAGCTGTTCTAAAGTTTCTTTCATAATAGTTATGTATAGTGTGTCAGCAAGGCGTAGGTGATTCGATCATTCTACCTAGCCGCAGACACTTCTAAATAGTTATATATAGTGTGTGAGTAAGGTGTAGGCAGTTCGGTCGTTCTACCTAGCCGCAGACACTTCCAAGCTCAACATTCAATTTTCATACTCAAATCCAACCACTTCGCTTGAGTAATCGGCGCACTACTAGAAATATAATCTACGCCTGTTTCTGCTACCGAGCAAATAGTTTCCAAAGAAACGTTACCAGAAGCTTCAATTTTGATTTTGCTATTGTGCTGTCGGATTGTCTCTACTGCTTGATGCATCATCTCTAGAGACATATTATCCAGCATAATGATATCTGCGCCATGCTGTATGGCTTCTGATACTTGTTCCAAAGACTCGGTTTCAACCTCTATGGTGAGAGGATATGGTATGCGCTGGCGGATTTGGGCGATCGCCTTACCAATTCCACCAGCCACTGCAATATGATTATCTTTGATCATCACTGCATCATCCAATCCCATTCGGTGATTAATTGCTCCTCCTAGTTGAGTTGCATACTTTTCCAGTACTCTCAGTCCTGGAGTTGTTTTGCGCGTATCGACTAATTGAGTCGGTAAATCTTCTATTCTCTCCACATACTGACGGGTAAGGCTAGCAATACCGCTCAACCTCATCGCCAAGTTAAGCGCAACTCTTTCTCCCATCAGCAATGCATCCAACGCTCCACTCATCTGAGCAATAACTTGTCCTGTCTGACACAATTCTCCTTCAACCGCACAAGCGACAAATTTGACTTGCTCGTCTAAAGTTTGAAACACTCTGGCTGCAACTGGCAAACCTGCAATAACCCCGGGAGCTTTAGCTACCCACTTGGCTTGTCCAGTACGAGGATTTTGAGATAGCAAGCTTTGAGTCGTGCGATCGCCTCGTCCAACATCTTCAGATAACCACTCACGCAGCAGAGGATCGAGTATTAACCAAGGCGGTAAAACAGCAAAATTACTCACGACTAATAAACTTCCTGGCTTGACTCCAGAATTACTCTAGCTCAAACCCGTGTGGGAAGGGAATTTGAGAAAAAGTCAAAATTTTTTTGCCAAAAGGGTTGACACTTTTGGTGGAGATTAGATAGATTAGTAAAGCGCCGGAAGAGAGGCAAGCCGAGAGGCGAGCGCTAGAGAGGGCGACCGAACCTAGAAAAGAGTATAGTTTGAAAGCGCCAACAAGC
>NZ_JACJQX010000028.1:0-101846 GCF_014696895.1 Chroococcidiopsis sp. [FACHB-1243] | reverse complement strand
CACTCTGACTCCATCCCGAACTCAGGTGTGAAACGCGACTGCGGCGACGATACTCTGGGGGTCGCCCCACGGCACAATAGCTCCGCGCCAGGTTCATTTTTATATTATACAAAGCCCTCTTTTCGTATAGATAAAGGGGGCTTTATTTTTTTAATCTTTTTTGTCAAGTTCTTAAGTCTATCTATCATGTGTCAACTTGAGGAAAACTTCAATATGACTTGACTTCTTAAGCAATCGCCTCTACTAATTTTTGTGCCTCGCAGTGCAATCCGTGGGCAATCCGAAACATTTCTTGCCCGACGTGCAAATAACGTTCATCGTAGTTAAGCGGAAAGTAGGCTAATTCATCTAATCCATCCGCTACTTGATTAATACAGTAATAAAGATGCGCTGCTGCTTTGCCCATGCTGGGGGGATTTGGTATTGAACGAAATGTCTTTTGAGCTTGTTTCAGCCAGTCCTTACAATTGACTATGTAAGCCTGAAACTTGTCCAAAAGTTCGTCATCAAACGGATCGGCAGATAATTCTTCGATTTGTTGTTCTAAAGAGTTTAGGATTCGACATAGCGATCGATTGACAGGTTGATAAACTTGTTGCATCCATATTTCTATTTGCTCGTCAGCATCTCTACCACTGGGACGATTTTGGTAGGAAGAGCGAGTATTTGGGCGTTGGGACGATCGCGGTTGTGTGGTAGTTGAATAAGGCGATCGCTTTGGCGCACCTGCTCCTAATTGGCGATCGTACTGCCGACGACTTTGAACGTCGCTCAACACTTCATAAGCAGCGTTAATCTGAATAATCCGATCGCGATCGCCTGTCTTAGGATTTGTGTCGGGATGAAATTGCTTCACCAAGTGGCGATAGGCAGATTTGATCTCCGCTTGGGTGGCATTAGGTTGAATTTGTAGGGTTTCGTAGTGATTTGAGTGAACCATTCAATCACTTTAGCGTTAACTAACCGTAGCGGGTAGTCTCGGCTCAAGATCTTGAAACAATGGCGTACTCAAGTAGCGTTCGCCAAAGCTGGGCTGAATCATCACAATTAGCTTGTCTTTATTTTCTGGACGCTGAGCTACCCGAACTGCCGCAGCCAGAGCCGATCCAGAAGAAATCCCCGATAGCAACCCTTCTTCCTTTGCCAAACGCCTACCGTAGGCAATAGATTCCTCATCGGTTACAGTAATGATTTCATCAATCAAGTCTACTTTCAGGACTTGCGGTACGAATCCAGCTCCAATTCCTTGAATTTTGTGGGGTCCTGGACGACCTCCCGATAGTACGGGACTGTTAGCTGGTTCGACTGCGATCGCTTCAAACTTGGGTTTTCTGGCTTTAATAACTTCCGATACTCCAGTAATTGTTCCACCAGTGCCAACACCAGCAACTAAAATATCCACCTGACCATCTGTATCTTGCCAAATTTCTTCAGCCGTTGTCTCCTTGTGAATTTTGGGGTTAGCAGGGTTGCGGAATTGCTGCAACATGTAAGCATTCGGCGTTGATTCCACAATTTCTTGTGCCCGCCGAATTGCACCACTCATCCCTTCGATACCTGCCGTTAGTTCTAACTCTGCTCCATAAGCCCGCAGCATAGCTCGACGTTCGGCACTCATAGTTTCCGGCATCGTCAAAATTAACTGATATCCTTTTGCTGCTGCTGCCATTGCCAGAGCAATACCCGTGTTACCAGAAGTTGGTTCGACTAAAATCGTTTTGCCAGGGGTAATCAATCCCTCCTGTTCGGCAGCATTAATCATGCTGATGCCAATTCGGTCTTTAACCGAAGCGGCAGGGTTCATGCTTTCCAGTTTTACAACGATTTGGGCAACACAGCCTTCAGCTTGCGGAATACGATTCAACTGTACTAGAGGAGTACGACCGATGAGTTCTGTAATATTTTGGGCAATACGCATAGTTTATCCTTCGTCAGTTGTCATTTATCATTCGCGAGCAGCAATAGTAATTCCACTACTCACTACTCATTACTCACTGGCAATCAGATATAGTACATAATATCGAGTTGTCGTCTGGCAGCTATCTGTTCGCAAAGATTTTGTAAGGTATGCTGCTGCAAGACCATATTTGCCGCTTGTCGAGCTTCATGCCAAATCTCATACACGACAGCAGTTTCTAACGTTCTAGGCTTACTTTCTTCTTCAGTAGCTCTTGCTTCTATACCTTCTAGGCAGACCAAAACCTCTAGCAAAGTAATTTTCCAAGGTTCTCGCGCTAGGATATAACCTCCCTTGGCTCCCCGTTGGCTTTTGACTATACCACCGCGTCTTAAGGTTGCTAGTAGTTGCTCTAAGTAGCGGTCTGGAATGTTTTGTTGAGCTGCTATTTGCCGAATTTGCAAGGGTTCACCACTTTGGTAGCGAGCTGCTAGCTCTGAGAGGGCAAGCAGAGCATATTCTGATTTACACGACAGTTCCACAAGCTAGTTCCAAGAAGTTGAAGGATATTTTAATTTTTAGTCTTAACTTCTCTATTATACCCCGGTTCTCCACTGGGGTTTGATAGATTTGTGATTTGTCACTTGTTATTTGTCAAGGGGTTCATCAAATGACAAAAGACAGATGACGAATGACCAACAAAAAACCCCGCTGCGATCGCGGGGTATGATGATTGAGAAAACGACTGATTCTAGAACTAAGAGTCACTCAAATTAGTCGGTCACCAAAACTTAGAAGTTGAATGTCGTGCGAAGCGTACCGATGATTGCATCTTCATCGCTGCCAGTTTGACCAACTCGGTTGAGCCAAATCACACCAGGAGTGACGGAAATATTATCGGTAAGTTGGTAGCGGTAGAAGCCTTCAACGTGGAGTCCATATTCATTACTGAAATCTCTGACACCAGGAGCATCTAGAGATGTTAATGTTGGTTGCACGCCAGCAAAAATACCTAACAAGTTACCTTCTTTACCCAGGTCAGAGAAAGCTACACCGCCACCAAATGACCAGATATCACCATTACCACGACCAATAAGAGTAGCATTGGTGTAAGATCCGAAGCCGCTGATCGAGATGGTGTCGCTTAATCTGAAAGAACCAGAAAGACCGTAGGAATTAGAAGAGATTGGCACAGTATCAGCACCTACAGCCGCACCCAAAAGCCTAGATGGATTGTTTGCCTCTAGCGTCCCAACAACACCAGTACTACCGGCGTAATTAAAGATATCGGAGTTTTCATCGTCATCTGGATTGAGGTTGCCGAGAGAAGCTCCGGTGTTGTATGCATTAACATAAGTTGCTGCAAGGGCAATGCGATCGCCAAAGTTGAAGTTCAACTGTCCTAGTGCGGCATAATCACCGTTAAACAAGCCAGCCCCTTGACCTGGATCTTGAGCATTTCTAGCAAAATAGCCAGCTGTGATACTAGGTTTAAAACCACTAGCTTCACCAAAAGGAGCGATGTTAATACCCAAACCTGCCCCACCACCAATCCGATAGATCGGGTTTTCGGAAGCGAAGGTAGATATTGCCCCACGACCGCCATCAAAGTCTTCAAAGAAGGGGTTGTTGGTAGGAGCGTAGTCGGCGTGAACGCCTCCCGCTGCGGCTAGATAAGCTCTGGAGTTTTCGCCAATTGGGAGTTTAAAGTCGTAGGCTGCCCAGTCTACCACAACATCATTACCATTGTCGGCTGGGTTGAAAGTGAGAGTGTTTTGGTAAGTATCTTCACCCACATCTAAGCGAGTCGCATTACCAGCTGATAAACGAGTGTGGAGGATATCGCTACCGGTGAAACTGGTTTGGAAATCCAATCGCACCCGATCTTGGAACACTGTATTAGCGTCGGTGTCTCCGCCAAAAGCATCGCTGACAGCAGCGACCACTTCACCCACGAGTTTAGTGGTAGTCGAGAACTGATTCGCTTCGAGTTCTGCAACGTTAGCTTCTAGGCTGTCTACCCGTCCGCGTAGAGTTGCTAGTTCCGCAGAGAATTCTTCTTGCAATCTTTGCAGGGTAGCTAAGTCTTCCTTGCGAACTTGATCGGCTGTGCCAGCTGCAATTAATTCGTTAACGCGATCGAGAGCAGCGTTCAAACCTGCGGCAAACTCATAACGAGTCATGGCACGGTTACCTCGAAACGTGCCATCGGGATAACCTGCAATTACGCCATAGCGTTCTACCAAAGATTGCAAGGCTTGGAATGCCCAGTCTGTAGGCTGTACGTCTGATAGCTGAGAGACTGAGGTTACCTGCGCGATGTTGTTGCGATCGCCTCGACCTTCATTACCATAACGGTTGATTTCGGAAATTGTATTGTCAGTTTCAGGGGCAGCAGGCACTTGTTGTGCGATTAGCGTTCCCTGTGGTTTTGTAACGCCACTATTGACAATACTTGTCTCTTTGGCTTCAATAGCAGCATTAAGTTCTGAAACTGCTGGAGCGCTGCTTGGTGTAGCAGCGATTGCCGACGTTGAAACTGCGAGTGCGGCAGTCAGCCACGCTGGGCTGAGAATAACGGTTTTCCACAATAACCTAGACATATTCCTTTTTTCCCTCACACCTTTAATCAATCTATATACTCAACTGTTACCTTCGTCTTGCGATCGCAGTACAGCTAGTTTACTAGTATCTGTAGATTAAGATACTTCATATTTAGTTTAACTCCGTTCTCGAATAGTGCAATACTCAATCTAAAAAAAGATTAATAAAATCAAAAAAATATTATCTCACTCCAATCTCAATTCAAGCTTCAGCAAAATTTGCTACACAGCTCTACACTCTGGCTGAGTGACAGTTTGAATAGTGTCACTCAAAAGTTTACTTTCCAATTGCTTTGAACTAAGCCTAGCCAGGGCGATGATTGTTGTACGAACTACGTGAAAGTATTGTCATTATTGTTCAGTCTAAGCACAAAGTTGAAGCGATCTTCACGCTCCTGCTGCTCCGGAAGAAATAACAGTTGAAGCGATCGGATTTTGAGATTTTCTCACCCTCGATCTTAACAAATTTTAAAATACTTTTTTCTATGTAATATATAAGCCAACTTAAATAATAGTTTATCTATCTTTAAAGAAGATAACAAATTGTCAAACTTATTGCAGCAGCATGACCATTATGCTTAAGAATAATAATGAGAGATGATGGCTTGCTAAGCTGCTTGAGCTAACTGAAAAAAAGCAAATTCTAACCCACTCATCCACTAACCAAGCATAAAAACTAGACGCATTCACTATCGGGTTAAATCAATGATTGAAAAAATTTTGCTTGCTGTCTCAGGACTGGGACACGCAGAAGAAATGCTCAAGAATTTGAAAGAGATTCCATCGATCGGACAGGCAAAAGTTACTGTTTTACATGTAGTTCCTTCCCAAGCAACTTCTGCTGGAATGACAACCAAGCTAGAGGAAGGTGACAAAATTATCGCAAATGCTGTGGAGTATTTAGGGTTAGATCCCAGCCGAACTATTACTATGCTGCGACAGGGAGAACCCAAAGACGTAGTGTGTCAAGTAGCAGATGAGGTTGATGCTGACTTAATTATTATGGGTTCGCGAGGACTCAAGCGGTTGCAAGCAATTTTATCTAACTCTGTCAGTCAATACGTATTTCAGTTATCCTCGCGTCCTATGTTGCTGGTGAAGGATGACATTTACGTAAAAAAAATCAACCGCATCATGGTAGCTTATGACAGTTCCGATGCGGCAAAACAATGCTTGCAGTTAGCACTATTTTTGCTGAGGGATATTAAAGGCAGTCAGCTAGTCTTAGCATATGTGAATAAAAATTTGAGCGGAAAACAAGGAGAAGTTGCTCTAGCAGCAGCAGAAAAAGATCCAGTTTTGGCTGGGGCGATCGCTGAAGCGAAAAAGCAAGGAGTGCAAACCCGCTGCGTTACTAGTATGGGCAAGCCAGGCGAAGAAATTTGCCGCTTAGCTGAAGATATGTCTGTAGACTTACTAATGCTGGGTTCACCCGATCGCCGTCCTTCCGTGGCTAAAAGTTTTGTTGACATCGATCGCTTAATCGGCTCATCGCTATCAGATTACGTTCGTGTCAATGCTACATGTCCCGTGCTGTTAGCGCGGACGGTTGGTTGAAGAGCAAGAAGAGAAAGTCGCAAAGCAAGACAAGTCAAAATTCAATCCTACACCCCGTGAACTAATAACTAAAAACCTCTGTAGAAAGAACTACAGAGGTTTTGTTTTTGATTCAAAGCAATTGACAAAACAGTGATGATTAATCTTTTTTTCCTTCGCGGCTAGCGGTTTGGATGTAAAGAATGATTAAAAATACAGATGGAACTAGCACGAATAAGATGCTTGCTACAAAGCCTAAATCGTTTACTTGCATCGCCAGAAAGCCTCTTTTATACGGGGGTTTGACTCTTTCAGGATATCATCAATGCGTGACACAGAGGGAGGGGCGAGTCAGCGACCAGTTGTCAGTTATCAGTTATCAGTGGTGCGTGGCTAGTGACTGGTGGCTAGTGTTATTCTCTCCCTCTGCTCCCCTGCTCCTCTGCTCGATCGCTCCCTCATTTCGGCTTAGTGACAACGCTAACTGGTCCGTTGACTAAAGTTTGACAAGCAAGACGATAGTTAGCTGGCTTTTTCTTCAGTTTTTTGTTTTCAACTGGAGTGCGGGGTGAGAGATTTTCTACACCTTCAACAATCTCTACGATACAAGTACCGCATTGACCATAGCCGCCGCAGTTCATCATTTTGCCCCAAGTCGTATAGAGATCGATACCATTTTCTAGAGCTTTGATGCGGAGGTTTGCCCCATTAGCGGCGATCGCCTCCCGATTTTCTTGCACAAATTTGATGTTAGCCATAGCTGCTCTCTTTACCTGGGTTTCTGTCTCTCCGCCCTGCATCATAATACTTTGCTGAAACAAAAATTATACGTCTTGTTAATTATGTTAAATGATTGCGAAGTTTTATAAATGATTTTTCTAAAGAGTATCATGACAAATTGCGACGGCTAGCAGCAAACCTCAAGTAGCGATAAATTCCCCAGGCGATCGCTCCAGGAATCGAATCGAGTGCCGAGCGACTCGCGATAAACCAGAAAATATCTGGTTCGAGTAGCTGAACGGGATGTAAAGGGCTAAGAGTTCTGACAAGCAGAAAAAAGCCAAAAATTGCATTACCACCGAGCATTAGGGCAAACGCAACCAAACCTCTTTGCCAGTGGCGATGCATAGCTGTCATGCCAGAAATAAGGATAATTGATGGCTGATGCTGCACCTGTCGCCACCAGCTTTCCATGCGCCAAAAGAGCCAGAGCAAAAATGGAAATAGTAAGTAGCTCAAAAGATTTATTGGTGGATTGTAGCGCCAAGCACTAGAAAATATATTAACTAGGGCGTGGCAGATAATAGCGTTTATTAGGAAGTAGTGCGTGGTGTGGTGGTAATTGGTAATTGGTAGTTGGTCGTTGCTCCCCTGCCCCTCTGCTTCTCTGCTTCTCTGCTCCCAGCTCGTCCCAGCTCGTCCCTGCTCTCTTGCTAGGGCATAGCCAAAAGCTGCTGAGAACATAGCATGAATGGGAGTACCGATCGCGCGCTCGAATACAGTTGCTACACCATTGGATAAATAAACCCAGCTTTCTTGAGCAGTGAACCCTAGAGCGATCGCGATCGTCTCTATAAAGATAGAGAGAGCAGGCGATCGCCCGTTACCTCTACGCCCTACTAAGCAGCGAAATGCAACGACTCCAGCTAACTTACATCCTTCTTCAATTGGGGCAACGAACACCAACTGGCGTACAGCTACACCAGCTAGAGTACGAGTAAATCTTTGCCAACCTTCCCACTGGTTGATGATATGCTCGAATATCCACTCTAGACCCAGAGCAATACCGCCAAAAATTGCGCCCCAACCGAAGCACAGTAGTAATAGAAACAGGGGAGGTGGTGCAGTTGCCCGACGATAGTAATAAATCAGCAGCAATAGTGGCGGAATAACTGCCCAAATGAATTCGGAATTCGGAATTCGGAATTCGGAATTAAATACATTCCACTCTGCCCGCGCACCACGCACCACGCACCACTAATCCTTCACCTGAGCCAGAATCGTTCGGTGGCGGGGGCTGTTGCAGGTGATAGTAGGTGGATGGAAACCTGCTGCTACGATTGCTTGAGTCATATCCAAAGTGAAATATTCGTCTAGATATGGCTCTGTACTTTTGAGTAGTGTCAAGATGTAGGGTGGCATCTGGGCATAGATTTCTGACTGGGGATTCATGTCCATAATTGCCAAATATCCGCCCGGACGCAATAACCGCTGCATCTCCTGCAATATCTGCCGTGTGGCTGACTGAGGCAATTCGTGACAGACAAGAAAAATCGAAACGAGATCGTAATTTGCCTCTGGTAGTCCTGTTGCTTCTGCGGCAGCATGTACCCATTCGATTTCGCTCTGGTTTTGCTGCTGCGATCGCTGATGAGCAACAGCAAGAAAATAGGGTGATAAATCTAAACCAGTAATTTTTGCTTGAGGATAGAGTGCTTTTAGAGCAAATGTACTCATACCCACGCTACAGCCTACATCAAGAATTGCTTGTGGGCTGTGAGGAAGTTGGCTTGTGACGATTTCATGATAGCTCTGACGAAGTTTAGCATCGCCAGCCGCGCCTGCATCAGACCAAATTCCTGCATGAACGGCACGCGCAGCGACTTCTACCTCAAAAGCTGCATCCCAACTGAGATTGCCTTGTTCGTAAGCGTGGAAAGAGCAGCAATAATACTCGGGATACTGCAATTGAGGATTGTATACCTGTTGCCAGTGGCTTTCCCATTCTTGAGAGCGTAATTCTCGGACTGTTTTTGTCCAGGGTACGCCGATTTTCTCTGCTCGTTTCACCATCATTTGCCGTGCTTGATGCTTAGCTAAGTTAGCTAGAGGCTGAATTGCCAGCACGGTGTTTACCAAGCGGGAACCTAGTCCCGTAGCAGTATTTGCAGCAACGGTCATGAGTAAGAGTTAAAACAATTTGTTTTCTTATAAACATTTCTGGTTGGCTAAAAGCCAACTGACGTTTTGTGTTGACTAAAAGCCAACAGGCATTTCTGGTTGGCTAAAAGCCAAGCAATACTGCAATTTTACAAGCTTTGGAACTTATGAGATAGGGGCGCGATCGCACCTATGTTTATCTTGCTCAACTCGGAATTAACCCAGGTTCCGAGTCTCAATTGTGGTCGTCAGGCGATCTAATGCTCCTGTCAATCTCTCTTGGGCAATAACAGCAGGATCGGGTGGTGCAGCTTCAGCAGCTTCTGGACTGCGGAAAAATCGGCGCTGGGCTTTTTCAAAGGCACGGATGATTAAGAAAAGGCAAAAGGCAATGACTACAAAGTTGAGAACAGCTGCTAGAAATACACCGTATTTGATGCCGTTGACCGATAAATTTTGTAAATCTTGAACGTTAGCAGCCTGCAATGCCGGATTGAGAATTACGGGCGTAATAATATCTTCTACGAAAGAGGTAACGATCTTGCCAAATGCGCCACCGATAACAACTGCAACTGCCAAGTCAATGACGTTGCCGCGCATGATAAATTTGCGAAAATCTGCCCAAAAACCGCCGCCGTTACTACGTGCCATAAATTTGTCAATCCCCTTTTATATAGAGATTTGATGTTTAGATGAGGATTATACAAGCTTTTTGGGTTTTTGCTCAAATGCGATCGCGATAATTGTCACAAATGCTACATATCATAGTTAAACTTTAGACACAGCCGGACAACCCTGCACGTACCACCGCCAAGGTAGATCTACACCTCGAGATAGTCCGATCCGCGTTGTCTGGACGATCGCAATTTCTTGCTGACGTTGTTCGAGCCATAGCGGTTGTTCTGGTTGTAATATAGTTCCGTTTAAGCCGCGATCGATCTGCAAAACACGACATAGTTTACCTGGTCCAGCCGCTAGACGGTGCAAGTTTTCTTTACTGCCGATTTCCCAGCCACTAGGCAAGCACTCCAGTTGTAAAGCGCGAATGAGTACGGCACTAGGAATTCCTTCGCAGTCCGTGACGATATTCAGGCAGTGGTACATGCCATAGATTTGATACACGTATGCTCTCCCTGCCATGCCAAATACAACTTGATTGCGCGGGGTGACACGCCGATAGGCATGAAAAGCTGGGTCTCTAGGGGCATAAGCTTCTGTTTCGACGATCGCTCCCCTGAGAATTTGTCCAGACGGCAATTGCCTAACTAAAGTGCAGCCAAGTAATGCTGGTGCAACTTCAGTAGATGGACGGGTTAGGGTAGAAGGTTCTAAAATCTGATGGAAGAGAGTCAATTTACCAGCAATTATTTATTTACAATTGAACGGATGAAGGCTGTTAGCGATCGCCCGATCGCGCTCTGCTAATATCCCCAGGGTAGAAGTCTCTCGACTTCAAATCGTTGTGCTTGTCGAAATTAAAGAGAGGAATAATCAAGAAATGGATATCAAACTTGTCTTAGTAGGATTAACGGTTGTATTTACTGTTTGTTGCCTATTTTTTGGCACGAAAAACGGATTTTACGATTCAGACAACTACCACGGTAACGGCTCCGCCCATTAACAGTGACCAGTGACCAGTGACCAGTTATTAGTGAAGAGTTGTTAGTTGTGAGTGCGTGGGGTCTAATTGCGCATTATGAATTGAATTGCCCCCCGATCTTTCCCTAACCTGTCGCTTCTATTCGCTGCTCGCTTCATTCATGACCTAATTATCCTACAATTCATCGTTTCATATTTATCGCTGCGCTCCAACAGCGGCATTAGGTTCGAGTGGAGGGGAAGATGAGCGATCGCATGTCAACATCCTCTATGCCTGTAGGGGAAGCAAATTCAGAACTAGAATGCTTTCCCTATGGTGTGAAGCATGGGGATGAAGGTGTCTGTTTGATGGTCAAGATGGGACCGTACCGCATTCTGCTCGATTGCGGATTGACGGACATTTCTGTTTTACAATCGGGACTAGAACAGCCTAAATCTCATGGTTTACTTGTCGCTACCAACTTGCCAGTAGACCTAGTTCTATGCAGTCATGCTCATCCCGATCATGCTAAAGGTTTACTATCCCTGCATCGTGCCTTTCCGCAACTGCCAATTTATGCCAGCGAAGCAACAACTCGTCTGCTACCGCTGAATTGGTTAGATGAGGATGGAAAGATAGCGCAATTTTGTCAAGCGCTACCTTGGCGATCGCCTGTGGAATTTCAGGATGGATTGACGGCTGAATTATACCCTGCCGGACACTTACCAGGGGCAGCAGCCATTCTCCTTACCTACACGACTGGACGGCGCACTTATACAGTGTTTTACACGGGGGACTTTTTCTTATCTAACTCTCGCCTGGTGGAAGGTTTACCTTTAGAAGAGTTACGCGGTTTAGAACCAGATGTATTAATTATCGAAGGAACCTACGGCACGGCACGTCATCCGCACCGTCGCAATCAAGAAAATCAACTGGCTGAAAGAATTAATCGGGCGATCGCCAGTTCGTATTCTGTCCTTTTGCCTACATCGACTCTAGGTCTAGGGCAGGAAATTCTCATGCTGTTGCGCAGCCATCACAACTTTACCGGGCGCAACCTCGATATTTGGGTTGATGGCAGTGTGGCTCAGGGCTGCGATGCCTATTTAGAATTACTACCACATTTCCCCACAGCAGTACAAAACTTTGCCAAACATCAATCTTTATTTTGGGATGAAAAGGTACGCCCGCGAGTCCGCCGCCTACCACTCGAACAGCGAGGAATTGTCGGTCAATCGCCCTGTATTGCGATCGCGGATAATGTTACCGATTTAAGTCAATACTGCCAACCCAACACGGGACCCTGGTTAGTTCTTCTACCTGAAAATCCTGGTCATCCTAACGAGTTTCAACCCTCACTCCTGACTCCTCAACGCCAGGTGCTTCAAGTCGGGAAACCCGCTCAGCGCACTGGCTCCTCCTCACCCCTAGTAGAGGTAGAAACCTACTTGCTAGCACAGCATAGCGATGGTCCTGGCACGACTCAGCTCATTCACAACCTGCGACCGAAGCACGTTATTTTCGTTCATGGCGCGCCAACTTATCTAGCAGACCTAGCTAGTCTGGAAGAATTACGCAACCGCTACCATTTACATTCTCCAGCCGTTGGCACGCTTGTCGATTTACCCATCGGCGATGTTTTCGTTCAACCAGCTGCTCCAGAAACGAATTATGAAGGAGAACTTAACGAATTAGGCACTGTCGTAACTATTACCTTGCCTGATGCCATTACTGCCGATCCTCGCTGGCGCAATTTTGCCGATACAGGCTTAGTGGAAGCTCGCTGGCAAGGTGAAGACCTAGTTTTGCGGGGCTTGTCGCCCCGCGAGTTGATGAATCAAAATGGCGATCGCTTAGCCTGGACGGATTTGAGCTGCTGCGCTACCTGCAAGTTCCAGCGCGGACAGCGCTGTTGGAATCCAGAGTCGCCCTTATTTGGCTTCAAGGTTACACCGGATGGCTACTGCCCTGCCTACGAACGCCAAGACGAATAAAACAAGTAAAGGCGTTTAAGATAACGCCTTTACTTATTAGAACTTATTCAGGATTAGAATCAGTAAAGCGATTGCGAATGCGCTCTGCTTCGGGGCAGTCGTCAGAAACTAAGGGTTCAGCATTGCCTCGCGGTACAGAAGCTAGCTTCTGAGTCACTGCACCAATGCTTTCTAGGCGAACCATCTCCTCCCAAGAACAGATTTCGTCCTCTTCTTCAGTTTCATATCTGAGAGTGACTAAATCGCCTTCGATATCGATGATGCGGGCTTTCTCGATCCAGCGTTGCTGATCCCGCAAGAAGATACATACTTCACGCCCATCGCAACACAGTTGATAAATCTTGCGGTGTAGCATTTATTGCTTCTACCTTTCTCAACGTCGTTATACCTGTGGACTGTTGGGCTAAACCCTACTACATAATACCCAGTTTGAGCTACTTAACTTTACTCCAATTTGGCAATTATATGTTTGTGTTCCAATTTTTGCTTGTATTTCAGTTTCATATTATATTTCGACCGCCAGCTATTGATTGAAACTACTACTGAGTCTAGCGGACACAAAGAAGCTTATTAGAAACTTCATCTGTCATTAGCAGCGTTTCGCTTATCCTCGCACTCCGACCGATATTAGTGGCTATCGACCGCGCTATATGCATTGAGCAACTTGGAAACTTTTGTACCACCTTTACGCTAGACGTTTACTTAAACAAATTATGCCTTTCCCTCTGCCTCCTCGGCTTGAGTGGCATCTCTCTAAGCGTCAGTTCGAGAAAACTCAACTTTATCAGCTCAATCTATTTTAATCAATTTTAACTCATTCTTTAGCATCTCATCAGCTTGAATAGAGAAAAATCAGGGTTTTCTATAAATCTTCCTCGCTCTTTTGCGCCATTTGACTGGTCATTTGCATTTGTCATTTGTCATTTATCATTGGTGAGTGGCTGGTGACTAGTGGTTAAACTCAATTCTTGTCATCAGCCACTAGTCACCGATCGCTGATTCAAGCAACTGGAATCTGCGTTCTTTCTTACTTGTGAATCCGGTCTGAGTAATGAGACGATCTCTCCTCGCTATTTTTTCGGGTCAATATTCTCTCAACTAAATTCTGTAGATGAGCTTTCCGAGCCATCATTGCTGGCGTACTATTGAGTCCGACTGTAGCTAAAATTGTTTCCCAACGGTAAACCCAATCGTGTTTTAAGAGTGAGTTGATGACATTATCAGTACGTATTTTTTGCAAGCGATCGGGCTGGGAGTCAAGCGCGGCAAGAATTTCAGCTATATTAGGAGCATCGTAAGAAACTTTAATGACTGCATCCTCCCAGTCAAAATTTCGAGTAAAGGATTCGCATTCAGGGGGAACTCCTAGCATGACTGTTCCTGCTGCTGCACCTTCAAAAAAGCGTGCGCCTACTTCTTGTCGATCGCCAGTTGCATTTGCATCGTCAATCTTTGCTCGATTAGCAATAAAATAACGACTCTTTTTTAAAATATTTTTATATAAACTTCGATGAGATATACGATCGGCTGTGTATAGATCTTTGATAGTTTCATAGATATAAAAAAAATTAACTCTTTCAGACAAATCCAATAAAGCTTGATGCGTGACTTGCGAGCGGCGACCAACACTATAAAGATCGACACTACGCTCTCTATTAAGCGGATAAGGACAGAACTTAATTGCATCAATCCCAAATGGAATGTATTTACAAGGGCGCTGAATTATTTCAGAGACTCCCTCGATACTTTGGCTAAAATTCATGAAAATATAGTCAACTTCTTGCAAGAAACTCAGCTGGACTTTCCATTTCTCAATATCTTTTGCCCAAATTTCATCGAGCCAAACTACTACCTTAAGACATTTGCTTCGCCAATTCTTAATTGAATTTATTGTAAGAATGTCTAGAGGAGACTGGCAGATGACAAAAAATAGTTCGTACTCTTTATCCAGATTAAATTGCTTGAATAATGGATTAATTAGCTTGCTACTACCAATAGCTTGAGCCATAGTATTAGCAATTCTATTAGTCACTTTGAACAAGTCGGGATTAAAAACTGGTGTAAGTATATCGGCTGAGTCAAATTCACAAATCAAATCTTCTAGTTCGTATAAATAACAGCGAGCAACATGAAACTTTATCTTTCGCAAAGATAGTAATAAAATTCGAGCGTTTTTCTTAGCATCGAGATTGAAGACTACTGACATATAGCTCACCCCTACTCGAATATTTAAATTGATAGTTTAGTTTTGCAATAGCTACTGCTATGCCACAGCAAAATTCTTCGCTTGTCTATGCAAGCGATCGCATTTATGCAACTAGTGAATTTATCCGGTTGAGTCTGCCGGAATACTACAACAGCTCCTACCAAACTTCCGCAAATTAGTCATGACAAATTATTTTGATATTGTGTAGCAATTTGTTGACAATCAATGCGGTAAACTGATTTAAAAAAATCAAATATTGCTATAAGTACTTAAACTTAAAGCGGCAAAGTTAGTAGAAACAGTGTATGTATGTAAGATGCTGCTGACGAAAATTAGTAAGAATTGTTTGCGGAAGTTGCTTAAACTCTTACTGTCTTGATAAACGTATTGTTTTATACTTTTTAGGTTACTGGCTCGATTGAGGAAAAAATGTAAAATAGACTACAAATTTTTTAAATAGATGTAAAAATGTATAACAATTCTGGCTGTGACTTACGTAAGATCGCGGAGGCGTTTCTGCTTAGTGGCTGCTAGCCTTTGTAAAAAAGCCGAAAATCTTCGTCTTGCTGACTTAGTTGCGCCCATTCCACTTCAGCAGTTTGAAGCTTTGTCACCAATCGGTCGCAAGCTGGACGTTCGGTAGCGTAGTGTCCGGCATCAATCAGAATTAAACCGCGATCGCGACTTTCTTGAAATTGATGAAACTTGCAATCGGAAGTTAAATAAGCCTGCGCCCCAGTTTTTACCACATCTGAAATAAAACTAGCACCAGACCCACCTAAAACAGCCACTCGCTCGATTGGTTTTTGTAAATCTACTGTTGGGGAGAAAATCAGATCGGGAGGGTTCAGTGCTGTTTGAATTTGTTGTAACAATTCTTGCAAAGTTCGGGAAGGGTTAATCTCTCCCACGCGACCGTAGCCTAGTTCTGGCTGTGTCGGTACGATTGGCGTGACTTGCTTGAGTTGTAATAATTGCGCTAGTACGTCAGCAGTACCGTCTGCTACTTGGTCAAAGTTAGTATGAGCTGTATAAACGCCGATATGGTGACGAAAAGCTAGGCGCGTCATGTCCGCGATCGCATTTCCACGACACAAAGATTTCAGTGGACTGAAAATCAGGGGATGATGGGCAAAAATGAGATTAACTGGGATACCCGATTTTTGTAATGCGATCGCCTCTTGCATCACTGCTAGAGTTGGTGTCAAGCATACCAGTACCCTTGCAGGTTGCTCTAATACTCCTGGTTCAATCTGCCAACCAGAATTATCCCAACTTTCTTGCCAAGCAGGATTAGCCCAATTTTCAAACCAATTTATTAAATCTGAGATTTTCATTTTGGATGGTAGTTGGTAGTTGGTAATGGGTAATGGGTAATTGGTGGTTGCCTGAAGCTCACCTGTCACCTGCCCACCTGCTCACCTGTCCCTCTGCCCCTGAAGCTCCCCTGCTCCCAGCTCGTCCCTGCTCCCTGCTCCCTGCTCCCTTATTCAGAAATATGAACGACGAGTTCTCTAATATGACTGCGCTGACGGTGTTCCCAAATGTAAATTCCCTGCCAGGTTCCTAATAATAATTGTCCTCTAGAAATGGGAATTTGTTCGGAAGTGTGAGTTAGGGCTGTACGAATGTGGGCGGGCATATCATCTGCACCTTCAGCATTGTGGATGTAATTCGCTGATTCTGGTACGAGTTTTGCCATGAAGTTTGCTAAATCTTGCAGTACATCAGGATCGGCATTTTCTTGGATTACTAAACTTGCAGAAGTATGGCGTAAAAATAAATTGCAAAGTCCAGTTTCTACACCGGATTGAGCAACAATTGCTTCAACTTTAGCAGTGATGTTAATAAAAGATTTACCAGCGGTAGAAAGTCTGAGAATATGTTGATGCATGGTCAGTTATCAGTTATCAATTATCAGTTAATTCCGACTTACGACTTACGACTTACGACTTCAAGCACGGCTTGGGCGATCGCTTCGTTGCCGTCTTTTGCTATAGATTGAGCTTGTTGAGGCGGTTGAGGCGGTTGGTGGAGAAATTCCCAGTGACTTTGAAAAAATTCTTCTGTGTTGAGAATTTGATGGTAAGAGTAATTCGCAATTCCATCAACTAAAAATTTAGCTTCGGCAAAGTCTTCACGAGTCAGGGTAACTATAGGAATTCCCACGCCAACTGCTTCAGCAAAAGTACCGTAACCTGGTTTAGAAATAACTCTGCCACAGAGGGGCATAAAATCAACTGGACGTAACTTTTGGTCAGTAATTTTGATTAAATTTGGTAAGTTTGGAGCTGTAACATCAAAAGTAAGGAACTGCCAATCGGGGAAAAGTTGAAGGTTTTTAAACGGAATTTGTTGTAGACCTAAACCGCCAAAAGTGAGTAAAATAGTCTTCTCGATTGGGGTACTGACACCCCAATTAGATCGTAGCGTGTCGATCGCATGGCGGGGCGAACCACCAGTTAAACCGACATCGGTAATCTTGGGAAAAGCACTCATGGGTTCGTGGAAAGGCAACCGAAATAGGCGATCGCATTGTGCGTAATGCTTGCCCATCCAATCGGCAAATTCCACAAATTCACCTCCCCAGTCGCGATAAATGAAGTCCCATCCAAAGTTACTACTCATATAACAGGGAATACCTGCGGTATGGGCTATCGCTACTGCCAAAGGAGGGATATCGGCAAGGATCAGATTGACGCGATTTTGACGGATAAAGTTAACTTCTGAGGCAATTATCGAGCGTTCTTGTTTACGGATTTGCTGTAGCTTTTCTAACGTGGCAACTTTGTCCATCGTTAAGCTATCCGACTGGATTACACCTAAATCGAAGGCGCGGGGACGATAAATAAAGTCTCCTTCTATGTAAGATTCCAGTAACCAATGGGGTGCTGTTGTCACCATGATGAGTAAAATATCGGGACACAACTGCTGGATCTTCGCTGCAAGAGAGGCGGTGCGGGTCGCATGTCCGAATCCGTGGTTGGTAATGGCTATGTATATTGTGGGTCTAGATTTTTCCATACGAAGTTATAGATGTTTATTGTCACGCAAAGACGCAGAGGCGCAAAGGGTGCTTAGCGTCTTCGCGCGGACACTTTGCTCAACGGGGGATACCCCCGCACGCAAGTGTCCTTGTCTTTGCGCGACATTTTAGCTTTGCTGGCAAAATCTCTCAATCCCTTCAATGAGGCGATCGATCTCGGAGGGGAGGGTATAGTAATGGACGCAAGCCCTGACGCAGCTTGGATCGACGAGGGTGCGTGTCATCAGGCGTTGTGATTCGAGAAATTGGACGAGTTTTGCATGAAGGGAAGCTCGATCTTTGAGTTGAAATGAGACAAGTCCGGCTTGGGGTGGGGCGTGACGCAGGCAAATAATATCTGATAATTCGTTCAGACGTTGCCAGAGATATTGGCTGAGTTGGCAAATTTGTTGATAGCGTGACTCGGCGGTTCCCCATTGCTGGTGGGTGGCGATCGCGGCTTTCAATCCGGCATACTGTGGAAAGGCTGATGTGGCGACTTCATACCTTCTGCCGTCTGGTTGCCATGCTTGGGGCTGTCCCGTACTATCCATAACTATACTCCGCCAGCCGATGAAGGTAGGCTGTAAGGGAGGGCAGTTATCCGTGCCAAGAAGTGCTTCTGGACGGACGTATAAACCACCAACTCCGGCGGGTCCGCACATCCATTTATGACCCGTGAAGGCGTAGAAATCTGCCCCTAGTTGAGTCAAATTTAAGGGTAACAAGCCGACAGATTGCGCTGCATCGACTAGAATTTGTACGGGGCGATCGCCTTGATGTTGTCTGCATACTTCTACTATTTTGTCAACTGGCAAGACTTGACCCGTATTCCAGAGGATGTGACTGATGACAACTAGGCGGGTGCGGGGTGTGAGGTGTTGGGCGATGACTGCGGCTGGATCTCCTTGGTTCAGCGTCGCCATGAGGGGACAGGTGGAAACTTCTACGCCGAATCGTCGAGCAATTTCTTGGGTAGTGGCGATGACTCCTGGGTGTTCGCAGTCTGAGAGTAAGATATGGTCTTTTGCTTGCCAGTCAATTCCCCACAGGGCAATGTTACAGCCTACGGTTACGTCTTCGGTGAGGGTAATTGTTTCGGGTGGGGCGTTTAGTTCAGTGGCAATTGCCTGTCTGGTTTTCTCGGTTTCTTGAGTAATCCAAACGTTAACTTGAGAGGAGAAGGGACCGTTAAGTTGAATGTATTCGTGGGCAGCAATAATTGCGTCTATGGCTGTTTGGGGCATTGGTCCCTGCCCCCCATAGTTAAAATAAGATTTATTTGCCAGGGCGGGGAATTGCTGGCGATGTTGTTCGGTTCGGGTTTGTGCCGCAGAGATGCTCGTCATGGTGTAGCAAGCGGGGAAAAACGCCATTCGCTCACTCTAGCATTATCTTTATCCTGTTGCTGTGGTAGGAGAGGCGCGATCGCTTGGGATATCAGGAAGAAATGGTTAAGTACATCAAAGTGCTGGGGCGATCGTAATATAATACATTTGTTCTAGTACATGCGAGAGGCTTGTATGACTCTAGGAACGATGAACCACCTCTGCCTCACAGTCAAAAGTTTAGAACAATCCGAACCTTTTTACGATGCGATTCTAGGCTTTATGGGCTACCAGCAGGTAGAAAAAAACGATATCTATATTATGTGGTGGTTGCAGGATGCTGGAGCAATTGAAATTACTGTTGCTAATCCAGATTCGCCTAACAAATTTCACGATCGCTACTCTCCTGGATTCCACCATCTGGCGTTTAATGCCGATTGTCGGGAGCAAGTAGATAACTTATACAAATTAGTTCAAGAAATGGGCGCGACAGTCCTCGATCCTCCCGCAGAATATCAATACTCACCTGGTTACTACGCCGTTTTCTTTGCCGATCCTGATGGGCTAAAATTGGAGTTAGTTCATATGCCAAATTTGCCTGAGTAGGTGCGATTGTTTTATCCAAAAGGATGAGGCGAATGAAGTGAGAAATTAAGAGAATGGCAAAGGGAAAATGAGCCGAGAAAACACAACCAAGAGTAAACGTTTTCTAGAGATTGTACCGCATTCGCCCATTCTATCTAGCCAAGTAACTGGGTTAGACCTTATTCGTGTCGAACATCATTATCAACCTGCAAAAGGATTCTCTGAATGCTGTCTTCCTCAGCATCTAATTAGCATTCATCTTGGACACCCAATTCAACTAGAGCGAACAGCAGAGGGACAATGTATTAGCGAACGTCTGATACAAGGTGACATCATGATTACGCCGCCTTATCTGTATCGCAAATTAGCTTGGGATCGTGATGCTGACTTCCTGTTACTTCGTCTTGACAGTAAGCTTTTCATATCTGCTTTTTATGAATCAGCAAATATTGAAATTATCCCACAGTTCAAACTTCACGATCCACTCATTCAATAAATTGGTTTAGCACTCAGATCGGAATTAGAATTAGAGGGATTGAGCGATCGCCTCTATGCAGAATCAATGGCAAATGCATTAGCAGTGCATCTTTTAAAACATTACTCAGTACGGAAATATAAAGTTCGCAATTGCGCTGGTGGTTTATCTAAATTAAAAATCAAACAGGTGATTGATTACATTCACGACAACTTGGAGCAAAATCTGACCTTAGTAGAGATAGCTGCTGTCATTCAAATAAGTCCCTATCACTTTGCTCGTTTATTTAAACAATCTATAGGAATTACACCCCACCAGTACGTAATTAGCAAACGAATTGAGAAAGCAAAACAATTGCTAGAAGAACACAACTCGATTGTTCTTGTTGCAGAGAAGGTGGGATTTCAAAGCCAAAGTCACTTTACAAAGATGTTTCGCAAATATACAGGGATAACTCCCCAAGCTTATAAAAAATTGCTATAAATCCAGCAAGATTGTTACAACTTTAGCAAGAATGCGTGAGACAAGACGATAAAAAAACTTTACTATAACTGGCAAGTTAGTGTAGCATTAATGTAGAAAATCTAAGATGATTCAAATAGATAGCACCAATGCCGTTACTGTCGGGTTAGATCTTTACAGCGTCGCCCCAAGGCATCAAGATGGTTTGGTAGAAGCAATTGTACAACAACAGATTGAATCTTGGTTATCTAGCAATTTCTTAAAATCTGCTAGCGTTCATAAAAGTTTAGATAGCGTTCGTGTCTTTACCTATAGCCAGTGGATGCCTAAATTCGATTATCGCAATTTATCACGCCCAACTATTTTTACTGAATTTTTTCCTCCCGATTCCCATTTACTCGAAGTGTTCGCTAGCCGGTCGCTATCTCAAGAAGTTTCGATTGTTGCAGGCGATCGCATCACTCATTTAGCAGAGTTTAGAATGATTTCTGCTAATCAGCAAGAAATGGTGAAACGCGCATCATCTGAACTCGATCGCGCTATGAATAATTCACCAGGTTTGATTTCGGCTACTTTTCATCGTAGTCTAGATGGTACGAGAGTTTTCAACTATGGGCAATGGGAGAGCCAAGAAGCATTTGAAGCTATTTTGAAGCAGCCTGGATTTAATCCAGATGAGCCTTATTGGGCGGGAATTGCTCGCAACGAATTCCATCTATATCAAATCGTTCATGCATACGAAAAATAGACTTAAGCCAAGTATTAGGCGAATAGAATTCGCGGCTACACAAACTAAGTCCGCCTGCGCGGACTAGTAACAAATTAAAATTATGGTAGCCAAAATTGAGGGAAGATATTACCTAAATTACGTAAATTATAGTTAAGCGATCGCATCATTTCTATATGTGGCTCGTCTGATTCGACGGGAATAATTTCGGCTTTCATCCCTTTCCCAAATCTTTCTAGAACTAAATTTGCTGCTTCTAAACCAGTGACGTAGGCTTTTTCTTGCGACCAAGAACCGTGACGGTTAATAATCCAATCACCGCTCATAAATACATTATCTATACTCGTCTTCTCTGGCAACATATTTTGATAGCTACCAGGGGCAAAATGAGTTACGGCTCTAGATAAACGAATGATACTGCGATCGCATATTTTAGCTGCTCGAAATTCTGGTACGCAAGTTGCTAAATAATCTTGCACCATCTGAACAATTTCCTTATCGCTCATTGGTAACAGTTGGTTAGCATGATAGAAATCTGCTTCGATGACTGTTTCCGGTATGTCGCGATATTCATCGTGTAAAGCATTGAGATCGAAAAACGTCCAACCCGTGGTAGCATCAAAGCCAAAACAAGCATTGGAAGGACGGGGAATGTGAATTTTGCGATCGCACCACAGTCGAGTTGCTAATACATCAACTGCGCCTAAGTTCATCAAGCTACGAAACTCTTTACGGTTTTGCAAGCTGGAACTACCGCTAACAATTTTCTGCATCCCGCTGACTCCTACAGCAAAGATAACAGCATCCGCATCGAAAACTTCATCCCCACAAACTACAGCTTTTGCCAAACCTTCACTATCGAGGAGAATATCGCTGACGCGACGGTTAGATAGAATTTTGCCTCCCGCTTGTTCGATTTGTTCTACCCAAGGACGAAAAATCTTTTCTCCTACAGTACCCCGACACCAAACTACGTCAAAATCTGGTTGGTGCGCCAGAATGAAATAATACAACATTCCCAAAGCAGCAGCCGCAGAACACTGTTCGCCTGGTGCAAATAACCCCACCAGCAGCATCGGTTCAAACGAGTCATGGTAAAGTCTAGCTGATACGCCAAAATCTTTGAATAGTTCGCGAGCTGTGACTTTATCGTAACGCTGCCAAGCTGCATCACTATTATCGAAATCTACTACAGCATAAAGTAAGGGTAAAGCACTAAGGCGATCGCTTAAAGGTAATCGTTTGAACTGAGTGTAGAGAAAAGTTCCTAGTGGTGTAGGGAGGCGCGGTAAATCTTGAAAAATTGGCGACTCTACCTCTAATCCAGCAGGGGAATATTGGGAAGAACGGGTAAAAGGCGTAAAAGGATTAATCCCTAGTTCCCGTACCAAAGAAAAGATATTGCTGTAAGGATACCAGAAACCATGAATTCCTGCTTCTACCGATCGCCCGCCTGGAGTTTTCCAACCCGCAACCAAACCCCCAGGATAAGCACCTGCTTCTAACAGCGTCACATTGTACCCTTGTTTTGCTAGGCGATATGTAGCTCCTAATCCAGCCCAGCCAGCACCAATAACGACGACTTTCGGATTCTGTGATTCCATGCTTGAGAGTCAGCCTACGATCGCATCAACGCCTTAATCTTACCTGGATTGAGCAACCCATAGGGATCGACCATTTGTTTAAACTTCATCTGTTCTGGGTCGATAACTTTTCTGCCACCGTCTTCAATAATATATGTATGCGGATTAGCAATGAAAACCCCGTGTTCTTCGTGATAGCGGATAATTTCGTTCAGGCGTTCCTCGGTAGTATATTGCACTAATTGCAGAGCAGCGGGAACAGTTCGACCGCCAACACGGATAAATTCTAAATGCATCATCACCTCGTCGCTGAAGTAACGATACATATGGTCTACTATTTGGAGATTTTTATCGGCAGGAAACAGACTTTGTAAATAGGTAATATTAGGATCGGCACTACGAGCGTGTAAAGTAGTATGATTCCAGGTAAATTCTGCCAAGTTGAATTTCTTACCTGCATCTTGTTGCGATCGCTGATAGGTAATACAACCGCCGTATTCTTGTACCAATCCAGGTAATAATTCCAAACTCGGTTCAGCTACCATTAACAGTGCTGCGTGAGTTCCATCAGGAATGTATTGACGTGCGCCGAAATAAGAGGGAATTGACCAAGCAAAAATAGAAATAAGCTTTTTAATCATCCCATCAGCATCGCCCAAAGCCTGACCGAAATGGGCAGCCGCCATAAAACTTTCAAAAGTGACAATCACCTCAACCCAAGGATAAGCCGCACCGAGGGGAATTTCTAATTCCGTGATAATGCCATTAATCCCCCAAGCATGGTTGACTTTGTGGATCTCATCTCCTCGAAGTTCAATCGCTCTGGGTTCGTCTTCCATAGTCACGACACGAATAGCATTAATATTACCGCGATCGCGCAACTGTCCGTAATTAATCGAGCCAATTCCCCCACTTCCGCCAGCAATAAACCCGCCAATCGTCGCCGTCCGATAAGTAGAAGGAACCATCCGCATCTCCCACCCCGTCTCTCGCGCTTTCTTATCCAAAGCAGCTAATTTCACCCCTGCTTCTACCCGCGCTACTCCCGATTTAATCCAGCGAATTGCCTGCATCCGCGACATATCCAAAACCACGCCACCGTGGAGGGGTACGCACTGCCCGTAATTGCCCGTTCCAGCCCCCCGTATCGTCACGGAAACGCGGTATTTAACGCAGGTTGCTGCAACTTGCATTACCTCTGCTTCTGTCGTAGGACGGACAACCAAATCCCCCTTTTTCCCATCTAACTGAGCTTGCAGTATGGGACTGAAAGTGTGGTAATCCTGAGATAACTTAGCAACTTGGTTAGGATCGCTAATAACTTCAATTCCCTGTAACTCAGCCGTCAGTGCATCCCAATCAATCATAATCAGTTATCAGTTATCAGTTATCTGTTGTCAGTGGAACCAGTGGCTGGTGACTAGTGACTAGAACTACTCGCCTATACCTTAGCTCTTTGCCCCTCATAACTTTGCCGTACATTCCAAGAGCAGCCTTTGATTATCTATGGCATATGGCTGAATCTTCAATGCTTGGCGAAAAGCGCGAATTGCAGCGGAATAATTTGCTAGTGCCATTTGGCATAAACCTAGACCGTGCCAAGCACCAAAATGCATTGAGTTGAGTTTAACGACTGTCTGACAATCTACCAATGCTTTTTCGTACTGGGCAGTGAAGTAGTATAGAATAGCTCGGCGATTCCAAGCTTCGGCAAAATCTGGCTGGTCGCGAATAAGTTCTGTCAAGACTGCTTCTGCCTGCGACACTTTTCCAGTCGAGAAAAGAACTTGAGAACGTTGGATGCATTCCCAACCGTAGTCCCCTTTTTGATAAAACCAAGCTCGCCACAGCGCTTCTGTTGCTGCCTGACGCACGACTTCATCAGGATGCTTCAGGTTTTCTAGAAAAGATTGAATAGACGACTCATTCATACGTTCGTTGTCATAGCTAAGTTATTAGTTAAGTCGGATGTTAAAGGCGATCGCGGTATGACTAAGGGCTTTTACCCGTTTCCTTCAATTTTAGAATTAAGCAAGTCCTGCCACTTTTTTGTAATTTTTTATACATAAATTCGAGAACTTAGTATCCTGAACCTCAGATTTAACCCAAGAGCAGCCAATTTCGTGCTATGGGTTACTATTGAAACCAAAATTCGATCGCTATAATTGAAGTTTCCCCCTTAAGGTTTGCTATTTGTAGCATCTTACTTTGTCTGGTTGCGTCACAGCCCTCTTAACCCCATTAGCAGGTAGAGCAAATACAACGATGCAAGAGCGAAAAAGTAGTCCCAGGCATATTATTCTGACTTCTCACCCGAGCAATTTTGGTTCGCAACCTATTCCGATTCGCTGGGGAGACAAAGACCCAATGCAACGGGGTCCGGTCGTGGCTACCCTCGCTAACCCAACTCACAGAAATGCGATCGGGACTCATTCAGGAGGTTATGCCGTCTATCGCGCTCTGGCTGTAGCAAGCGGGGTATTGCAAGCAGATCATCGTGCCGATTTAACAAATACTTCGCCTGTCGAGAAAATTGGACCATATCCGAGTTGGTACGACCCGGAGAAAATAGTTTCGCTCGATCCGTTTGGGGCAATGGTAGGCGAGGCATTTGCGTCTTATTACCAGGAAGGATACGATATTAGACCGACGATCGCAATTACCAAGGCGCACGTTTATCTTCCAGAATTACAAGCAGCGGTGGAAAAAGGGCGGTTGGCGATCGATGGCAAGCTGCTCAAATCTAAAGGCGATGTCCTTGTCACTAAAGCAGCGATCGAGCCTGTATGGTATTTACCAGGCATTGCCAAACGCTTTCAAATTTCGGAAGCAGACTTGCGCCGTGCCTTGTTCGAGCAAACGGGGGGGATGTTCCCAGAATTAGTGACGCGATCGGATTTAGAAGTATTTCTACCACCAATTGGCGGAGTCACAGTATATATATTTGGCGATTTGGCAGCAATTACCGATCCCAATCGACCCTTGGCAGTGCGGGTTCACGATGAATGCAATGGTTCCGATGTTTTTGGCAGCGATATTTGTACCTGTCGTCCTTACTTAGTGCATGGGATTGAAGTCTGCATTCAAACAGCACAGGAAGGGGGTGCAGGAGTCATTGTCTACTGTCGGAAAGAAGGTCGGGCATTGGGAGAAGTGACAAAATTTTTAGTTTACAATGCTCGCAAGCGGCAAGAAGGAGGCGATCGCGCTGATGCTTACTTTGCCCGCACGGAATGTGTTGCTGGGGTGCAAGATATGCGCTTCCAAGAGTTAATGCCAGATGTATTGCATTGGTTGGGCATGACTCGAATCGAGCGTTTGGTATCGATGAGTAACATGAAATATGAAGCCATCACCAACTCAGGTATTGAAGTTGTAGAACGAGTACCGCTCCCTGACGATTTGATTCCCCAAGACGCACAGGTGGAAATTGAGGCGAAAAAAGCCGCTGGCTACTACACTCCTGGCGTGGTACTAGATCCGCTAGGATTGGCAGAAATTAAAGGTAGAGAAATGGAATGAATTCGGAATTCCGAATTCGGAATTAACACCCCAAACTCGTACGGGCGGGTTTTGACTGAAGATTTGTTGTCAAAGCCCGTAAATCTTTTGCTAAACCCGCCCCTACACCCCATATCCCCTAATCTGTTCCCTATTCCTTGACGATGAATCTTCAAACTTCGCCATCCAACCTTCAGTCTCCAGAAGAGGCGATCGCCTATTTGCGTTCTCCCAGGGCAATTCGCGATCGCTGCGGGCAGTTGTTTGAGTTGGCACGGCAAGATAAGTTGAGTCACTTCCGCTGCGATTTGACGCAGTTAGGACGGGTGGCAAACTATGTTATTGCTGTCATGCAAGAGCAATATCCCGATGGGCAAATTCCCTTCCATAGCCGCTGGCAGCACTTTGAAGTTGGTGGAGTACCGCGTTTAGCTCAGTTAGAGCGGCTGTTGGCAGGGCTGTCGCCAGTCGAGCGAGCCGTGACTCAGTTCGATCTGGCGATCGTCAGCGTGCTGTTAGATGCGGGTGCGGGCGATCGTTGGTTGTATTGCGAACGGGAAACCGATTCAATCTTTCAGCGATCGGAAGGGCTAGCAGTGGCTAGTTTTCGGATGTTCTGTCAAGGTGCTTTCTCCAGCCATCCTCATCAGCTTTTACAAGTTGATGCCCAAGGATTGCAATCTCTGAGTGAAGCAACCCTAGCTCAAGGATTTCAGATAAGTGAGGATAATCCATTGGTAGGGTTGGCAGGACGAGTAGAACTATTACAAAAATTAGGGCGATCGCTCCTCGCTTGTCCGCAAATGTTTGGTGACGACAATCCCCGTCCGGGTCATCTCGTGCATTATTTATTAGAGCGATCGCACCACAAACAACTACCAGCTGCAACAGTTTTGCGTGCTGTTTTAGAAGGACTCGGCAGTATTTGGTCTGGCAGAATTGAAATAGCCGGAGTTAACCTCGGCGATGTTTGGTATCACTCAGCGTTGGAAGGGAGCAGGGAGCAGGGACGAGCAGGGAGCAGAGGAGCAAGGGAGCAGAGGGGCAGAGGGGTAGAGGAGCAGGGGAGCAACTACCAATTACCAATTACCAATTCCCTCGTACCATTTCACAAACTTTCGCAATGGTTGACTTATTCTCTTTTAGAGCCACTACAAGAACTCGGTTTAGAAATTACGGGACTTGACGACCTGACCGGATTACCAGAATATCGAAATGGTGGTTTGTGCCTCGATCTCGGACTGCTACAAGCCAAACACTCAGATATTTTCCACTACACCCACTCAGTGGACTCGGAAGTCGTTGTCGAGTGGCGAGCATTAACTGTGATTCTATTGGACCAAATTGCTGCAACGATCCGCCAGCAGTTGGAAATGGATGCTAAGCAGCTGCCTTTAGTCAAAATTTTGCAAGGCGGAACTTGGAGCGCCGGACGGCGGATTGCTGCCGAACTCAGACCGAATGGAGTTTCCCCCATTCAGTTACAGAGTGACGGTACGGTGTTTTAGCGAAATACTAAGCGCTGCAACAAAGTTTTCAAAAATATGCCGAGCTGAAATTGATAAAATTCGATCGCTAACCAACAAATTGTTAATAAGTGTGACAAAAAGGTGAGCCAAATCCAAGCATACGGTAGCCAATATAAAGGAGTATCTGGGAGTGGCGGAAAGATATAGACGGTCAGCCCAACTATAGCTGTTGGTACTGCTACGAGAGCGATCGCGGCTAGAGTATAACCCCAGCCAAATTCTACGCCGTCATAATAAGCTTCTATCCACCTTCTGCCATTCCAACGCCAGACTAGCGGTGGTTGACAGGAGAGCATTTTCAACTGCTGTCTTTCTACATCAGTTTCAAAAATCTGCTGGCAGCAGTCGCAAGCCATCGCTTCCATTAAAGGCATAGCTTGAACCTTGCCCAAACGACAGGCTGGGCAGGGATAAATGCTGTTAGAGTTCAACTGCATCATCGCTGTCAGGAAACTACACCTTTCCAAGTTAGCAGTTATTACGGAGTAGGGAGTGCACGAGCAGTGACCAGTGACCAGTTATCAATGACTAACAACCAACGAGCAACTACCAACTACCAACGATCGATGACAAATGACAAATGACCAACTACCAGTTAAAACTTATAACTCAATACCTGAATTGCAGTTTCGTCCTTGGGTAAGTCGGCGGGTTTAACAGTTAAACTATCGCTTTGGCTGCGACGTATGGGAGTTCCTTCCATCAATGACAAAAATTCATCTAGCGGCACGATGTCGCAGGCAGCAGGATCGGCGGCTTGGGTACGATAGTGAGTCGGAATGACTAACCTGGGATTGATACTTTTGACGGCTGCTTGAGCTTCTTGAGGGTTATAAGCTTTAGCACCACCCCCCACTGGCACTAGTAACACGTCGGGACGACCTATGAGGATTTTTTGTTCGATTGTGATTGGTGCAGCAGCTCCCCCTAAGTGCAAAATCCTGATCCCGCCTTGCGTCCACAGCCATGCTACGTTAGTACCAAACCTTCTCCCCTTTTCGCGATCGTGGTCGATCGCAATTCCTTGGATCTGCGTTCCTTTAAATTGGTATACTCCAGGTTCAAAGATCAGCTGGGGATTGCCAGGAACTTCTTCTACTGCCCCTTCATCCAATAATTGACTACTAATTAAAACCAAATCTGTTTCTACTTTCGGTGGTCTGTATCCCGCCGTACAGCCTAGCTGCCGAAAAGGATTGACCAGAATTCGCGCCCCACCACCAGTAAATAGAAAACAAGTATGACCCAACCATCGTACCGTTAACCCGCCGCCTGTTTGAGCTACAGCAGGCTGAGATTTTGCTGCAAGCGTCACTGCTAAGGTAGAAAGTAGCCCAGCTCCAGCATAGCCAATCAACTGTCGTCGTTTCATTGCTTCTCCGTTCACTCCACTAGTGGGACGGCAGTTGTTTCAGGAAGTTGCGCAGCAATTGCTTTCCTGAAGTTGTGAGGACGCTTTCTGGGTGAAACTGGACTCCTTCAATGTGAGGATATTGCCGATGTCGCACTCCCATAATTGTCCCGTCCTCAACCCAGGCGGTAATTTCTAACACGTCTGGGCAGGTCTGCCGTTCGATCGCTAAACTATGATAGCGGGTTGCGGTCAACGGATTTTCTAAATCTTTAAATACGCCTACTCCCGTATGGGAAACTGATGAAGTTTTACCATGCATTAATTCAGGTGCAGAGACAACTTTACCACCAAAGACTTGTCCGATGCTTTGATGCCCCAAACATACGCCCAATATCGGTGTATTCTCGCCTAACTGGGCGATCGCCTCCAGAGAAATTCCTGCATCTTCTGGGCGACCTGGACCTGGAGAAATCACAACCCCATCTGGCTGTAACTCGCGGATCTGCTCGATCGTAATTTGGTCATTACGATAAACCCGAACCTCTGCTGCAACTGGGAACTCTGCCCCCAATTCACCCAAGTACTGCACTAGGTTATAAGTAAAACTGTCGTAATTATCAATAACTATAATCATTTTTGAGTGGTGCGTGGTACGTGGTGCGTGGGGAGGAGTGAGGGTCAAGAAGTGAGTTTTCTGTCAATCCCCCTTGTCCCCCTTGTCCTCCTTGTCTCCCTTGTCCTTATTCCTATTGTCAATTTAAATATGAAACAATTAGTCTCACAAGGGGAGGCAACAAAAGAGCGGCGGCGACTAAAAGGGCAGCGATAGCCGAGATTAAGACTGCTCCGGCGGCGCAGTCTTTAGCAATCTTAGCGAGTTCGTGATATGTCTGCTTTACCGTCAAGTCTACAACAGACTCGATCGCGGTATTGAGTAATTCCATCACTAGCACTAAGCCGCTAGTCAGCGTAATCACAGCTATTTCGACCAAAGGCAAACGTAATAATAAGCCCAGAAAGACAGCAAGAGTTCCTATACAGATATGGATGCGGAAGTTGCGTTGAGTTTTAAACGCATAAGCAATGCCACTCCAAGCATATTTGAAGCTTACCAATAAGCTGGAGGCGACTTGCCAAGAGAAATCTCGCTGAATTGGAACCACTTTTTCTGTTCTACTAGGCGTTGAGGTCGAAACTTTTTGGGTCATAGATGGCAAACATCAATAATTTTTGGTTTTTATATCTAGCCGAGTTACAGCCTATTACTTGCTTAATTTGTCAATTTCCACAGACAGTTTAATTTAGACATATCTCATCTAGCGAGACCATATTAGTAACAAATTGTCGCGATCGCGTTGTGCCAATATTTACAATTACAATCTTGCCCAGTTTAATCAAGATTGACATCAAGACCAACTATCCTTAGTAGCAAAGTTTGCTGTTCCAGCATCTCTGATAGGGTTTCCTCATCTGGGTGATCCCAACCTAAAAGGTGTAAAAGACCGTGAGCGGCTAACCAAGCTAGCTCTGTCGATAGCGAATGTGCTTGTTGTTGTGCCTGCCTGCTAGCGGTATCAATTGAGATCGCAATATCGCCTAAGTATAGAGGTAAAAGCGATCGTAACTCCTCTAACTGCGGTACGTCCGATTCCAGTGCGGCAAAGGCTAAAACATCTGTAGGCTTATCTTGCTGCCGATACTGCGAGTTAAGTGCTTGAATTTCCGCATCATCCGTTAGACGTAAACTCAGTTCGTAACTGTCAGCAGCAGGAAGCTGAGAGGATAAACTCTCTAGCCAGCACTCAAACCATTTTTGCCAAATTTGGGCATCAACTGCTGGTTCCATTCCAGAAGCTTCAGTAAAACAGTCCTGCACGCAGACTTCAACTTGTACGCCAGAATTTTCTGTATTCCTGGTTGTCATTATCGAGTTATGTAAGCTAAACCCACCAGTAAAGTCAATAATCCTATGGTTGTGAGGGCAAAATGTTTCAAAGAAGTCCCTCTCTTTTTCACCATGTTGCGCATAGCGAGTTTTACATAACTCGGTCGAGGCTCAGGGGTGACTTCATTCGCCACATGAGACGGTACTTTTGGCGCTTCCGTTAGTTGTGCCTCAGCGGTTTTCGTCGTGTCAGGTGAATTCTCCATGAGATTGACCCTAAAGTTTTGCTAGGTTCTTTCTCAAATGTAACAGTTTGTTGCACCAATAATGTAGTCCGTACCCAGGTTAATAGCTGAGAAACAAGCGCAAATCGCTTTGCGCTCGTTCCCAATCTTTGTCTCAGTTTCTAAAGATTGCCGATTATACTAACTACAGCGATCGCTCCCATTCGGCATTAGACAAGCAATGTTATTACTAATGTTGTTACTTGCGTCCGACAAGTATCTTCTGGCGCTCGGTCACTTCCTCAGTGCGAACCTCTTCACCATAAACTTCTAATAAACGACAGCGCACCCGATCGGAAATTTTAGCTAGTCCGCCGCCTCCGTGAGTATCTGATGGTTTCAGCGTATTTCGGGTAATCCCGAAAAAGTGAGTCGCAAAACGGTGATGCACTGGTTCTGGTAGTCCTACAAAAAACATCAGCCTTTCGTACCGCAGGTATTCAAATATTCTTGCTCCGGTATCGTAAAATATCGCGGCGGGTTTCAAAGCATGGCAAGAGCGCCGCAACTCAATTGGTCCCTTCTTAAATATTCTGTGGAGTAGCATGAAGCGCGATCGCAGTTTATTGAAAGGTGACAGCAATGAGTATTCATTGTCTATATAAAAGTCTACAAATGACTTTCCTTGCCTCAGTGCTTCTCGAATAGGAGCTACCTTGAGCAGAGTTAGCGGTATCCAAGGACGTTCGTGATAGAGAGCATTTTCTAAAGCGGTTCCCTGAAAAGCAGGTTCTTCAAGCCAACTTGGTCCATTGGTAAAGCCACAACCAAAAACCTGCGGTTCGTCAATATATTCTTTGAAAAAGCTAATTATAGCGGAATCCTGAATTTCCAGATCCGAGTCAACTAATAAAACTTTCTCTGCGGCAATATGATTAAAAAGCCAGTCTAAAGTTTGACCGTGAGGACGTAAGGGAGCGGTTAAAATATCAAAATCATACCGCTTCATCAAAGCTAAAAAATGTTTTAAACTACCATCAGTTGACTCACAGTCGATCAACAGTACGGGCATTTTTGCATGACGAATAACAGATAGTAAAGCTAAGGTTGTAACTAGTTTTGTATTGAAATTAATAATAACTGCTCTTTCTGTTTCAGCAGATAGCTCGGATAAACTTTGAATTAGCACGATTAGTGTCCTAAAATAATTCTTTTTGGGTTTCGACGTGGAGCAAACAGCATTAACAGCACATGAGGAAACTGATTTTTGTAGCTATTTATTGCATTAATTATGAAGATTAAATTTAAGCAGAGCAATATGGAAAAGTTCAGCAAACTAATTCAGGGTCAATGGTTTGCAAAACAAAAAAAGAGCTAAGGACTGTGAACAGCAAAACCATTTTGGTTTTTTTCCTCCAGTTTCCTCAGCTTTCTTTTTTCTGCTCTGAGTCTTGCTTGTCCCTTAACTAGCCACTAGTTGCTTCTCCTGGCGTAGATAAGACTCAATAAAGGTATCGAGTTCGCCATTCATTACGTCGGTAATTGCTGTTGTTTCTATGTTTGTCCGCAAATCCTTCACCATTTGATATGGATGGAAAACGTAGTTGCGGATCTGGTTGCCCCAGGCTGCTTCTACCATATCGCCGCGAATTTCAGCGATTTCTTGAGCGCGTTGTTCTTGGGCAATAATTAACAGCTTGGCTTTGAGGATCGCCAGGGCTTTCTCTTTATTTTGTAGCTGCGATCGCTCTTGGGTACAGCGGACGGCGATTCCCGTAGGAACGTGGAGGATGCGCACGGCTGTTTCTACTTTGTTAACGTTTTGTCCTCCCTTACCACCAGAACGAGTGGTGGTAATTTCCAAATCTTTATCGGGAATTTCCAACTGTACGGAAGTATCGATTTGGGGCATCACTTCCACACCAGCAAAGCTAGTCTGGCGTTTACCGTTGGCGTTAAACGGAGAAATCCGCACCAAACGATGAGTTCCTTTTTCGCCTTGTAAATAGCCGTAGGCATAGCGACCGGAAATTTCTAAGGTAGCGGATTTAATTCCGGCTTCATCTCCTTCCGAAATCTCATCGAGTTGGACTTTATAACCGCGATCTTCCGCCCAACGAGTATACATCCGCAGTAACATTTCCGCCCAGTCTTGGGCATCAGTTCCACCTGCTCCAGCATTAATCGTTAAAATTGCGCCTTTGTCATCGTAGGGACCGGATAACAACTGTTGCAACTCCCATTGGTCGAGTTCGCGGTTGAGGCTGGTAACGTTTGTCTCAGCCTCTTGCAGCAGAGATTCGTCCGTTTCGAGTTCCAGTAGCTCTAGTAGGGCTTTGGTATCTTCTAGGCTACCTTGCCAGCGATCGTATTGCTGGATATGAGTTTTCAGGTCGTTGAGTTCCTGAAGTGTTTGCTGTGCTTTGGTTTGGTCGTTCCAAAACTCCGGTTGGGCAGCAATTTGTTCTAGATCTTGAATTTTTGCCGTCAGTGCGGGGATGTCAAAGATAGTCCTGGGTTTTACCCAGGCGATCGGACAACTTTTCAACTTCGCGTTTGATTTCTAGTGCTTCCATATAGGTTTCGAGTAGCGATCGCTCACTGAGTGATAGGGTGCGTTAACAACGCATCCTACTTGTATTGATGATTTTAACCAGAGTTGAAAACCTTTGGGGCAACAACCAAAAAAAACCGTGGCTGTTTTGAAGCCACGGCAGATCGTTTGTAGAGACGTTAGATGTAACGTCTCCACTAGTCACGGCTATTCAAGGCAATTAACAACCGCAAGATGAAAATAAACAGATTGATGTATGTCAGATACATCGACAGCGCCGCAGGGAGATATTGGTCGTTATGGTAGGTACGAGGCAGAACGTAGAAATCTACGACTGCTGCACCAACAAATAAACACACGCCAATGCCTGAAATTGCAATTTCTAACCAAGTCGGCGTATAAATGCCAAACAGAGCAAACAGAAATTGTGCCAAACAGACAACCACTAGGGCAATGACTCCCAGGCTGACTGTTTTCGTCAATGCCATGCCGTCCTGTTCTGACAAGTTAGAACCAATTTGACGTGCCGCAATAAAGGTGACACCGCAGCCGAGGGCAGCAAACCCCACACCTGCAATCCCTACGCCTTGGGCTCTTAGTGCCATAAAGACGATGCCGCTAAGAGTATAGCCAGTTAGCAAGCTATATGTTGCTAGTAGAGGCAGGGCAACGCGATTATTACCTTTCTCAGCAACGTTCATTGCCACGAAGAACAGAATCAGTTCCAAAATGACCGCACCAATAAACGTAGGGAAGAATAACCCTGGATTGGCACGGATGACACTTAGACCACCGTAGGTTCCCAGTGCTGTTAGTACCAGCCCGCCACCTAGATAAGGCAGGGCGTTAGCAATAACGTTTGGACCTACTATGGCGCTAGTCTTAGCTTGACGAATTGCTTCGCGAAAATTGCTAGTGCTACTCATGGAATTTTTTCTTAATTTTTTAACAGGTTGTGCAAGAGCAACGATATTGTGACATATGCCTATTTTGGCTTAAACCTCTAACAGTTAACCAGGGTGAGACTAGCAGCAGAAATCTGAACCTAATCTTAAGATATTTGGCATTCTCAGCCAGTCAACTCAGCAGATCTACGGAGAAAATTCACCGCAATCTGCTAATCTCCTCATAAATTCAGTAAGAACGACATGGTTTGAGAAGCTTTCTCCACCGACAATAATTTTCAGCTTTGATTAAAGATTTTGCACCACCTGTTAATTCCCATTAGGGAAGCTTAGATCGCTGTTGAGGATTTTTATGTCGATAACTCATACTAGAGGCTGCTCTAATGGGATAGAGCTATTAATTGCTTATTATCAACATCCTTCGATTGCATTGCGCAATAAACTTGTAAGTATGCACACTGGTTTGGTACGAAAGATGGCGCATCAATTTAGCCGCCAATGTACCGAGCCATATGAAGATTTAGAACAAATCGGTTACTTTGGTTTAATTCGTGCTATCGAGCGCTTCAACCCTTATCAAGGTTATGCTTTTAGTTCTTTTGCAATTCCTTATATTCGAGGTGAAATTTTACATTTCTTACGCGATCGCACGGGAGTTGTGAAAATTCCCCGTCGTTGGCAAGAACTTCACAATCAAGGACAGAAGGCTCGTAAAGATTTAACATTAACTCTCGGTCGCACTCCTACAGATATAGAAATTGCTGAAGAATTGAATGTTGCAATTCAAGAATGGTTAGATAGTAAGCTCGCTTTTCAAAATCGAATTGTCTTAAGTTTAGATAGTACAGTTATTCAACATCTCGATTGCCAAATTAAATTAGCTGATGCTTTACCCGACCAGCGCTCTACTAGCTTGCAACAACAGGAAGAAGACCGCCAACAATTGCAAGGAGCAATGAATCAGCTAGAAGAAAAAACTCGTAAAGCTGTAGAATTTGTTTTCTTGAAAGAGTTTTCTCGTAAAGAGGCTGCTAAACGAATTGGTATTAGCCCGATGACTGTAACTCGATATCTTCAAAAGGGTAAAGAACAGTTGTTCTCTTTACTACAACCTCAAATAGCTCAAACTAGAGCATGATAATTCGTAATTCATAATTCGTAATTCGTAGTTATGAATTGAATAAACATCGAAAAGTTTCAAACTGTAACACCAAAACACTAAAGCTTATGTACTCCAGCGATTCAGCATTAGTAGATTGTTTTCCTCACCAGATGGAAACTGAAGGTATTAAGTTGGATGACCGAAGAGGTGTCAAGTTTAGTGGTAAATGGGTGCAAGTTGAGAAATTAAAGAAGAGTGATTCAAAGAAGAGCGATCGCGTTGTAAATTTCTCTTTAAAACAAGAGGAAAAAGAAATTGTTAATGAATTGTCTAACGATCCGTTATTAAATTTGCTTTGTCTATTAGTTGAAGCAGGTCGAGAAATTCCCGACGATCGCTGTCAGCTCTACCGAGAAGGGCTAGAAATTTTATTGAGTCAATGGGATGAAGCTTATCATATTCCAGGCGATCGCTTCTACAAAAATTTGTCCGTACAGCACAAACAAGACTTATTAAGTAAAATTGCTTTGGCTACATTTGAAACTGGAGGTAAGTTTAGCAAACAGGATATTGAAAAATCTATTACCGAGTATATATTTAACCTGCCAAAAGCACCTAATAGCCCGGAACTCTTGCAACTTACGACTGAGACACTTCTGAATTCTATTCAATACCAACATCAGTTATTTGTCGAATTAGCTCCAGAGGTTTATTCTTTCGCTGACATCAGATTTCACGAGTATTTTGTAGCTCGGGAAATAGCCGATCCTTCTCATCCTCAAAGAGCAGAACAAGCTTTAAGAAATTTAGCTGCTCGGATTTCAGAACCACGCTGGCACGAAGTTTTTGTCTTCGTTGTTGGCATGTTACGAAATGCTGATTATTTTCTCAGTTTAATGAAGCAACAAGCTGACGCGATCGCCGCAGTCGATCCAGAATTATCGCGCTTTCTTGTCTGGTTGGATGGCAAGTCACATCATCTGAGCAAACCCAAGTTTAAACCAGCTGCTTTCCGTGCCTTTTATTTAGAATTTATCCTCGACCTCAAATCAGATTCTCTACAAGAGGAATGTAGCGATCGCTATCTTCATTTATCTGATATTGATGCTTCAAGTTACGAGCTGATAAATTTCCCCTTTACTTCCCAGCAAAAAGCTCTTCTCAAACAGTATTACGATGCCAATCAACTCATACTTGATTGCCTGCGCCAAGCACAATACATGACGCGGAGTTTACGTACAGAAATTGAAGAAACACTTTTAGTTCCTTCATATTTAAGCTGTCCGCTAAAAACGGCGATCGCTTAATATAAATACCTAACATAAATTTCTTGTAGGGGCGCACAGAGAAAGCGCCCCTACAATGTTGTCACGATCTAGCAGGTTTATGGTAGTGTTAAAGCTGAAGATCGCACGGCAAAAATCGCTAGATGACTAGTGAAGCAGACTTGCTGCTCAGGCAAGGTATTTCTCAATACCAAACAGGTGAATTTGAGCTGGCATTGCAGTCTTGGCAACAAGCATCAAATCTTTATCGCAGCAGCCAAAATTTCAAGCGCGAAGGCGCGGCTTTAGGGAATTTAGGCGCAGCTTATCAAGCTTTAGGAAACATACCCCAGGCGATCGCCTGCTTTCAACAACATTTGGAGATCGCCCAGAAAATTCAAGATGCAACTGGCGAAATGAATGCTCTTGCCAATATTGGTAATGCTTATTTGGCATCAGCAGAGTACGTTCGGGCAATCGAGCACTGGCAAAAACTTTTGGCGATCGTACCAGCACAAGGCGATCGCTTACAGGAAGGACAGATCTTAAACAGCCTGCGACAAGCATACGCTAGTTTAGGCAAATTGACCCAGGCGAGAAAATATCAACAGCAACAGTTGGCGATCGTGCGGGAATTACTCAACTCGGCGATCGCGACAGACTTTGTTTCTAGTCTAGAAGCGATCGGTTTAGATCCTACACAAGATTTATTCGGAGCCGATCTCAGTCAATTCGATCTTCGTAATGCTAGCTTGAGTCGCGCTAATTTAGAAGGGGCAAATTTGAGTGGTGCTGACTTGACATTTGCCGATCTGAGTCGCGCTAATTTGAGTGGTGCTTGTCTTGTGCGTGCCAAACTCAGTAATGCCAATCTTCGCGATGCGAATCTCAGTCATGCCGATCTGAGCGATGCAGACTTACGCGCAATTCTACCCCGCGTGAATTTAAGCAGTGCGAATCTCAGCCGGACAAATTTATCGAGTGCCTATCTTCAGAATGCTAACTTACAGGGGGCAAGTTTAAACGGTACGCTACTACAACAAGCAGATTTGCATGGTGTTGATTTGAGTCAAGCGAGTTTGAATGCAGCTAATCTCACCCGCGCAGAATTGAATGCAGTCAAAGTAGAAAAAACACGCTTTGTTGATGTCGTCGGAATTTCAGCACAGATGAAACTTGAGTTTCAGCAACAAGGGGCAATTTTTGACTCAGTTTAGCAAGATTCTTCTAATGGTATTATTCAGTTGCGTCTAGACTGTGCCAAATGACCCAACAGCAAAATCCTCCACCCACTCAGCAACAGCCTACTTCACAGCAGGAGACGATATTTGGTAGACGCACAAAAAGAATTTTGATGAATGTCTGGGAAACCTTAGATTTGCTAGGTTCAGCTTTGATGGGGGATCTGTGGCGAACCATTTATCTGAGTATTCAGGATGCAATCGCTTTGAGTATTCTTCTACGCATTCCTGGCGCGATCGGACATTGGATTATTGGGAAAGATTTCTCCAGCTTCGATCTTTGCCTTCAAGAAAATGCTTTGGGTGCGTCGCGCTATGCTTGTTTTATCATCGTTGCATCTGATTTTGCTCTTTGGATCGTTCTAGCCGGAAGAATAATCGGTCGCTTTTGGGCAAACTTGAGCGATTTGAGCAAAAATAAAGGAGGTGGCAGTCATGGCTCAGGTCAACCGTAGAAAGATGAGTCTGTATAATGAAGCCAAAGCTGGACTTAGTTCGTTGGTCAAGCAAACAGCTACAGTCTTTTTGGGTTTGCTGGTCTTATTAATAGTCACAAGCGGTAGTCCACCAGCCTCTATGATGGGATTGTTGGTCTTGGTGGGTGTTGGTTTTGTATCTTGGACTGAGAAGAGGCGGCTTATAGAGTCAGAAGAAGCTGATTTAAAGCGACATCTAGCAGTTCACAGCTTTACAGTTCAGGAAACTCAGCCGAATACAGATTTAACACATAATGAGAGCCAAGTACGACTAAAGTTTAGCCCAAACAAGCTAGCAGTCGAAGATAAATGCTATGGAAATACACCAAAGTCACTAAAACCTCAAGAATTTCTCTATCTGAGCAAACAAATTCAGGAGGCGCAAACAGATGACTTTATTGAGCTAGCGAAAATTGCTGGTTTAGACCCTTTAAAAGACTTTGTTAGAGCCGATTTAAGAAATGTGGATCTGAGTAATGCTAACTTAACGGGAATCAACCTGAGTGGTGCATACTTAGGTAAGGCTAACCTTAGTGGTGCTAATCTGAGAAACGCTAACTTGAGCAACACAGTTTTATCTCATACTGACCTCAGTAATGCTAACCTGAGTAATGCTAACTTGAGTAGTACTATAGTATACGGCGCTAATTTGAGCTTTGCTAAGCTTGATGGCGCAAAGGTAGATGGTAGCAGATTTGTTGGTTGGAATACAGGACTCACCGAAGACTTAAAGCGTGACTTGCAGCAAAGAGGCGCAATTTTTGAAGATTCTGCGGGCGATCGCCAGCCAATCTCAACTTAGATTTAAATAGCGATCGCGCCATCATGTTTAATCTATGGATTACTACCAGGTGTAGGGGTTAAATCTTGTTGCGTTGAATTACTACCAGGTGCAGGTGCTAAATCTTGTTCCGTTGTCTGTGCTGCTGCTGGTTGCGGTTCGCGTACTTCCCAGCGGCATTGTTTTTGTTCTGGCTGCTGATAGTTAACTGCCATTGTAAACGAGCGTGTAGCAGCGCGGTTTTTGTCGAAATTTATGTCAGCCCGCGTGTAGTTTTTTCCAGCGATCGCCGTCCACTGTAATATCTCGTTGGCATACGCTCCATCGGGAACGAAGCGCATTTTGTATTTTACTTGGTCTGGAGAGTCTCCCGATCGCACGAATAGCAATCCCTGAGCGATGTCTGCCGATCGTTCCAAGACATCAGCAGAGATAAAGCTACATCGATCGCCTTCGTCTCCCTCCACCAGCGCTAAGAAAGAACGGTCAGAGCTAGTTTCTACTTGTTGGGCTGGCGTTTCTTGGCTGGAAAAGACGACTAAGGCGATCGCTAAGATTGGTAAGATAGCTGCTTTCATAACTCCTCATCCCTCAAAGCACTCAGACGCAACTGATTTGTTATATAGTACAGCGAATTTGCTCTCTGAGGCTGGGAATATTTGAGCGAATCGAGAAAGAAGTTACAAGCGACAAGTCAAAAGCACGCTTCTGCATTTTCCGTACTTTCTATCTCTGTTCATTGATTCTTAATAACTTATCGCCTTTGCTCTTAACTTTATAGAGCTAGAACTATCTACAGTCATCGTACCTAAAGTTGTGAATTGCCAGTTATAAATGTGTCAATGGCGCAGTTTCTTCATTGCGCGCAATCTGCATTGCCGATTACCTAACATTTAACTACGAGTGTATTAATGATATATAAATTGATAAAATTATGTTTTCTAAAATTCCTCTTTGGCTGCTTAGTATCTCAATATTTATTATTTTGACAACTCTGTATTTAGGCTTTTCTTGGCTATCTTTACAACTTAGTTCACCACAAAAACCGCAAGTTCTACCAGTTTTAGCCAGAATTGAAGTTGCCAAGCAAATAATTTACTTAGAAGTTCCTCAAACCCCAGAGCAAGAAGCACAAGGCTTAATGTATCGTACTATAATTCCTAGGAATAGGGGAATTTTATTTGAAGTCAATCCGCCTCAAGCGATCGAATTTTCCATGCAAAACATTCTCGTACCAGTCGATACAATTTTTCTGAGAAATACGGAAATTCAGCAAATTCAAATAGCTGTTCCTACCTGTAACGAAGTCAATTGCCCCACGTATAGCTCAAAGGTAAAAGTAGACCAAATGGTTCAGTTACAGGCTCGAAGAACTGTAGAGCTAGGTTTAAAAGCTGGCGATCGCCTACCAATTGAGTTTCTTGACTTAGATACTAAAACTTTTCGCTGACCTCGACTTAACAAAAATTAATGTCAGTTCTTTTGTTTTAGATAAAAGATTTAAGCAAGAGTTAATTTACACTATTTGCAAGAACGATTTTTGGTTAAGAAATTAGTCGATTTCTGGTTAAAAAGTCGAATAGCTTCGGTTAAGAAATCGTTAAAGCGAGGGCTTTTATGTTAACTGCGACCCAGAAGAAGCACCGGAAGATTTCAGCTAATAATGCTTTTTGCATAGTCACATTGGTGAGCGGGCTGCTTTTACTAATAATTCAAGCTCAAATTGAAAAACAACCACAATCTCTACCTGTAAGTGCGAAAGCGCAAATTTCTGGACAAGAAATTGAGTTGGAAGTTGCTCAAACAGCGCAGCAACAATCTATGGGACTGATGTACCGTGGCGAACTTTCACAGACAAGAGGAATGCTGTATACTATCGATCCACCTCGCCCAGTTAAGGTTTCAATGCAAAATATGCGCTTCCCTGTGGATGTCGTCTATTTACAAAACGGACAGATCGCAGCCATTCAAGTAGAAGCACAGCCTTGCGATGCAATTGCTTGCCCTACATATAGCTCCAAGGCAACGGTAGATCAAATGATTCAGCTACCAGGTGGCACGACAGCAACATTAGGATTAGAGGTAGGCGATCGCGTCCCAATTCAGTTTCTCTAACGATGAACCCCCTAGAGCTTAGCTCATGCAGCCAACTAACTCGTTACCTATCAAAATCACCTTGCTAGTTGTCAGTACGCTGACTGTGATGGCGGGTGCAACAATTGCACCTTCGCTACCAGCGATGAAACAGCACTTTAGCACCATACCGAATGCAGATTACTGGGTAAGGTTGATTTTGACAGCTCCAGCCCTATTTATTGCCTTGGCTGCGCCCTTTATTGGTGCGACGATCGATCGATTGGGACGCAAACCCGTGTTGATCGTTGCCTTACTCGTATACGGACTAGCAGGTAGTTCGGGGCTGTGGTTGAATGCGATTGGCTTTATTCTGTTCGGACGAGCGCTATTAGGTTTGAGCGTGGCTGGGGTGATGGTAACGGCGACGGCGTTGATTGCAGATTACTACACGGGGAAAGAGAGAGGGCAGTTTTTGGGTATCCAAGCTGCTTTTATGGCATTAGGAGGAGTCGTTTTCCTAACTTTAGGTGGCTTTCTTGCCGATATTGATTGGCGAATGCCCTTTTTTATCTACTTAATTGCTTTAGTCTTAGTCCCGTGCGTCGTGTTATTGCTACCGGAACCGAATCGTACAGCTAAGGGTGCTGGGGCTAACGTTGCAGACGAACCAACCAGCTTGGCGACTGGTTTAGTGGTATTGACCTACGCGATCGCCCTGCTCTCGCAAATCGTATTTTATCTAATTCCCGTACAACTCCCCTTTTACTTACAGCAATTACTACAGGCAAGCAGTTCTCAAAGCGGGTTAGCGATCGCCCTTGCAACTGGGTGTTCTGCGGTTAGCTCGTTATTGTACCAGCACGTCAAAGCCCGTCTCAGCTTTATTAGCATTTATGGCATTGCTTTTTTAAACATGGCACTGGGATATGAATTGATTAGTTTTGGTGCGGGTTATGCGGTGATTCTACTAGGATTAGCGATCGCGGGTCTGGGTTTGGGTTTACTCATGCCAAATATGAACTTTTGCCTCACTTCAATCGCTCCTGGTGTAGCCCGTGGGAGAGTTTTAGGTGGGTTAACGACTAGCTTTTTTTTAGGACAATTTCTCTCGCCCCTCGTCAGTCAGCCTTTAACTAATTTCGTAGGAATAGCTGGGACTTACAGAACTGCTGGAATTGTGATGGGGATAATGGCTATAGCTGCCTTAGTATTTTTGACGCGGGCTAAAACAGCGGGAAATGCTAGCTAGATATTGATTCTCACCACGCCGGATCGAAATAAAGATCGATCGTTAACTGTTCCTGTCCCGGAGGAACTGCAGTAATACAAGCGCACACTGTATTATCTCCATCAATCTCGACTTCGCAAGCGTGACAGGAACCCATCATGCAGCCGGTGGGGATGACAACCCCCGCTCGGTCTGCTACATCTAACAATGGTTCTCCGACTGTGGCTTCTACAGTGACATCATCGGGTAAAAAATTGACTCGCACAGTCATAATTCCTAACTTTAAGGCGATAAAACCGAAGATAAGTCTAGGTGCGTTTCTACCATACCTGCTAGGGAGTCGAGCATTGCTTCTCGCTGCTCGCGATAATTAGAAATACCTGTCGGTAGAGATTTAAGTCCCCTTTGTTGCCGCAGGCGATTTAACCAAGCCCTCCGCCAGGGTCCATTATCGAAAATTCCGTGCAGATATGTTCCCCAGATTGATTGACTACTATCTACCATGCCAAGACCAGTATCGTCAAACAGGGGTTGATAGTCGTTAGCTTGGGCGGGAGGCAATTCCACTAAACGCGATCGCCCTTGGTGAATTTCATACCCCGATACGGGCAATCCTGACTGCGGAAAATTCGATATGACTTGACGCTGGCGAGCAACTTTATGCATCGTGATTGCCGTTCTGATTGGCAGCAATCCTAAACCTGGATACCTACCAGCTTCGCCCTCTAGCCCTTCTGGATCGGCTAGCTGTTGCCCCAGAATTTGGAAGCCGCCGCAGATACCTAAAACCGTTCCCCCAGCCGCCGCATAGTTTTGAATTGATTTTGCCATCCCGGTTTTATGCAGGACGAGTAAATCGGCAATTGTGGTTTTCGTCCCTGGGAGAATCACCGCATCTGGATGTCCTAATTCGTGTTTGGGGCTGAGATATCTCAAACCAATACAGGGTTCGGATTCTAACGGATCGAAGTCGGTAAAGTTAGAAATTCGCGGCAGGCGAATTACGACAATGTTGAGTTCGCCTTTAGCCCGAGAGGGCTTGCGTTCAAACAAATCGAGAGAATCTTCGGCGGGGAATGAATGATCCAGCCAGGGAATGACACCAATGACGGGGATTCCCGTCCGTTCTTCCAGCCACTTAATGCCCGGTTCTAAGATCGATCGCTGTCCGCGAAATTTATTGATGATAATGCCGCGCACTAAACTGCGTTCCTCTGGTTCGAGTAATTCTAGCGTGCCTACGACATGGGCAAAAGCACCACCGCGATCGATATCTACGACTAGTAACGTTGGCGCGTTTAAATACTTGGCGATCCGCATATTTGCTAAATCGCGATGCTTGAGATTAATTTCTGCCGGACTGCCTGCCCCCTCGCACACGATCATGTCAAATTCTGCTGACAGATGGCGCAGAGATTCTTCAATTGCTTGCCACCCTGGCTGAAAAAATTGCTCGTAATAGTCTGCTGCGTTGACTCGTCCCACAGCCTTGCCTTTGAGGATCACCTGAGAAGACATATCTCCTTGGGGTTTGAGCAAGATCGGATTCATTTCTACCATTGGAGCAACGCCAGCCGCCCACGCTTGCACTGCTTGGGCGTAGCCGATTTCGCCACCGTTAACGGTAACGTAGGCATTCAGCGCCATATTTTGTCCTTTAAAAGGCGCTACACGCCAGCCACGTTTGGCTAAAATGCGACAAATTGCAGCTGCGATCGTTGATTTTCCAGCATGGGATGTCGTTCCCACGATCATGATTGATTTCATATGCGGCTATCGGCTTGAGCAGGTAAAGGCAGAAATTTCAGACCGAGATGGGTTTCTGTGTTTATTTTTCCCCTTTTTTGCTGATTCTTAACTTTTACGCTTACAAATTTAAGGCATTCACCTAAAATGGCAGTCGCAGCCAGCGGCTCAGGGTATTGTAAAGGCGATCGCGCCGCGTTGGAGTATCCCACTTACCATGCTGAGCATATCGATCGACTAGTTGTCTGCCCAGAGGCGTGAGCCGAAAACTATCTGTTATTCCCTGTCCGTCTACCTCGCGCCGCAATACACCGACTTGAATCAGCCAAAAGAGTTCGTTATCTACCGCAAGTTCCGTTAATGGGCGCTGAGTGTAGCCTTTTTCCATGCCAGAACTGCCCGCGATCGCCATAACTGGTACGCTTTGAGCTATCATTGCCTGAAATAAGCGTAAGTTAAAGCAAGAACAAATCAGCGCCCGACGCGCCCGCTCTAAGGTACGGTTGGGATAGAAAAATGGTTTAGTGTTGCTAGTATTTGCATTAGTCATTTTGGTATTTGTACCCTACAGTCACCTTGCCTGAAAAGCGATTTTTGAAACTTCTAAATATCTTAATTATTACAGGAATTGGTCATTTGTTATGTGTCGTCAGTCATTTGTCATTGATAATGATCCATAAAATAAGGTGGGCATTGCCCACCCTACACCTAAATTCGTTGCTACAGTAAAATTAAATAGTTTGTCAGTAATCTCCGTCCAGGAAGCAGGCAATGAGTAAAGATATCCGCGTTGCTGCAACTTCAAAAATTTGGGCTTTTGCTACGGGAATGCTAGCAATTTGCATTCCACTTTCGAGTGTAACCAGGAGTGGTCCTATTTTACCGCTAGCCGCGATCGCCGGAGCTGCCACAGGTACGTACTTTGTCTGGCGCGATGACAATAAATATAAATCATTAGCAAATAGCGATCCAAAACAACTTGAGCAACGCATCGCGAATTTAGAAACAATTGTGAGCGGTCGCGAGTTTGAATTAGAGCGGAAGATAAAACAATTAGAATCAAAGGATTAAGTCAAAAGTCAAAATTTAAAAGTTAAAAGTCAAATTCCATTCTTTGACAACTGATAACTTTGTAGAGACGTTATATGTAACGTCTCTACACACATAACTGACTATCCCCCTAGAGCAATATCTAAAAACATCATTACCACAAAACCTAACATGACACCGATAGTTCCTTCGGTTTCTAATCCTTTACGGTGCGATTCGGGGATAATATCGTCGCTGATTACGAATAGCATTGTTCCTGCTGCAAACGCCATTGCCCAAGGTAAAATAAACTGAGCTATACTTGCTACGCCAGCACCAACTAAACCGCCCAAAGGCTCTACTAAACCCGTAAGCAGAGAAACTCCTAAAGCATAGCTAGTAGAATATCTTTCTGAGATTAATGATAGAGCTACTACTAAACCTTCTGGCATATTTTGTAAGCCAATACCTACAGCAATTGGTAGTCCTTGTTCGATATTTCCACTCCCAAAATTTACTCCTACAGCTAATCCTTCAGGAAAATTATGAATTGTAATCGCGGCGATAAATAACCAAATTTGTTTAATACTTTTACCCCGACAATTTTCTCGTCCTTTAAAAAAATGTTCGTGCGGTAAAGCATGGTGGGCAACTTGTAAGAACAATCCGCCCAATAAAATACCTATAACCATAATTAGAGCAGCGATCGCTCTGGAATAACCAATTTTTTCTGCTGCTTCTGTGCCTGGAACGATGAGAGAAAAAGCTGTAGCTGCTAACATAACTCCACCACCAAACCCCAACATAATTCCCTGGATTCTCTGGGTCAAATTGATTGGTAGTAAGATTGGTAAAGCTCCAACAAAAGTTGCTAGTCCAGCGAGTAGGCTAGCAAGAAATCCGACAAGAACAACGTTCATAAATTGCGATCGCGGTAGTTATAGTGATAGTGAAATAGCAGCTTAAATACATGCTGCTTGAGTTTACATTTGTAAAAAAATATTTCCTGAAAAGTAAGCATATCATACTCGTTATGAGTACGCGTTGTTAATTTTTGCATGGCTTGAGGGCGCACGATTGTACGCCTTCCCAGAATGGATATGGTATGCTGCCCTGAATCACCAAAGAAAAGGAATCAAGCGGCTGCTAGACTCTTGATACGCTGCATACTCGCTATATTTGCCAGACATGGTTTGTTCTCTTTGAGAGATGCGCTGGAGATAGAGGAGGGTAATAGTTCCTGGTACGAGATAAGCCCATAAAGAACCTGAGACAACGCTGAAACTGAGATAGCGTAGCAAGTCACCGAAGTAGTTAATATTGCGGGAAAATCTCCAAACTCCATCCTGCACTAAACCCGCCCCGTATTGCTTAGCAGTTAGTTTTTGTACGTCAGCAGTGGTATTAATTAGAGTCCCGAAGATGTAAAGTGGTATGGCGATCGCTGTGGCAAGTGCAGAAATAGGTGCGGGGTTGGTAAATGCCAAATATCCAGGTAAGGTATAGAATACTCCGACAAATATCAAAGTGAAGCTAAGACCTCCTACTCCTATGGGTTCGTTAAATATCTGTCGTCGGTTAGGAAAGAACCACTGTTCTAGCAACCACCACAGACAATAGCTAACGTGCAAACAAAGATAGATAACTTGGCGTAAGTCGGATATCCCAAAAACGATTGCACAAATTGCGAGGCAAAAAACTGTTAGCACCTTAGCTGCATTAATTGCTGTCAGTTGAGTGATTGTACTCGCTCCAGCATCAGATGTATTCTGCATCATACTTACAAACTTTTCTTAACATTTCTTAATTGTAGCTGGGAATCCTATTATAAGATTTGTGTCGCGCAAAGACGCAAAGGCGCAAAGGGTGCTTAGCGTCTCTGCGTCTTTGCGTGACATCTTCCTCAAAATTTACTGCTACTGGCGGATGATGCGGCGTAATTGATTTGCTTCTTCCCAACTTCTTTCAACTCCACCTTGGGCAATATCTTTGACGTAATTAATTTTGACTTCTTCTAGTAAGTCTACAAATAATGATTTGAGTGCTTGTAAGTTATGCTGTTTTTTGACTTCTGTTTCTAGAGCAATACTAAAGTTTTGAATTAAGTGAGTTGATTTTTCTATGACTTCGGGATCTTCGAGTAAATTTGTTAAAGTTGTGTAGGTAGATTGGGAAATATCGTTAGCTAATTTTGATGAAACTTGACGAGGTAGAGTGTCCATACCTGGTAAATGCTGTATTTGCTGGTACATTTGAGTTTTCTTAATGGCATTTTCGATACTGTAGTGGAGTAATGATTCAATCTCAGTTTGGACTTTGGGAATAACTTGATAAATTGTCATTCGCAGTAAGCGATTAGCAATTTCTTGCACTTCATTAGTGTTATTAATATTGATATAGGGTTGGTAACGTCCCGTTCTTAATAACCACTCAGCTGCATCACCTCGTTCGATAGAGTCTTGCATTTGATCGATTAACCGCACGCCAACAATTTCTGTCATTTCTTCAGCGAAATTAGTGACGAAATCATATTTAATTTGCTTGCGAATAGGTTCGAGATTTAATAATTGTGCTTGATAAAGCTGTATCGTTACTGGAATTACCCTCAGCCAGCGCCAAAATGGTAAGAGGAGAAATAAATCGTACCAGCGCCTTAGCAGTGCCTCTAGCCAATTTAAATCTGGTCTTTGACGGCTGATAATGAAAGTACGGATGAGAATCTCTAAGCCAAAAAAAGCGATAAAAGGTAAGTCAATTAACCAAAAGCGTTCGATGAATTTACCTCGGGTATTAATGCCGCGATAGTAGTTAGTTTCTATGAGCGTTTGAAGATTTGTTGTAAAGAAATCTAATTCTCGCTCCCAGCCTGCGCGATTGAGATAAGCCTGACTCCAAAAAGTATCGAAGGCTTGATGAGCTGAGTTAATATGAACGCGATCGCGGACTTGATTTTTGATATTTTCTAAATGTCCGGTTTTCTGGGCGATCGCAAAAGGGTTATCTTCGATTAACTCATTGCTAAGTTGTCGCATTTGAGCTAATAGATTCTCGACTTCTGGTGATTGAATATCCGTTTGCTGAATTTGGTGCTTGAGCTGTTGAAATTGAGCGAGATATCGGGTTGTTTCTCGATGGGGTTCGATACCTTTAATTGGATCGTACTGCTGGACGATTTGAGGTGCTTTTTCAAAATAAAAGTCGCGCCAAGGAATATATGATAGATCGAACAAGACAAGGAAGAAATTCAATAAAACCACAAGAGCAACTAATCGTTCCAGCCAGAGAAAGCGCCGTACTGGACGAAATGCTATTTGAGTTTTTTGCAGAGATGACATATTCATTTCCACCAAATTTTGCTCGCACCAAGAATGCAGGTTTCGCAGTTAAGGAGCGATAACAGCAAATAGTATCACCAATTGCTGTTAGTCAAAGCCGCGATCGCGTCTTCTTTTGCCTTAGCTTCAATTTCAATCCAGGGTGCTTCTCGGTAGATACTGGGCATGACGGTAATAAATTCGCTATGCTGTCTATCACTGAAAGCTGCTTCACCGTTAGAAATGTGGACGAGTTGCCACTCTGGATTTTCCCACGTCGATCTAGCAGCATAAAACATCTCGGCTACGGAGGGACGATCGTAGCTATCTAGTTTCTCATGACAGATGTGATGGTGAGCGTCAAAGACCATTGGGACTTTTGCCTGCTGACAAACGGCTAAGATTTCCTCAGCACTGTAGGCATATTCGTCATTTTCAAAAGTGAGTCGGCTTTTTATTGCTTCTGGAAGGCGATTGACAACTTGCACCAATTGCGCCGTTCTTTGAGCTTTGCCTCCGTGAATATTCATGCACGCCCAAGCCGATCGCGGTAAACTGAGCAAGTCCATAATTTGGGCATGTTGTGTCAAAATTTTGATACTGTTTTCCACGACTTGTGGCGAGTCAGAACTCAATACCACAAATTGATCGGGATGGAGTACCATGCGGATGCCCAGTTGTTGCGATCGCCTTCCCACTGCTGCTAAATCGGCAGCCATTTCTGCTAAGATAGCTTGTCCGATGCCGTCTTCCATGTCACCTAGAGGAAATAAACCCGAAGGCATTCGATAGAGGAAGATTTGGTTCGTTTGACAAAAAGATATTGCCGCATCCAAGCGAGTTAAATTGCTCAAATAAAGCTCTCGTAAGGCAGTTTCCCGTTCTGCTGCACTTAACTTGAGGTAGCGCGTCCGCGTCATGGTACGATAGCGGACTGCTTTAGAAACGGTGATACAAACTAAACCCAATTTAGACCGATCGCTTGCGCGAGATAATAATTTTGTACTGCTTGGATCGATAATCATAGATACATAAACAGTGGCTCATCGAACCGCGATCGCCACCACAAACAAACATGGGTAATCAACATAAATTTAATCTGTCAAATCTAAAATCACATCTATCAAGAGGTGAGAGGTAATGGATAATTGGTAGTTGGTAATGGGTAATGGGTAGTTGGTAGTTGGTGGTTGACAGTTCTTGCTCCTCTGCCCCTCTACTCCCCTGCCCCTCTACTCCCCTGTCCCCCTTGTCCCCCTTGTCTTCCTTGTCCTCCGACTCCCGACTCCCGACTTATCTTTTCGTCAACGTTGAACCCGTGCGTCCTGTCAGCACCCAAAGCACAGCTCTACCTCCGTCGCGGATGGTTTTGTTGTAGGGTTCTGGCGATCGCTTGGAGGGAACGGAAATCGGGGTAAAATCAATCCCACGACTACCTAAGACAATTTGACCAATTGTTTCGGCACGGCGCATATGATAGTCAGACGTGATCAGGTAGATCTTCTTGATGCCCCGCTTTTGAAACTTGCCGACTAAGGTAGTAAAGTTTGTAACCGTATCTACTGCCTGGTAGTCTAAATGCAAACGACTGCGATCGACACCAGCTTGGGTAAATAAATTACGGGCGTATTCTTTCGGACTACCACCAGAAACCCAAATTGGTAAATCTGGCTTGTTCCGTGCAAATTCGATTGCGAACTTCTCTCGTTGGACGGAACCGCCGAGAACGAGAATTGCTTGATATGGCTCTAACTGGCTTTTCACCTCCTGATATCCCAGCCACAATAAGGTAAGCAGTAGTAGCATCAACCAACACCAACCCCTACGCCCAGATTTTCGCGGCTTGACCCGTCGATAACGTCGCTTTTTCAGAACTTTAGCAGAGCTTCAGCGCAACAACACGAATATCTAGGGTAGCAGGCAATAGAGTAGGGTGGCTGAGGTCAAAAGAAATTTTGGAAAATTGTCGGGAAGAAAATTACAATTTATAAAAATTAATGCTTCGACCGGGCGACTTGAGTTGAACTGGTAATAGCTAGGGAAGTTAAGCACAATGAAAGCAGCAAAATTATCGTTGGCGGCTATCTTATCCACGACTGCGATCGCGGGTGGAGTTTTATTTTCTTCTGTCGATCCGGCTCAATCTTATCCTTGCAGTAGATATCGGAACAGCTACACGACGCAAACAATTGATTGGTGGCGCTCTCCGTGGGTAGCAGTTTTGACTATTCCTGGAATTGCTCTAGGAGTGACTCTTTATAAGCGCGGTCGTTCGTATCAGAATTAGCGGTGCAATTTTCACGCATACCTGTAGGGGCGCACAGATGTGCGCCCCTACAGGTATGCATTTCGCCTCTGACAAGAGTGCCTCTCGCCTGTTGCCTCTGTTTACTGTAGAGTTTAACTAATCAAATTTACAGAGAAACACTCGCTTTTGTGGCAATTGATACCACTTAGTATGAGCCTGCATCGTAAAAAAACAGAGAAGAGTAGGACAAATCTATTTATGTTCAAAAGGAGTGTACTGCTAGTGGGTGTTGCGCTGGTAGCAACTCCTTTAGCTGCTTGTAGCCAATTTTATTCCCAGACACCACAGCCACAGGGAACCGCCCAAACAGGAAGTAGCCCAGCAGCAGGAGGAGGAGGGGGTACACTAGGTACAGCCATATCTCGCGGTAGGCTAGCGTGCGGTGTCAGTGGTACTTTACCAGGATTTAGCTACGTAGACCAAGCAGGTAAGTATTCTGGACTCGATGTAGATATCTGTCGGGCGATCGCAGCGGCTTTATTTGACGATCCGAATGCTGTCGATTTTCGCAATCTGAACGCAAAAGAGAGATTCACTGCCCTGCAAGCAGGAGAAGTCGATATTCTCAGTCGCAATACGACTTGGACGATGAGCCGCGATACTTCGGTAGGGCTGGAGTTTCTTCCTGTGACGTTTTATGACGGTCAGGGCGTAATGGTGAAGAAATCTGCTGGGACAAAAGACTTGAAGGGTTTGCAAGGTAAAGCTGTTTGCATGGAGACGGGAACCACTACCGAGCAAAACTTTGCCGACCAAATGCGCAAAATTGGAGTGAAATACACGCCCTTAGTATTTGAAGATGCTAATGCCGTTTACGCAGCATACGAACAAGGGCGGTGTCAGGCTGTGAGTACCGATCGCTCTGGATTGGTATCCCGTCGAACAACGCTGAAAAATCCGCAAGATAATATTATTCTAGATGCGCTTTTATCCAAAGAACCACTAACACCAGCCGTGAAAAACGGAGACTCCCGCTGGTTTGATGCAGTTAAGTGGACGATCTTTGGCTTAATTGAAGCCGAAGAACTGGGGATTAATTCTCAAAACATCGACCAATTCGCCAAAAGTCAAGACCCAGTTGTCAAAAGATTGCTAGGCACGGAAGGGAATTTAGGTCAAGGTGCGGGTTTACCAAATGATTTTGTTGCCCGTGCGGTGAGGAAAGTCGGCAACTACGGCGAGATTTACAACCGTAATCTCGGACCTGGCACACCATTCAATTTACCACGCGGTCAGAACGATATCTGGGAGAAAGGTGGCTTACATTATGCCCCACCGTTCAGGTAACAGTTGTCAGTTATCAGTTATCAGTAGAGAGTGACTTTTGACTTCTGACTTCTCAGTTTTAACTTTTAACTTTTGACTTACCAACTACCAATTACCTATTACCCATTACCAATTACCTATTACCACTACATGAAGTTGCAGAAACTACTAAGAGACGATCGCTTCTGGCAGATTGCCGGACAGGCGATCGCGGTTGTGTTGGTGGTAATTTTTGTTGCCCTGATTTGGGATAATCTCACTTATAATCTGCGGCAATTAGGCATTCAGTTAGGATTTGATTTTTTGGGAGTGCAAGCCTCCTTTGATATTGGCGAAAGCATCATTCCCTACGATCCGTCTAAGAGCTATAGTCGGGCAATTTTTGTTGGGTTGCTCAATTCATTGCGCGTGGTAGCAGTTGGTCTGGTTTTGGCAACTATTTTCGGATTAGTGTTTGGCATTGCCCAACTTTCAGATAACTGGTTGGTACGACGCATCGCTATTGCTTATGTAGAAATCTTCCGCAACGTACCTCTACTGTTGCAACTATTTTTTTGGTACTTTGCCGTTTTTATCAACCTACCAGGAAGTGAAAATCCTATTACTCTTCTTGGTTCTACTTACCTGACAGGACAAGGCTTGTTTTTCCCGTGGCTGGAAATGGGCGCAGGCGGAGGCATTTGGTTGGTGTTACTGCTGGCGGGAATTGTTGGGGCGATCGCCTTGTGGCGCTGGCGGGGGCGCGTCATGGTAGAACGAGGACAGATAGGACATCAAATTTGGTATGCTTTGGGTTCGATTTTAGGGGCTGTCGTTATCGCTTTTGTCTTGACCCGCAATATTCCCTTTCGGTTGAGTATTCCGCAAGTTACGCAGGGACAGATTGAGGGTGGATTGCGTCTGTCGCCAGAGTTTTGCGCCCTCCTTGCTGGACTGGTGATTTATACAAGTAGTTATATTGCTGAAATTGTGCGGGCAGGGATTCTAGCCGTACCAAAAGGGCAGTGGGAAGCAGCCCGTGCTTTGGGACTGAAGCCAAATCGGATCATGCAGATGGTGATCCTACCACAAGCGTTGCGCGTAATCATACCACCTCTAACGAGCCACTATCTTAACTTAGCCAAAAATTCGAGTTTGGCGATCGCAGTCGGTTTTCCCGATGTCTATTTCGTTGCTTCCACCACGTTTAATCAGACGGGACGGGCTGTGGAAGTGATGTTGCTAATTATGATTACATATCTAACTACAAGCTTAACCATCTCTCTCATCATGAATTTATACAACCGCACCGTGCAAATTAAGGAGAGATAGACCCTTGCAAATCCAATCGTCTGCGCCTCCTACCCCACCCACATCTCCCCTTGACTGGGTACAGAAAAATTTGTTCAGTACTTGGTACAACAGTATCCTGACAGTTGTTTGCTTAGCAGTCATTATTTGGGGACTGAGTAACTTTATTAGTTGGGCATTAACCGCAGCACAGTGGGGAGTCGTGGGTGCAAACTTGCGGCTCTTTTTTGTCGGTCGGTTTCCTCCCGAATTGTACTGGCGGGTGTGGACGGCGCTGGGACTGATTATCGGTTTAGCAGGGCTTTGTTGGGGTTATATTGTCAGAAAGTCACCCTTATTTAGTCGGACAATTTTATTTGTTTTAGGGGTAATTATTGCAGCTATTGTACTGCTACCTTTAGAACTGAGTGCGCGTCTATGGATATTAGCGATCGCCATTATTGCCATAGTTGGCTACGCAGTTGGACGCAAATTACCTGCTAATATTAGCCCTTGGCTAACACCAGCTTGGGGATTAGTATTTATCCTCGATATTTGGTTAATTGGAGGCGGTTTGGGTTTAACTTCAGTTCCAACAAATGTATGGTCGGGGCTATTACTAACCCTACTCACAGCAATTTGCGGGATCGTACTGTCGTTTCCCTTTGGCGTGTTACTCGCCCTCGGTCGCCAAAGTCCATTACCTATAGTCCGGATCTTATCGATCCTCTACATTGAAGTCGTACGCGGGTTGCCACTCATTGGCATTCTCTTCTTAGCCCAGGTAATGTTACCGTTATTTCTCCCGCCTAACTTCCGCAATTTAGATCGCGTACTGCGGGCGATCGCCGGACTAGTATTATTTAGTGCAGCGTATTTAGCAGAAAATATTCGTGGTGGATTACAAGCTATACCTAGAGGACAATACGAAGCCGCTAAAGCCTTGGGATTAAGTTCGCCTTTAGTTGTGTTACTGATCGTATTACCCCAGGCACTTAAAGCTGTAATTCCCGCGATCGTCGGTCAATTTATTGGTTTATTTAAAGATACATCTCTACTCGCTCTATTTGGTTTACTCGAATTAACCGGAATTTCTCGCTCGATTTTGGCGCAACCTCAATTCCTCGGACGCTATGCCGAAGTTTATTTATTTATTGGCTTACTCTACTGGCTCTTTTGTTATGGAATGTCTACAGCCAGTCGCTATTTAGAACGGAAATTAAATGTTAGTAACTAACAGGTAATGGGTAATGGGTAAAGTCAAAAGTCAAAAATTACCAACTACCAACTACCAATTACCAACTATCAATTACCAACTACCAATGACAAATGACAATTTACAACCAATGATTATTGCTGAGAACGTCCATAAGTGGTATAGCAGCAACAAATTTTACGTTTTGCGTGGGGTTAGCCTTACCGTGAATCGGGGAGAGGTGGTGGTGGTGATGGGTCCCTCTGGTTCGGGTAAATCTACGTTTATTCGCACGTTCAATGCTTTAGAAGACTACCAACAAGGGCGAATTGAAATCGATGGAATTGCCCTGACTCACGACTTACGCAACATTGATGCAATTCGTAGAGAAGTGGGAATGGTGTTTCAGCAATTTAATTTGTTTCCTCACCTGACAGTACTGCAAAACGTAACTCTTTCGCCAATTTGGGTACGCCGCTGGAAAAAGCAAAAAGCGGAGGAAGTTGCCATGCAACTGTTGGAAAGGGTAGGAATTTTAGAACAAGCACAAAAGTACCCAGGACAACTTTCTGGCGGACAACAACAACGGGTAGCGATCGCCCGGGCGTTGGCAATGCAGCCTAAAATTATGTTATTTGACGAACCTACATCAGCGCTTGACCCAGAAATGGTACGGGAAGTGTTAGATGTAATGAGGAGTCTAGCGCGATCGGGGATGACAATGGTAGTTGTGACGCACGAAGTTGGGTTTGCCCGCGAAGTTGCCGATCGCATCGTTTTAATGGATGGTGGAATGTTAGTCGAACAAGCCCCACCCCAAGAATTTTTTCAAAACCCCAAAGAAGAACGGACGCGCAAGTTTTTATCGCAAATTTTGTAAATTAGGGAGTAGGGAGTAGGGAGTAGGGAGTAGGGAGTAGGGAGTAGGGAGTAGGGTAAGAGATGAAAGGTAGATTTTAACTCTTGACTTTTAACTTTTGACTTTCTACTCATGGTTGCGATCGTATTCGGTAGTATCAACATCGATCTAGTTAGCAAAACACCCAGATTACCTTTACCTGGGGAAACATTGACGGGACATAGTTTTGCTACCGCACCAGGGGGAAAAGGCGCAAATCAGGCAGTTGCGATCGCCAAATTGGGCGTTCCCTCTTACATGGTAGGGCGCGTTGGCGGAGATAATTTCGGTCGGGAATTATTAGCCAGTTTGCAAGCGGCGGGAGTACGAACTGAAAATGTATTAGTCGATGAAAGTATCAGTTCTGGAGTCGCGGCGATCGCGGTTGATGACAATGGTGAAAACCAAATTATTATAACTCCTGGGGCAAATGGACGAGTCGATGAGACAGATGTAGAACGCCTCCAAAGTGTATTAAAGATCCCCCCTAGCCCTCCTTTTCAAGGGGGGTTGGGTGGATCTCGCCCTCCTTCTCAAGGGGGGTTGGGGGAATCGATTCTACTCCTACAACTAGAAATTCCCCTCAGCGCTGTTATTGCAGCTGCCCAAGTTGCAAAAGCAGCAGGAATTCAGGTCATTCTCGATCCTGCACCAGCCCAAAACTTACCAGACGAACTTTATCCCATAGTCGATATCATCACCCCAAACGAAACAGAAGCGGGGCGATTGGTTGGTTTTACTGTAGATGGACGAGAAACTGCAACCGAAGCAGCGCAGGCTTTATTGCAAAAAGGGGTTGGTAATGCGATTGTCAAACTTGGTGCTAAGGGTGTCATCTGTGCCACTCCAGCAGAAACATTTTTTACCCCCGCCTTTTCCGTCAAGGCTGTAGACACCGTAGCCGCAGGAGATGCCTTTAATGGTGGTTTGGCTGCGGCACTAGTAGAAGGACTATCCTTGAGACAAGCAGTGGTATGGGGTGCGGCGGCGGGTGCTTTGGCTGCAACTAAGCCAGGGGCGCAGTCTGCAATGCCAGATAGAGAGACTTTCAATCAATTTTTACAGCAGGTTTAACCAGATGTTAGCTTGGCAAAGCTACTAATTGAGATGCAATTGTAGTGGGATTGAGACTGCGACCGATAAAAACCAATCGAGTTTGCGGCATTTCTTCAGGTTGCCAAAGGCGATCGTAAAATTGGTCAAATCGCGTCCCCACGCCTTGTAAAACTAGACGCATTGGTTTATTGGCGACAGCGACAAAACCTTTAATTCGATAAATATCTTGTTCTTTTGCTAATGCTTGCAACTGGTTTTGTAAAGAATTAGGTTCAAATGTGCGATTTAAAACAACATGGGTTGAAGTAATTTCTTCTTCGTGTTCGTGGTCTTCTTCCGTGTCGTGATGGCTGGGACGATTAGACAAATCGTCTTCAGCCGCAGCTTGAAAACCCAACAAAATTGTAGGATCGATTTGACCGCGATCGCTTGTTACCATTTTTACCTGTCGCGGTAGTTCTTGTTGCACCAACTTTAAAACTTCGGCTTGCATTGTCGCATCAATCAAGTCAGTTTTATTTAATACAACTAAATCTGCACAAGCCAACTGGTCTTCAAATAATTCCTGTAACGGGGTTTCGTGTTCTAAACTCTCATCTGCCTGTCTTTGCACCTCAACCGCTTGCGGATTGCTAGCAAACGTTCCTGCGGCAACAGCGGCACAATCTACTACCGTCACCACTGCATCCACCGTAGCAGCATTGCGAATCTCGTGCCAGCGAAAAGCTTTCACTAATGGTTTTGGTAAAGCTAACCCAGAAGTTTCAATGACAATTCCGTCCAGACTGTCTCGGCGTTTCAACAACTCTTGCATTGTCGGCAAGAATTCCTCTTGTACCGTACAGCACAAACAACCATTCGTTAATTCCACAATCTGAGGCAAATCTTCCGTTCCGACTCCCGAATTGTCGCTTGTCTCTTCTGGACAAACCTGGCAAGATTTCAATAATTCCCCATCTATCCCCAACTCGCCAAACTCATTGACTAAAACAGCAATGCGCCGTCCCTGATTATTTTGCAACAAATGACGGATGAGAGTTGTTTTGCCGCTGCCTAAGAAACCAGTAACAACTGTAACGGGAATTTTTGTAGCCATTGGATTCTAATTGAAATTAGCCTGCGATCGACAAACAGCATTGTCTCACAAGTATTGAGGGAGTGGGGAGTGAGAGTAGTAGTTATTATTTTTTGCATTGCAGCAATTTCGCGATCGCTTCTCGATGAGATTCTTCTGATGCGTCTGGTTCCACTACAATGAGATCGGAATCGTTCATTACCTGTCGAGATTGTTCCTGTAAAATTTGTTGCTCTAGCGCAGATAACTCACTATTGCTTAGAGAACTCAGGTCAATCCAAGGCTCCATAATACGTTCTCCCTTCTGAACTAACGATAGCAATAATTTCAACCCCATCATTCCGCCTACCTCTAATGTGAATGGAGTTGGTTCCAAGTTCTGTTGCGGTGCTAATCGCTGTTAGCCCCACCTCTTGTATAGTTTTAATAACTGACAATCCCACTTTATCTTGTTTTGAAAGCTCCATTCAGACAGATGTTAAGAAACACGTAAATGTAGTAGACTCGCAGGGTCAATTCATTTACGACTGAAATCCCTGGAGTTCTACTTTGGCAGTTGTATTGAGTGCTAGCTGACTACTTAACTTTTAACCCATCACCGAAGAAGTCAAGAACACCACACCGATCGCGCAGATTGCTAAACCAGATAATCTTAACCAAGAAGGACTAGAATTAGCAGATTTCTGCAATGCTAAATTCCCTACTAAAAAGGCAACTAAAGCTACACCATATTGGATTAGAGTAAAACCCAACAAGTAAGCAAATAGAGAAAACATTTGCGCCCCGATAATAGCTTCTCCGTAAGCGTAACCATGAAATAATCCCGCGATCGCACCCAACCCCAATGTTACCAACCAATGAGGACGATCTCGCCACAACAGCATTGCCCCAAAGATAATAACAGAAACTGCGATCGCCACCTCAGCCGCAGGTAAATCGATCTGGAAGACGTGAATAATCGTCCCTAACATCGCCGCCACGACAAACCCAGCCGGAATTAAAGCACCGCGCCGTTGTCCGACAGCAAGTAATCCAATTGCCACGACAAAAGCTAAATGATCTAAACCAATAACAGGGTGAGCCAGTCCTGACAAGAAACCTTCAAATAAATTTACTGGAGTCTTGCCACCGATCGCGTGATGGGCATAAGCTGGTTGGGGTATGGCAAAAAATGCGATCGTCAAAGCGGTTGCAATTAACCCTAAGTAGCGCCAAAATAGTTGCAAAATTTGAGACATCAAAACTTTAGACATCATCCGTACCTCGCGAAGGATGTGAGTTAAACAATTTCTATCGGTGGGTATTCTGACTTTAGAGTGTCATTAGTCAATGGTCATTAGTCATTTGTATTTACCAATGACCAGTGACTAATGACTAATGACAACAGATTTACAGTTGCGGGACAGCGCCGGACTTACACCGAACTTTCCCCATTACCTCTAGCAGCTGCTCCCTGCTAGAACCGATTTAACTGAGGGCTTCATCATACCATCAGATCGCATCCTGAGAGAGAGGCAAAACTGTTACTATTGTGTTCAACTGAAAAAGTTAGGTTTCGCTAGCCTGCGATCGCCATTATAGAAATTCCGCTCTTACCAATGACTAATGACCAATGACAACTATATGGAAGACTCTCAATTCGCTATTTTCATCGTCTTTGGTTGTATCTGGGTTGTGATGGGAACTGCGGGTGTCATTGCACTGCTAAAGTCTGACGGTCAAGAAATTCGGTTTGGTAAATGGGGATTGATAGTTGCTCTGCCAATTATTATCCCCATCATTATTGCACTGGCTTTTGGCGCGTTCTACTACAACTAGTTCGGGTTTATTGCAAAATCTCTTGTAATTGGTGCTGGTTCCACAAATTTTGATATAAACCTGGTTTTTGAACTAGTTCTTCATGTGTCCCAGATTGAACGATCGCACCCCGATCCATCACCAAAATCCGATCGGTAGTAGCCGCAGCTGATAGCTGATGAGAGATAAATATCACAGTTTTGCGATCGGTTCCTGTGGAAAGATTATCTAAAATCGCTGTTGCAGTTTGATTGTCAACGCTAGATAAGGCATCGTCTAAAATTAGTACCGGAGCATCGACAAGCAAAGCTCTAGCAAGCGCTGTACGCTGTCTTTGACCACCGGAAAGGGTAATCCCTCGTTCGCCCACAATTGTTTCGTATTGCTGTGGAAAATTGAGAATTTCAGGGTGGATCTGAGCTTGCTTGGCGCAGTATTCTACATCAGATTGTTCTGCGAGCGGATCGCCATATCGAATATTATTTTTAATCGTGGTACTGAAGAGAAAACTATCTTGTGGTACGTAGGCAATCGCGCGGCGTAAATCTTTCAATGTAATTTGAGTAATATCTTGCCCATCTAAAAATAATTGTCCTGGATCAATTTCTAAAAGATGAGGTAAAGCATTTGCTAATGTCGATTTTCCCGAACCAATTGGTCCTACAATTGCGACTGTCTCTCCTGGCTGAATAGAAAAGCTGACATTTTGTAATGATGGTGTACCAGAGCCAGCATATGTATAGCTCAAATTGCGTGCTGTTAACTCTCCTTTTATCTCTTCTTTTGGTAATGAAATCGCGTCAGGTCTATCGTAAATCTGAGGTTTGACAGCCAGAACAGATTCAACGCGATCGATACTGACTTCTCCTCTTTGATAAGCTGTAATTGTAAACCCAAGTAGAGCGGTGGGAAAAACGAGTCTTTCGACATAAAGTATGAGTGCTATAAAATCACCAACACTTAAACTGTTATTTGCAATTTTTCCCGCTCCAAACCACAATAATAAGAGCAGGCTAACGTAAGAAAAACCTCCAACTAGGGGAAACAAAGTATTACGAGTTTTGGCGAGTTTTAAATTTGCCCCTAATAACCTAGAATTACTTTGCCGAAAAGCTAGGCGTTCGTTTGTTTCTTGAGCGTAGATTTTAATTAATGCCATCCCGCTCATATCTTCTTGAATTAATTCGCTAATGTCAGATAGTTCCTCTTGGACTTCTGCTTGTTCGTTACGGAGGCGATCGCTAAATAACTGTACCACGATCAACATCACTGGATAAATTGCTACAGCAGCAAGAGTCAGTTCGACATTAATTTGCAACATGAAAGGTAGCGTCAACGCATAAGCAAAGATCGTGTTGACAATACTCAGCACTGCAAAACCGACCAACCGCCGAATATTTTCGACATCGCTCGTAGCGCGGTTGATCAAATCTCCCGCTGTATTTGTGTTGAAATAGGTAGGTTCCAGCTTCAGAAGATGTTGAAATAGCTTTTGTTTCAAGTCAAATTCGACTTGTCGTCCCGCACCAAACAGGGCAATCCGCGATACCATGCGGATTACCCACATGACAGAACTCAAAACAATTATCAATCCGACAAACTGTAAGACTTGCTCGAACCTAAATTCTCCCTGAAGTCGCTCGATAATGTCGCGAATTAGTAGCGGAATGTATACCCCGACGGCGTTAACTACAAATAAAGCCACAACCCCTATGAGAACTTGTTTCCAGTGGGGACGCAGGTAACTGAGGAGTTTATAAAAGCGAGAACGTTGAGCCATGACCGCCGCATGAAGGACTTTGCTGATTCTAGAATTATTGCAGTTATAGTTGTCGTCTGGCTGTTGGGGGAATTCGTAGGGGTTAGCTCGCGCTTTTCCACGCAGAAGATGACATACTGGCATAGGCTGTTACTACTACAGGATCTAGCCTATGGCAAATTTACCTGACGAAACTATAGACACAATTTTCAGCTTAAAGCGACAACTGTGGCAGCTAATTAACCAAACAACAGCAGTAGGCTGGGCAATTTTAGAGGAGTATGGCGAGACAGAACAAACAATACCTACGCTTGAACAACTTGACAATCTCAGAGAACGGCTAACAGATCCTTACTCTCGTCTGCACGGAATTCTGTTAAGGGTTGGGGAATCTCAACCACTAGCGTCCACTACTATCCTAGATTTATTAGAAATAACAATTGAGCAAGCTCAAGCAACTCTTGCAGCAGCAGATGCTAGCATTCAAGAAGTTAGAAGAGATTTGAATCTACCATGACACAGAGAATTCAACAGCCAAATAAAGATGCGTTTGCTCGGTCAGTCAATCGTTTACGTGAAACTTGCCGACAGCTTGAAGCACTGACGCTATTAATGGATGACACAATCGCTCAAATAGAAGCTGAAAATCAAAAAAGTTCTCTGTATCTTTATCGCATCCAAAGGGCAAAGCAATTGTTGAATTCTCCTCTCAAGAACATAGAAGATAGGAATCAAGGATAAATAGCAAAGGTAGCTAGTTAATCTCTATATAGCTTGCTAATTAGAAGTTCGATCGCAACCGATATGGAACTTCCTGCCAGAATAGCTTAATTGCGATCGCGCCGCTAATCAACTGAATACCACCAAAAACGGCAAGTGACGCTCCAAATCCAAACCGTAACAATTCTCCGAATATCAGGCTGCCAATGCCAAATCCAGCAAACAGGACAAACACTTTCAGTCCCATTGTTTGACCTAAACTATTACTATCTCCCAAGTCAGTTACGATACCCACAAATAAAGGTTGCGTCAGGTCGTACCCTAAAGATAAAACGAGAACTGCGATCGTCGTTCCAATGGGAGGAATCTCAAAAATCATCGCAATTCCCGCTAAGGCTGCCATAATTAATCCTGCTGGAACTAACCAACGCCGTCCCCAACGATCCACGGCTCGACCAATTAAAGAACTTAGCAGCAATCCAGGAATACCATAGCCGAGAATAGTCAGACCAATGCTCAATGCATCCATGTTGTAGCGTTGCGCCAAGTACAACCCCAGCCATGTATATACGCCAGAGTGGTAGATGCCGTTCCATAAAACATAGGCATAAGTTCGTTTGCCGCGAAAACTGCTTAAGATCTGGCTGTATCCCCTAAATATCTGGCGAATCGTCGGTAATTTTTCTACTTTGGCTGTATCGAATAAAGCGCCGTAAAGATGCAGCCGCCAAAGTACGAAAGCAGCGAAAACAGCCGTCCCGATAAATAGCGATCTCCAGCCCACAAACGGTTCGAGGATCGCGCCACCCGCAGAACCCGCCGCCATTCCTCCTTCCATAGCTGCGAAAACCAGCCCTAATTTACTACCTCGCTGGTCGAATGGAAACAAATCACCAATCAAGGCAAACGTGAGTGGAATCACTCCACTAGCTCCCAGTCCTGTCAGCAGTCGCCAAATTACCATTTGCGAAGCTGTTTGAGCTGTTGCAGTCAAAGCTGTGCAGATGACAAAAATTATTAGAGAAATGCGAATCACCGACCATCTGCCAAATCGATCTGACAGCACGCCGTAGAACAATGCCATCAGCGCGTAAGCCAGCATATAGGCTGGAACGATAATGCCAATTTCTTGAACTGGAACGTTAAAAACTTCCGCCAAACGCGGAATCAAGGGAGCGATCGTATATCCTTGCAGAAAAATTAGTGCCGCAGCCAGCGACAGTAAAGCAAACAGACGGTTATGCTGCTTTAAACGAATTGTGCGATCGGCTACTTCAGCGTGAGGTAAATGCTCAAGCTGTTCTTTGCGATTTGGCATAAATTTTGAGTATTTCAACTCACTGCCCACCCTAAAGAGCTAGATGCTCAAAACTTAGCAACTAGGCTGAGAGAGTCAGAGCCAAAAATTGGCAGAGCAATGATTGTCACAAAAGTTAAAATTTCATGACAATTATATTATCATCACTTGCTTTTCTATCTTGAGAATTTCAGTCTTTAGGTATATTCTCGATCGCTTCTCTACCTTGAGAATTTCAGTCTTTAGGTATACCGTCAACGGTTCCACTACCAGCAATAACCTCTCCAATTGCAAATGCCTCGACATCTTGAGAGTCAAACCACCGCAGCGTCTCTTCTACAGCTTGGGGAGGAACGATCGCCACGTAGCCAATCCCCATATTAAAAGTATTGAACATCTCTTTTTGACTGACTCCACCAACTTTCGCCAGCCACTGAAAGACTGGGGGAATTGTCCAACTATTCACATCCACGCGAATCGATTGCCCTGTACCCAGACAACGAGGTAGATTTTCCGGTATGCCTCCACCTGTAATGTGTGCCATTGCGTGAATTTCGATCCCAGATGCGATCGCACCCAATACGGGCTTGACATAAATCCGCGTTGGTGTTAAGAAAACTTCTCCTAAACTTTGACCGGAAAACTCATCTGGGCGATCGCTCCAAGCATATCCCCCCACCTCAACAATTTTTCGCACCAAACTGTAGCCGTTACTGTGGACACCCTGACTGGCAAGCGCGATCGCCACATCCCCTATTTGTACCCTAGAACCATCGAGTAACTTGCTCTTTTCGACAATTCCCACACAAAAACCCGCTAAATCGTACTCTCCTGCCTGATAAAAACCAGGCATTTCAGCGGTTTCACCCCCCAACAGCGCACACCCCGCCTTTTGACATCCCAAACTGATGCCGCTAACTACTTGTGTCAGTTGCTCTGAGTTGAGCTTTCCCGTTGCTAAATAATCCAAGAAAAACAGCGGTTCTGCTCCAGAAGTCAGTACATCATTCACGCACATCGCCACTAAATCGATTCCTATCGTGTCGTGACGATTAAGTGCATGAGAAAGTTTCAATTTTGTGCCAACTCCATCTGTCCCAGAGACTAAAACTGGCTCCGTGTAACCACTAGGGAGTTGAAAATAACCTCCGAAACCCCCCAATCCTCCAATCACTTCTGGGCGATGGGTGCGATGCACTAGCTGACGGATGCCTTCCACAAACGCCCTACCAGCTTCAACATCAACTCCTGCTGCTCGATAATCCATGCTGCCAGTTTCCTCAATGCGGCAGATAGCTCCGCTTCACGCATCAGCATTTTATCTTAATTTTGCTGCGCGACAGCATTAGCATACTACGTGTTGCTTGAGGGCGATCGCCTGTTTAAATATCACTTTATAGCTAAAAAGTTAAGTTTTAAACCAATATTTATTTACTTTTACTCTTTTTTAAGTATTTTAAGTAATATTAATTTTATTAAAAAATAAATTATCTGGTTAGAGACACAGAAAAGCTGAATTTGCCTCTCTGCGATGGTTTTATGCTTTGCTTTACAAAAACTTTTTATTAAAATTAACAATTTCCCCTTGACATTACCGATCCTCAATGCAAAAACTTCGTGGTAGTCTGTTGCAGTTGAAACTTCAACATAAAAGCGTAATGAGTACGAGTTAGTGGGTTAATTTGAGACCATTCAAGTGGTGTCCCCGCGTAACTCTTGCCGAAGTCGAGGAGTGCAATTCACAACGGAAGCATGAAAAAGCAAATTTTATTAACAACCGTTGCTCTGCTTACTACTGCCGTAGGCGTACCCCTGTCATGTTATGCAGAATCGCTGAATGCAGATTCTTCAAGAGATAACAGACAGGAGATCTCCTCAGCAGTGCAGGCTCAACCGCAGAATGTTGAGAAAGTAGGCGAAACCCAGTCCAGAGGCGAATCTAAAGCTAAAGAAGCCACGATCGCCAGAATCCAACCCCACGAAAGGGGCGATCGCCAAGCAGTGACGCTGTACGTGCGTAACATACCCGTACTGACGTTTTTAGGCGACAAACAGACAGCAAACGCTACCAAAGTCGGACAAACCCAGAGTGCCGAAGATGCTGCTGACAAATCAACCCAAGTAGCAACCACAGGCAAGTTATCCAGCGTCGAGCCAACTTCAGCCAAGAACGCTCCCATTTGGCAAGCAGCAGCAGTAGCAGCTAGACTCAATCAAATGAGTTCAGATGGTGTCGATGCCAGCAAAATTACAGTCAAATGGAAAGACACTGGCAAATCCAATGCCAAAAAAGTATCAGAACGCTATGAGATTGCCATCGACGGCAAAAAACTGGTAGCAGTTGATGCGGATACCAGACTACCAGAACAGAATAAGAAAAAACTATCAGACGAGGCATTACAAGCCACTAACCGCTTGCGACGGCTCTTAGGCAATGCTCCGCCCCTCAAAGAAGTGGCAGGAATGCCAGAACCCAAGCGATCGCAGCCACAAAATATTGCTTTCGCACCAGTGCGCGCCGTCCTGAATGGAGTTGCCTCTTGGTACGGTCCTGGCTTCCACGGAAATCGCACGGCTAACGGCGAAACATACAACCAAAATGCCCTTACCGCTGCCCACAAAAGCTTACCCTTTGGGACGAGAGTAAGAGTCACCCACACGGCAACAGGTCGCTCGATTGTAGTCCGCATCAACGATCGCGGTCCCTACATTGGCGGTCGCATTATTGACCTTTCCGCCGCCGCCGCTCGCGTTCTCGGCATGGCTGGTTCGGGTGTTGCTCCCGTGCGAGTTGAAATCTTGGGAAGGTAGTGACTAGTGACTAGTGGCTAGTGGTTGGTGACTGCTCGTCAAAAATCATAAGTAAAAACACTTACGACTTACGACTCACGACTTCTTTACGCCCCCTCAGCTTTCTTATCCTGCTCTACAATAGGGTGTGGTTGGAATAAAACAGAGGGGGTATTGGTGCGTCTGTTTGCAACGGTTGCAGCGTTACGCTGTTACTTAAGCGTGTTGAAAGCAGAAGCTAAGCGAAATCTAGCTGCTTCAGCTGAGATTAGTATCGGTTTAGTTCCGACGATGGGTGCTTTACACGCCGGACATTTAACCTTGATGCAACGGGCGCGGCAGGAAAATGACTTTGTAGTGGTCAGTATTTTTGTCAACCCACTGCAATTCGCACCTACAGAAGATTATCAACAATATCCGCGCCAACTAGAGAGCGATCGCCAACTCTGCGAACAAGCAGGTGTTGACGTTATTTTTGCTCCCACTGCCGAGGATCTCGGTGTTGGAGGACAAGCGGAGAAGAAAGCTGAGGGATCAATTACCAATTACCAATTACCAATTACCAATTACCAATTAACTCAAATCATCCCACCTGAAGAAATGACCTCAGTATTGTGCGGGAAATCGCGTCCAGGGCATTTTCAGGGTGTGGCGACGATCGTGACTAAATTGTTAAATATTGTCCAGCCGAGTCGAGCGTATTTTGGTCAGAAAGACGGACAGCAGTTAGCCATTATTCGGCGGTTGGTACGAGATTTAAATTTGCCAGTTGAGATCGTTGGCTGTCCTACAGTGCGGGAAGCATCGGGATTGGCAATGAGTTCTCGCAATCAGTATTTAACTCTAGAACAAAGAGAACGAGCATCATATATATATCGCGGTTTGCAGCAAGCACAACAAGCTTTTGTTGCCGGAAAGCGCGATCGCCAAACTTTATTAACAACTGTAGAGCAAGTACTTGCGCTAGCTGAGGGAGTGGCAGTAGAGTATCTGGAGTTAGTACATCCTGATACGTTACGACCAGTGAACAGAGTAGAGGAAGCAGGCACGATCGCGGTAGCCGCAAGAGTAGGAACGACGCGGTTAATCGATAATATAATCTTGCGCGATCGCCAGCCGATTGTCGCCATTGATGGTCCGGCAGGAGTCGGCAAATCAACTGTATCGCGGTCGGTAGCGCGGGAGTTGGGGTTAGTTTACCTCGATACGGGAGCTATGTACCGCGCCTTAACGTGGTTGGTTTTAGAGTCGGGAATTTCAGTCACGGATCGGTGTGCGATCGCGGAATTAGCAAATCGGTGTGAAATTCAACTGGCTGCTAGCCTAGATGCAGCACAACCCGTAAGAGTTTGGATTAACGATCGCGAAGTGACTTCAGTTATTCGCAGTTTGGAAGTAACGGCAAATGTATCTGCGATCGCGGCAATTCCAGAAGTGCGGCAAGTCTTAGTCAAGCAACAGCAGCAGTGGGGACAAAAAGGCGGCTTAGTAGCAGAAGGACGAGACATCGGCACGCAGGTTTTTCCCGATGCCGACCTGAAAATTTTCTTAACGGCTTCCGTGCAAGAAAGAGCTAAACGGCGGCAGCAAGACTTTTTAGCTCAGGGACAGCCACAGGTGAGCTTGGAACAACTAGAACGGGATATTGCCGCGCGAGATTGGCAGGATAGCAATCGCGAGGTTGCACCATTAAAAAAAGCGGCTGGAGCGGTTGAGGTGATTACTGATGGTAAGAGTATTACTCAAGTCATTGCAGAAATTGTCTTGCAGTACGACCGAGTTTTTGCAAGAACCGATCAACGTGGCTGAAATTCCACTACATCTCGCCTAATTACTACGTCATAATCTTCAAAGAAGTTCTGTCCCAATAGTGGATCTCCTTCAGTAATTGAAACTTTTGGTTCACGAACTATAGCCTTGCCGACACTCATAGAAGCTACACGTCCAATGGGGAATTCTACTATATCGCCATTGGCAATTTGTGCTTTGTGCGTACCAATTGGAACGACTCCTAGTAATTGTGCCATCTCAGTCGTGATGGTGGTTTGAGAAGCCCCAGTATCTAAAAGCATCTCAAATTTTTGCTGACCGTTAAAAGTTACGTCAATAACTGGTATTCCACTTTCGCGACGCTTGATTTTTGCTTGAAATTCGTTAGCATGAGCCGAATTTTTTTTTGGTAGACCACAAACAGTAGATAAGTCAATCGTCTGTCCGGCAGAGTCAAGCATAAAACATCCATCTGCTTCTTGAGCGATCGCGGTTGTCTGAAATAGAGCTATTCCAGCAAGGGGAAGAAACAGCCTCAGTAATTGTTTCATATATGGTCAAATAGAAATTTTAGATAAAGCTGACAATAAATTTGTCATTGGTTATTTGTCATTTGGTAAAGATGAAGCACAAATGACTGGGTAGCCGCTATTGAACATCACCAAATTTATCCGGTGCGGCTGAATTGCAATTAGCAGTAGCTACTTATAGTTCTAGGAGCGCATCTCTATTTATTAAAATAAGCTTAAAATTTTGGAAATTCTTCCGTGTTTCTGCTAGCTCGATTATGAAGATATTACAGATTGATTAAAAGCTGTGGCTTCGGGTTTCACCTGTTGAACCCAAAAGCACAGGCGATCGCCTCACAGCAACCACCTCACAGCAACCAGTTATGGGCTACTTCCGACTGCTGACTTCTGCCTTTCTCCCTATGTCGTGAGAGTGAGAATAAATTAGCTAGAAAGAGAATGAAGAATTAACATCCATAGTTGATAAAATTAAGTATGACAAATTGTCAAACCTGTTTGGAGAAGGTCATGAAACTATTTGCTGCAACTTTGCGGCGCTTGGGTTTAGCTGTTTTAACAATCGTTTTGGTTGCTAGTAGCTTTGCATTCTTTTCTGCCCCTGCCGCTGCTGAAACTTTTCAAGTTAAGTTAGGTACAGATAAAGGGATGCTGGCGTTTGAGCCATCCAAGCTGACTGTAAAGCCAGGGGACACCATTGAATTTGTAAACAACAAAGTGCCTCCCCACAACGTTGTCTTTGATACAGCTGGCACTCCTAATAAGAGTGCAGATTTGGCAAAATCTCTATCCCACAAGCAATTACTGATGACCCCAGGTCAATCAGTCTCAACCACTATTCCCGCTGATGCTCCTGCTGGGAACTACACCTTCTACTGCGAACCTCATCGTGGTGCTGGAATGATTGGTAAAGTTACAGTTGCTAGCTAGAGATTTAGCTAAAATTTGCTGGGAATAGCACAGCCATACATCATGTAACGATGAGAAATGCCTCAAAGAGTCACCAACACTGGCTTTCTGAGGCATTTCAACTTAAATTTCGACTAAAACTGTCTCGACCAATTTTGTCGCCAGCGCTCTACAATAACTTTAGTCTGGGTGAAAAACTCAACTGCATGGTGTCCCTGTCCGTGCAAGTCCCCAAAGAAGCTTTCCTTCCAACCGCTAAAGGGAAAAAATGCCATCGGTGCGGCAACACCAATATTAATCCCGATATTACCAACTTCGGCTTCGTAGCGAAATTTTCGTGCAGCTGCACCAGAAGAGGTAAACAGGCAAGCCATATTACCGTACTGACCGCTGTTGATGAACTCGATCGCCGCATCTATAGTATCGAGGTGAATAAGTCCTAAAACGGGACCAAAAATTTCAGTGCGGGCGATCGCACCTGCTGGATCGAGATCTTGTAGAATTGTTGGTTTAATAAAATAACCGTCAGGATAATCAGAAATTAGCGACTCTCGACCGTCTACTAATGGTTTTGCACCTGCGGCGATGCCTTGCTCTACTAAGTGCTTAATTCTCAACTGACTTTCAGCCGTAATTACAGGTCCCATCTGTACGCCTGGATCTAAACCGTAACCAACAACGCGGGAAGTTGCAGCTTGAGCGATCGCCTCTGGAAAGATTTTTCCTGCTTCTCCTACAGTTACTGCCAAGGAAGCTGCTAAGCAACGCTGTCCCGCACAACCGAAAGCACTATCAGCAACAATCCGAGTTGTCATGTCTATGTCTGCATCCGGCAATACGATGACTGGGTTTTTTGCTCCTCCTTGACATTGAGCGCGTTTCCCGTTGGCAGTGGCGCGACTGTATACGTATCGAGCCACAGGTGTAGAACCGACAAAACTAATCGCCCGAATCACTGGAGAATCTAAAATCGCATCGACAACTTCTTTTGCACCGTTAACCAAATTGACAACACCCTTTGGTAGTCCCGTTTGTTCTATGAGGTGCATGACTTTTTGCATTGTCAGCGGGACTTTCTCTGAAGGTTTGATGATATATGTATTACCACAGGCGATCGCATAGGGTAGAAACCAAAACGGGATCATTCCAGGAAAATTAAATGGTGCAATAACTGCGGCAACTCCTACAGGTTGGCGGATAACAAATTCGTCAATCCCTTTAGCAATATCTTCAGAGTACTGTCCCTGCATTAAAATTGGGATGCCGCAGGCAACTTCCACATTCTCAATTGCTCGACGCATTTCCCCTTTTGACTCTTCTAGAGTCTTGCCACATTCTTGAGTAATTGTCCGAGCTATGTCTTCAAAATTTTCGTCTAATAGAGCTTTGAGTTTAAATAAGTATTGGATTCGCTCCGTGGCTGGCGTACGTCGCCAACTACTAAAAGCGTTAGCAGCAGCGGTAGCGGCTCGATCTACGTCTGCGGATGTCCCCAAGGGAACTTGAGCGAGTAACTCGGTTGTGGCAGGATTGATGACTTTTAGATATTCAGTTGCATTAGAGTTGCACCATTCACCGTTAATGTAGTTTTGGAGAATTGCGGCGGAACTCATAATAATTACCTGCGATCGCTAAATCATATTTTACATAAGTAGGGGCGCACAGCTGTGCGCCCCTACCCGTGTGCCCCAATGGTTATTTACGATTTAACGTGTTGTCTTATTGTTCTGAAAATGGCGATCGCTTATTTAGCACCCATCTCGACAACAGCGCTACGCATAAAATTCAGTCGCTGCTCAAATTCAAGCTGCTTGATTTGCTCTACAAACTCATTTGTTTCTGCGGGTAGTTCGTAATCAGATGGTACGCCGATAATTCTACCGTCTTCCATTCCTTGTGCTAAGCGCAACCAAAGATCTAATTTGCCACTAGAAGCCAAAGCACTGTAGGCACGGCTAAGATCTGTGTCAGCACGATTAACAATATCGCGCTGTGCTTGCAGTTGTTCTTCTTGTGACAGTGCAACAAATTGATCGAATACTGCTGCTGCGGTATCTTGTGTAGAAGTCTCGTTTGCAGGTGTTAGCTTATCTTTAAGGTCGAGATACCCAAACCACAACAATCCAAGTTGAGTATCAGCATCATAACGGCTAAACTGCTCTAGCGATCGCTTTGTGCTTTCATCAGTCGCGTAAGTCATAAAACTCTCCGATTGCAATAATTGCTGCTTGCTAGCTGGCGAGGTAAACTTTTGTAACCTCTCTCATAGTTTTAGTGCAGCGATCGCCTCACTTAACCTTGCTAAAGACAGATATGGAGGTTTCAACTTACGACAGATGAATTTGTTATTTGTGAGTAGCTACCAGCCAAAGCGCCACTCTTCACGACTCACTTATGATTTAAGGCAGCGATCGCCAATGCACCCCACCCAGCAATAAAAGCTGCTCCTCCTATTGGAGTAATTGCACCGATGACCTTAATTCCTGTTAAGCTTAAGGCGTACAAACTGCCGGAAAAAATTAGAATTCCAATCATAAAACTCCAGCCAGCAGCTATCAACGCAGGCTGAGCAAATTGTTCGCCACTGGTTCTAATTAATAAAGCTACTAGTAGAAGTGCTAGAGCATGATACATTTGATACCTAGCACCAGTTTCAAAAATTTCTAGCGATCGCTCAGTTAATTTTTCTTTTAGAGCATGAGCGCCAAAGGCTCCTACACCAACAGATAAACCACCAAATATAGCAGCGATCGCCAGAAAGAATTGACCCATCAGCCAATAACCTATATTCCAGACTTTCTTATTATTTCATCTCTTAATTCAAGGACTTGCTGGCTTTATAATTAATTCCGATTTGGAAATCATTTTCGAGTTGCTTCTATTAAACGAGAAAAATAGAAGCGAGTTTTTGTCATTGCCTGACGCTGCACGGAAAAACCGTTTTTTTCTAAAATTTTGATGACTGTTGATGCTGGGTGTAAATAAGCACGGGTAGCCTTACTTGCACCAGGAAAGAAACTACCAACTTTTTTCAGCAAACTAAGCGCAAAAGTTTTTGGAGCAAAACTCAAAATTATGCGCGTCTGTGCCAAAGAACAAAGATGAGAAATCATTTGCTCTACTTGTTCTTGAGGATAATGGATTAAAACATCAAGACAAATCACAGTATGATAGCGATCGCTCAGTGTTTCTAAATCTTGCACGGTCAGAGTCAGATTCTTGACCAAATCTCCCAATTCTGCTTTAGCTTTGTCTTTGGCTTCTGATACCATCATTTCTGACAGATCGCTAGCGTACACTCTAGCACCAGCCTGCGCCAGAGGAATGCTCAGGCTACCCACTCCACATCCTGCATCGCAAATAGATATTTCTGATAAATTGCCATCTGCTTGCAACCAACCAATAACAGTATCTACAGTTTGTTGGTGTCCGTTGCGAATATCGAGTTGGACTTTGTTAACATCATTGCTGATACCATAAATCCGTCGCCAGCGATCGAATCCCGTTGTATTGAAATATTCTTTAACAATTGTTTTATCGTCTGTTGCAGTCATATAGATAGATTATTACTTTGGTTCACAAACCTTAAATTTATCACTATATGTCACTGCAATCTCTTCCACGTCAGTTCTTTGCTGTCCTGTTTTATCTGCCAGCGTAGGAGTTGATGAAAGGGAGTACCGAGTTGAATAGTGGGAAGATCGATCGCCTGTCGCGGTGCGGTGGTGGCAAGTGCGATCGCTGTATCTACGTCACAAAGGTTCCAGCGAACTAGGTTTTGGACTCCTACGAGTAGTGGTAGAGTCGTACCAGCCAAAGTACCATCGAACAGTCTAGCCGTACCGTTTTTCACGTCTATTTGCCGCGTATCCCAAGGGTAAACACCGTCTGGAAGCCCTAGAGGTGCTAAGGCATCGCTGACGAGAAAGATTCCTCGTTCGTAACAGCCAGCGCGGAGTAATACTTGAATTATTGTAGGACAAATATGTTGTCCGTCAGCAATTAACCCACACTTCACTTGAGGATGTACCAAGGCAGCACCTAACAACCCAGGTTCTCTGTGGTGGAGTCCCGGCATAGCATTAAAAGCATGAGTCACCATTGTTGCCCCTAGTTTAAAGGCTTGTTCCGCCTGAATTGCCGTGGCAAGGGAATGACCGAGGCTGACTGTTATACCGAGAGAACGCAAATAAGTTATGGCTTCGCCAGTGGGATCTAATTCTGGGGCGAGGGTGATAACTTTGACTATACGAGCGTATTCGCCTAAAAGTTGCTGAATGTGTGGAATTGTCAGCGGTAATAAGTATTCTGCTGGATGAGCGCCGCGCTTTTGCGGGTTTAAAAATGGTCCTTCAAGATGGACTCCTAAGACTTGGGCAGTTGGTAGAGATGTGGTTTGCTGCTGCATATAGTCAGCAATAACGCCTAGCGATCGCTGTATATTGGCTTCAGAAGTCGTGACTAGTGTGGGTAAATAAGCATCTATGCCTTGTTTCCACAAGTATTCGGATATTTTTTGTAATTTATCAATATCGGTCGGTTGCAAATCTGTAAATGCTAAGCCTAGCGCCCCGTTAATCTGTAAATCGACTCCGCCTAAAGATATCCGATCTGCTGCTAAGTTGATAATTCGCAAATCGGCAGGCGGAATTTTTTTAATAAATCGATCCATCGGTTCAATTGAGGAAATTTGACCGTGTAGATCGATCCGAATTCCCTGCAATTGGGCGTAACCAGGCACGCGGGCATTAATAATATCTACTGCATGAGTCATCGATCTAGCCACCCTTATCCAAAAAATCTATCTCAATTCCAGTGCCAATTTAGTTTATAACTAACCCTATCTCTCTATTTCTCGCCAGGTCGAACCAATGCATTCCTCACTCCTCATCTCTCAATCCTCACTCCTCTTATGACTCAACCCCAAATTGGCATTATTATGGGTAGCGATTCCGATCTACCGACGATGCAAGATGCGATCGCAGTTTGCGAAGAATTTGCTTTAGCCGTAGAAGTGGCGATCGTTTCTGCCCACCGTACCCCAGAACGAATGGTAGAGTATGCCCAATCTGCTCACCAACGCGGACTTAAAGTCATTATTGCTGGTGCTGGTGGTGCTGCCCATTTACCAGGTATGGTTGCTGCTCTCACACCCCTACCCGTGATTGGCGTTCCTGTAGCTAGCCGTCACTTACAGGGGCTAGATTCGCTTTATTCAATCGTGCAAATGCCTGCGGGGATTCCTGTAGCTACAGTGGCGATCGGTAATGCGAAAAATGCTGGTTTGTTAGCCGTACAAATTCTGGCAACTCATCAACCAGAGTTATTGACAAAGGTACAACAATATCGCCAAAGCTTGGCAAATACTGTGATGCAAAAGCAGGCAAAGTTAGAACAGATAGGTTATCAAAAATACATCGCTAATTTGTAGTTCATCATCTCCGAGTTTGTGCTGAAAGCATGAATAACAGTCATCTCAACCTGCCTACAAAAATTGGTATCAAATAACAGGTATCAAACAACAGGTAATATTTCGTTCAAAGGGCGATCCTTTTTTTGTTCGCTGCTTTACGTGAAGCCAGATAAGCGATAAATTGAATCCGATTGGCATGTAGCTCAATTCCAGACTTGTGGCGATCGACAAGGGCTAACTATCAATTGAAACCACGAACATTCTAGTTAAGCACGAGTGATGTCTATGATGCAAAGGTAAGTGCAACCAAAAGGGTTGCCTACCTAAATATACTTAGTGATATGCAATAAAATATACTGAGATTTAAGGATTTGGACGGAGATGGAGCGATCTGAAGTCAAGTCACTGAGAGCGCATCAGTCCAAGCACTTAGTTGAGTTCAATCCCATTACTGACAATACTTTTGCCCTAGTTGCATTGTTTGAATTTTCTGGGCTGCATTTTGCTGTATTTAGATTTGTCAGGAAATCTTGATTTAATGTAACTAATGATACAGAATCAAAAATAGAAAAAATACAAAATTTTAATTCTAATACACAACAAGCTAATGGTTTTCACGGGTAAAAGTGTTGACTTCAATCTGCCCATACTGGTGTATACATACTTTTTTGTAGATTTAAACCTACAGCTATGAGTAGCGCCAAGTTTTGTGGTAGTTAGCTTACAACTGAAAAGACACCACGCGATCGACAGCATTAGGTTATCGAGTTTAAATATAGCCGCTTCTGAATCGAGAATTGGTAGCTAATCAGCCACTTTATAGAGTTTTTGCCCGCTTGAGGATAGTTACAAGTGATGACGTTAAAACTAAGACCCAAAAATAAACGCAGAATAAATAGAAAGCGGCTGCCTGCTGCTGGAATGAGGCGTTTATCTCAGCATACATCTCTATTCACGCAGCTAAAGTTAGCGGTGAAGCGATTGTCTCCTTCTTGGCAGGCTTGCATTCCCCTAACAGTAGTTATTGTGCTGGCGTGGGGTTATGCCGCAATTGCCCAAGATGCCGCACCTGCAAGTCAAGATAAAGTAGCGGAGGAATTACAAAATCTCAGGGTAGGAATAGATACTCTTTGGGTATGTATTGCTGCCTTTTTAGTGTTTTTTATGAATGCTGGTTTCGGTATGTTGGAAACTGGCTTTTGCCGTCAGAAAAACGCTGTTAACGTCTTGTCGAAAAACCTGATCGTATTTGCCCTCTCTACCGTGGCATTTTGGGCGATTGGATTTGGTTTAATGTTCGGCGATGGCAATCCCTTCATCGGTACGACTGGCTGGTTCTTAGCGGGAGCAGATAACAGTCCGGCAACGGCAGATGCATACAAAGGGGTTTTTGGTGCGCTCAACTGGGCAGGAGTACCCTTGCTTGCCAAGTTCTTGTTCCAACTTGTATTTGCTGGTACTGCTGCTACGATTGTTTCGGGTGCTGTAGCGGAACGGATCAAGTTTGTTGACTTCTTAATCTTTAGCGTATTGTTAGTCGGGATTGCGTACCCAATTACAGGTCACTGGATTTGGGGTGGCGGTTGGTTGGTAAAAGCTGGATTCTGGGATTTTGCTGGTTCCACTGTAGTTCACTCGGTTGGTGGCTGGGCGGCTTTGATGGGTGCGGCGTTCTTAGGACCTAGGATCGGGAAATACCAAAACGGTACTTCAGTAGCAATGCCAGGGCATAACATGAGTATTGCCACTCTAGGCTGTTTAATTCTGTGGTTGGGCTGGTTTGGTTTCAACCCTGGTTCTACGATGGCAGTTAACCCCAGCATTGCTCATATTGCAGTCACGACTAACCTAGCTGGCTCTATGGGTGGTATTGCTGCTACCACCGTTGCTTGGCTTTACTTAGGTAAACCTGACCTGTCCATGATTATCAATGGTATTTTGGCGGGTTTAGTGGGAATTACTGCTTCTTGTGCTTTCGTGAGCGTACCTTGGTCGGCGGTAATTGGTCTAATTGCTGGTATCATTGTTGTCTTCTCCGTTACCTTCTTCGACAAAATTAAAATTGACGACCCTGTAGGTGCAACCTCCGTTCACCTTGTCTGCGGTGTGTTTGGAACTCTGTGCGTGGGTTTATTTGCTGAAGGTCCAGGTGGAGCGCTGAACTTGTATGAAGACGGATTAGGACCTGCGAGAGGATTGCTGCTCGGTGGTGGTTTCTCACAACTATGGGCGCAGTTCATTGGTGTCATCACCGTTGGGGGTATAACCGTTCTGTTATCCACTATCTTCTGGCTAGCGCTGAAGGCAACTTTGGGAATTCGCGTGACTGCTGAAGAGGAATTTGAAGGTTTGGATATCGGCGAACACGGTATGGAGGCATACAGTGGCTTTCTTAAAGAAACTGATGTGAGTGGGTTTGCTGATAGTAGTACTACTAATATGGGTAAGCGGACTGGCGATGTGTCCAGCAATCCTTATTAGGCTTTTTTACTAAACTTTTTCTAGTTCGTAGCTAGTTGAGTAAAAATAACCTGCTGTCAGTTTCAATTCAAGTGAACTCATAGCAGGTTTTTTATCGATCTGTCGCAAGAAGGATGACAGCAGGTAAAATGTATTTCAAAACACAGAATCATTGCTTGAATATTGATGGAATGGTATCCGCGCGGCATAGATGAAATTGTTTTACAACTGTTGGAAGTCTAAGGAAAAATTAGTGTTGCAAAAAGTTTCGATCGCGATCGCGATTGTCTTTGGGCTAATATTCTCACTTGCGGGACAAGCAGTTGCTGCACCGAGTGACGCAAATGCAGCAATCGCCAACGCGCAAACCGCAGCAGATACGGCATTTATGCTGATGTCGGCTGCTTTAGTCTTGTTGATGACACCAGGACTAGCCTTTTTCTATGGTGGGTTCGTGCGATCGCGTAACATCCTGAATACGCTGATGATGAGCTTCTTGCTAATGGCGATCGTCGGCGTGACTTGGATACTTTGGGGTTACAGCCTGTCTTTTGCCCCTGGACTACCTTTTATTGGTGGGTTGCAGTGGTTTGGGTTAAATGGTGTCGGGTTAGAAACCACCGACTACCTCAAAGGGACAAACCCCGCAGAAGTGCTGTCCTATGCCCCAACAATTCCCCATCAGGCATTCATGATTTATCAAGCCATGTTTGCCATTATCACCCCTGCACTGATTTCTGGGGCGATCGTGGAGCGGATGAGTTTCACGGCTTACTCTTTGTTTGTACTGCTATGGTCAACCCTAATTTATACCCCACTTGCTCACATGGTCTGGGCAAAGGGCGGCTTGCTGGGTTTATATGGTGGGATGGGTGCGCTCGACTTTGCTGGTGGTACGGTCGTGCATATCAGTTCTGGAGTCTCCGCCGTCGTTGCAGCTTATGTTTTGGGACCGCGCAAAAGCTATCCCGACCGAATTGCTCCTCCCCACAACGTCCCATTCATTTTGCTCGGTGCGGGTTTACTCTGGTTTGGTTGGTTTGGGTTTAATGCTGGCAGTGCGCTAGCTTCCGGTGGCTTGGCGACAGTGGCATTTGTGGCGACAAATACAAGTGCGGCAGCGGGAGCGCTCACTTGGTTGATTCTAGAAAAGGTGTTGCGAGGCAAACCTACCGCTGTTGGTGCAGCTACTGGTGCTGTAGCTGGTTTAGTAGGTATTACGCCTGCTGCGGGATTTGTCACGCCTTTAGCAGCAATTCTGATTGGTAGTATCACCGCTTTAGTCTGCTTCTATGCCGTCACTTTTAAAGCAAAGTTGCAATTTGACGATTCCCTCGATACTTTTCCCGTGCATGGTGTGGGCGGAACAGTGGGCGCAATTCTCACGGGTATCTTCGCTACTACGGAAGTTAATTCAGCTGGTAAAGATGGTTTGTTACGGGGAAATTTCCACCAGTTTATCGTTCAAATTGTTGCAGTTTTAATTGCTTACGCGATCGCTGCGATCGGGACTTTTATCTTAATGAAAATTTTGGATATTACCGTAGGATTGCGACTCAAACCAGAAGCAGAACTTCAAGGTATGGATATTAGCGAACACGGTGAAGAAGGCTACAATGAAGAGTTTGGCGAACGACTGTCATTTAACGAGCCACAGTGACAAATTATTCAGAGCGCAGATTGAATCTTTTTTTTATCTCGATTGAATTAGCATCACAGTTCGATCTATCGCTGCCTGACATGCGTATAGGGATTTAGTTATGCCATATCCCTATTTTTTGCTGCATAAAGTCTGCATGAATCTGAATAATTTCTCATTGAAAAGCTAGGAAAAGCTTTGAGAATTAGATAGCTACCATATTTATACTGATTTTATTAGTAACTACTCCATCGGTTTTAGGGAAATTTACTGTTATCGATCTAAATTAGCGTGAAGTAGTCTGAAGAAGTGGACCAGGTTATAAGTTGCCTGAGCCAAAAAGCTCAGGCGATTTCTTCTCGGTTTCTCGCGTAGAAAGATATGTATAATCAAGTTTTCCTGAGAGCCACTCTTGCTATTTCATCGCGCAAATAGTAAGCTGTTCTCTCTGCGAAAACTTTTACTTATTTTAGTCGATCCATGTACTTCTTTATATAGAAAATTTCAAACTTTACAGAAACATTGAAATTCTATAGCGTTTTCCATGCAGGTGTAATACATGCGTAGGGGCGCACAGCTGTGCGCCCCTACAGATCTATGTACCTCATCCCCTGTCTGACCCAAAAGCGAAATTTCAGCAGGTAGACAGGTATGTTACAATGCTTTGAGGTTGAGTCATCTAAATGACTCAAAACGATCGCGGGATGTAGCGCAGCTTGGTAGCGCACTTCGTTCGGGACGAAGGGGCCGCTGGTTCGAATCCAGTCATCCCGATTTTATCAGTTGCGATCGCTAGAAGTATTCTGAGATGCTTCAGTTCAACTATTGAATTAACTGCGGATAAATCTGTCGCCAAGCCAATACAGTAAAAACGCTCAACCACAATAGTAACCACACAACCTGTAAATACCAGAATTGAGGTAAGCCCAGCGACCAACGCAGCAGGTCAACTAGTGCCGATAAGGGTAAGATATTAGCGACGTAACCCAAAACTGGTGGTAGGGTATTGCGTGGGAAATAAGTGCCACACAGAGTAAACATGGGAACGACAAATAAAAAGATTGGCACGTTAATTTGATCCACAGTCCGCACCGTACCCGCAGTAAACAGCCCTAACGCACCAAAGAGCATACTACCCAAGATAATTAAAGGTAGAGATCCTAGCAAATGCCAACCTGAGTACAGACCTAAACTCATTGCAACTAGACCAGTCAATATTCCTGCCATTGAGCCTTTTGCGGTTGCCCACAACCAATCGCCCAAGAAGACTTCAGTAAAACTCAGGGGTGCGGTGAGGAGTGCTTGCCATGTCTTTTGGTAACTCAGACGGATAAAACTACCGAAAGCACCTTCAAAAAAAGATTGGAAAAGTATCCCTACTGCAATCATGCCGGGGGCAATAAATTGTAAGTAGCTAACGGTTTGCCCTTGATAAGTTACATCGCCAATCAGAGGGGTTAAACCGTAGCCGAATGCAATTAAATAGATCAAAGGCTCGGATAATGGTGGCAAGCTATTAACTAACCAAGTTTTTTGATACACCTTGGCATGACGATGCCAGACAGAATATATACCCCAAGCCGTAACTGAAATCCGTTTCATGCCAGTGCTGTTCCTGTCAGTCGTAAGAAAACATCTTCGAGATTAGTGGGACGACGAATGGGCGGAGTTGGTGTTATGGTATGGAGCTGCTGCCAAAATTGGGGATCTGCTGGTAGCCCAAGTAAATAGCTATTGCCAAATGGGTGATACCAAGTACCTGCTTGTTGGGCAAGCTGTTGAATCGTAGATTCAGGAATCCCGATAATTTCCGCCACTTCTAAACCTACTGTACGTTCGATTAACTCTGCGGGCGTGCCGCGATCGAGAATTTTGCCCTGCTGGAGTAACAACAAGCGATCGCACAGCCGTTGTGCTTCATCCATATAATGGGTTGTCAACAGCACTCCGCAACCATTTTGTTTCAATTGCAATACCAAACGCCAAAAATCTTGTCGTGCATTTGGGTCGAGTCCTGTCGTCGGTTCGTCGAGAAATACGACTTGAGGGTGGTTAATCAAAGCACGTGCTAGCACCAACCGCCGCTTCATCCCGCCTGAAAGCTCGTCAACTAAAGAGCTACCACGGTCTTCTAATCCTACCAGAGCCAACAATTCCCCGGCACGTTGACGCGCTGCCGCTCCGGTAATTCGATAGTGGTGGGCGAAATATGTTAAATTTTCCCAAACTGTAAAGTCGGGGTCGAGATTGTCTTCTTGAGTGACAATTCCCATTTTTGCTCTAGCTGCTCGTCCCTGCAACTGAATTCTATTTTGCCCTAACTGGACGAAGCCGCGATCAGGTCTGACAGAGCCGTATAGCATTCTCACAATTGTCGTTTTTCCCGCACCGTTGGGACCGAGCAAGCCTACAATCTCCTCTGGATTGAGGCTGAAGTTGACTCCCTGCACGACTGGGCGATCGCGATAGGATTTCCACAGGTCGTAGGCTGCGAGTGCTACAGCTTCAGTTTGCGACGATCTGGCAATGCTAGTCATAGATTGTGGTGCTGACTTAAGGCTGTTGTTGGCAGATAGCTCGAAAAAATCGTGCTATCTTTCCTGTAATACATTGTAGTATACCAAGGATGATTGTATGTCTAGCAGGGAAGATGATTCTAACTAATGGTAGAATTTTTTGTCAGTTGTCAGCAAACAGGAGTCAGGAGTCAGGAGTCAGGAGTCAGAAGTCGGAATTAGGAATAAATTCTCCCTCTGCTTGTGCGCTCGTGCGCTCCCTGGTAAAATTAGATGGCAAAAAAAGAGAACGTTAGAAACAAAATTCTCGCTACAGGACTTGCGATCGGCTCGTGTATTGTCCCCCTACAAGCACAAGCAAAAACTCCTTTCAGTCAGATCGTCGTGTTTGGCGATAGTCTTTCCGACACGAGTAATACATTTCAAGCTACAGCTAGAAACATTCCTCCCAGTCCGCCGTACTATGAAGGACGTTTCTCTAACGGTCCAGTCTGGATAGATTATCTGGCGAATAACTTAGGTTTGAGTAGCGATCGCCTTACGAATTACGCTTTTGGTGGAGCCACTACAGGCCAGAATAACACTACTGCCCCACTACCTCCCAACACACCTCCTTTACCAGGATTGCAGCAGCAGCTAGAGAATTTTAAAGCTCAGCATACCAAAGCCGATCGCAGAGCGCTTTATGTCATTTGGGTGGGAGCAAATGACTATTTAGGAGGCGGAGTCACCGATCCGTTCGTGCCAGTTAACAATATTACATCAGCAGTAAGTACTCTCGCAGAGCGCGGGGCAAGACATATTTTAGTAGTAAATTTACCGGATTTGGGACGCATTCCCGCTACTAGGAATAATGCAGAAATTGCTAACAACCTGAACGCTTTAACTCAATTTCATAACACTGGTTTGGCAGCAACTTTGCAAGTCTTGAATAAGAGAACCAATACTAATATTGTTTCAGTGGACGTGAATTCTCTATTCAGACGCGCGATCGCCAATCCATCTGAGTTTGGACTTACCAATGTCACCGATACTTGCTTGACTCGAACAAGCATATGCAGCAACCCTAACGAGTACTTATTCTGGGACGGATTGCACCCCACAACTGGAGTCCATGCATTAGTAGGAGAATTAGCTTTATCTAGCCTCAAATCTGCATCTACTGCTAAATCATCTTCTGAATCATCAACCGCTGGATTAAATGTATTCATGTTGGCTACCCTTGGTACTGCGGCAGGGACTACGGTATCGCTATACAAGAACAAGAGATGAGGAACAATTATCGAAGATCGATGGAGTTAATCGCTCACCTCTTGTTACTGTAGAGGCATTGCAGACAACATCTCTACACCTCATTCTCATTAATCCTTCGTGTCTAACTACGATCGCCTATTTACCACTATCGAAGAATTAGTTATGCATCATTCTCCCAGTGGAGTCGAGGCAGAAATTAATCAATTCTTGCTCGATCGCTTCTCTGCCTTGGGGGTAGAAGTGTGGCTAGATCGTGCTGACAATATTATTGCCAAAATTCCTGGGCGAGATGCCCAAGGTGCGATCGCGATTACTGCCCACAAAGATGAAATTGGCGCAATTGTCAAGCATGTAGGCGATGATGGGTGCGTAGAAGTCAGAAAACTCGGTGGTGCTTTCCCTTGGGTATATGGCGAAGGAGTCGTGGATCTGCTGGGAGACAACGAAACTATTAGCGGCATTCTCAGCTTTGGTTCTCGCCACGTTTCCCACGAGTCGCCCCAAAAAGTGCAGCAGGAAGATACGCCTGTAAGATGGGAAGATGCCTGGATTGAAACTATGCGTACTCCTGAAGAACTCGCAGCTGCGGGAGTTCGTGCGGGTACGCGGATGGTAATTGGCAAGCATCGCAAGCGTCCGATCGGATTAAAAGACCATATTGCCAGCTACACTTTAGATAACAAAGCTTCCGTCGCGATCTTGCTGGCTTTAGCTGAGAGAATTAAACAACCAGCAGTAGATATCTATTTGGTAGCTTCGGCAAAAGAAGAAGTGGGAGCAATTGGGGCGCTATATTTCACGCAGCAGCAACGCTTGGATGGATTAATCGCCTTAGAAATCTGCCCTCTCTCTTCAGAATATCCAATTCAGTCTGGGGAAGCGCCTGTAATTTTGTCTCAAGATGGTTATGGAATTTACGATGAAGGTTTGAACCAACAACTGCGTCATGCAGCAGAAGCAAAGAATGTTCCCTTGCAGTTAGCAACCCTCAGCGGGTTTGGCAGCGACGCTTCGATTGCCATGAAATTCGGACACGTTGCGCGTGCTGCGTGTTTGGCATTTCCAACGCAAAATACTCACGGATATGAAATTGCTCATTTAGGCGCGATCGCTAACTGTATTGAAATACTCCAATGTTTTTGCGAAACACAATTCGATAGTTAGTCATTTGTCATTTGTCATTAGTTATTTGTCATTTGTGAGTAACTAGTACTTTTTTACTTACCAATTACCAATTACCAATTACCAACCATCTTTCCGCCTTCTGACTGTCTACAGGCTGAGAAAATAAATATCCTTGTCCTAAATCGCAGCCAAGCTGTTGTAGTTTTTCTAACTGCAATTGGGTTTCTATGCCTTCTGCTACTGCATCTATGCCCAAACTGCGTGCTAGTGTAACGATTGTCTGGACGATTTCGGTGTGACGACTAGATTCGAGATGGTTGACAAAAGAGCGATCGATTTTCAGCGTATCAATGGGTAGATCGTGCAGGCGACTTAGAGAAGAATAACCCGTACCGAAATCATCGATACACAGTTGAACTCCTAAAGCTTGGAGACGTTCTAGTAACTGTGGGGCTAAGTCTGTTGTTTCTAACAAGCAGCTTTCGGTAATTTCAAGTTTCAAACATTCTCCTGGCAATTGAGTTGTCTGTAAAATTTGCTCGATCCGTTCGGCTGCATCTGCTTGTTTGAGTTGTTGCACTGACAAATTAACGTTGACTGCAAGGCTATGATATTTAGGAAATCGTTCGCGCCAAGTTTGTAATTGTAGACAAGCTTGATGCAATACCCACCAACCCAAAGAATCGATTAATCCAGTTTCTTCTGCAACTGGAATGAATTCTGTTGGTGCGATCCAACCTTGCTGGGGATGATACCAGCGGATCAAAGCTTCAAATCCAGTCAGACAACCGCTAGAAAGTTGAATAATTGGTTGGTAATGTAAGGATAATTCTTGTTGGGCGATCGCCCGTCGTAAATCGCTTTCTAATTGCAAACGGGCGATCGCGCGGGCTTGCATTGCGGGGGCAAAGATTTGATATCGCCCTTTATGTTGCTCTTTAGCATGATACATGGCTGCATCCGCATCTCTGAGAACATCGCTTGCTCGTTCGTAATTCATCGTGCTGAACGTGATGCCAATACTCGCGCTGGTAAAAACTTCATATTCCAGCAGTCGATACGGTTGCTTTAAGCGTGCTTGAATTCTGTCTGCTACCACAGTCGCTTCTTCAAGATCGCGAATGTTTTCTAGTAGAATTACAAATTCATCGCCTCCGAGTCGCGCCACTGTATCTGAGGCACGTAAAGCAAGTTTTAACCTGCCAGCAACACTTTTAATTAACTCATCTCCTACCAAATGCCCTAAACTATCATTCACAACTTTAAAACGGTCTAGGTCGATAAATAGTAAAGCGTAGAGATAATCTGGATAGCGTTTGTGCATTTTGATTGCTTGTTCTAAACGCTCGATCAACCAAGCACGATTGGGTAAATCAGTGAGGGGATCGTGAAAGGCATCATGCAGTAGTTGTTCTTGAACTTGTACGAGACGATCTTGCGCAATTTGCAGTTCTTTTAATGATTTTTCTAACTGACTTGCTTTTTCTCGTTCTTTCAGTTCCGATCGCTGTAAGTCTTGGTATAGTTGGGCATTTTTTAAGGAAATTGCAGCTTGAGAACACAGCAATCGCAAAATCTCCAAGCGATCGCTCGTAAATGCACCTGTGGCAAGATTATTTTCTAAATAGAAAATGCCTACGAGTTGATTTTGATTCAAAATAGGGGCGCACAATACCGATTTAGGTTTATGCGATTGAACGTAAGGATCGCGGGCAAAGTTGTAACTATCAATAGTATTTTGTAGAACGACATCAAGTTTATGCTCGGCTACATAATTAATTAAAGAAATTGGTAGCAGATCGCTTGTCAATGGTATAGGAAACGAGAGCGTCTGCTCGGCTGATGTAACAGATATAGCTGCTTCTATAACTAGCTTTTTATCTCGCACCAATAATAAAAAACCTAACTCCGCGCCGGCATTCTCGATTGCAGTTTGCATTATTTTGTGAATTAAATCCTGAAAAACAATTTCGCCAGAAATGATTTGCGCGGTTTTAATGAATGTATTTAAATCGAGCAAGCGATCGGATGTATGAATATTAATGTTATGGCTTGCAGTGAATTTATGAGACTGATTTGTTAAAGTAAATAGTAATTGAACATATTTGGTATCTAAAGCTTTTACCTTAGCTGTTGCACCCCAAACTAAATAACAAGATCTAGCATTTAAAAGATGAATACGAGCAATCGTGTCTTTACCTAATTCTAAATAAAATTTGGCTGCTAGTTCGTTTGCTAATGCTTCTTCTTGCAAATATATATGTTTTTGAGCTAAAACAATGGCGCGATCGTAGTCATCTATTGCTCGCATAAAATCGCCAAGAACTCGATTTTTCTCAGCTTCAACTAAATAATACTTATGCAAATAATTCATTGGCGCAGAATTCGCCCATTTTTGCATTTGCCTTTGATTCATCTTGACAAGTTTTAAAATGCGCTTTTTTTGCCAAGCTGAAGTAGAGTTACATGTGGATATTAAAGTTAAAGAATGATAAAAATTAAAGACAGGTAAAGATAGAGAAGCAATAACACCATCTATATATTTTTTTGCTTGCAATGCATTTTCAGTAGCGCGATCGTATGCCTCGAATAGATAATTGAGTACAAGTTTCTGACAATAGAAGTGAAATAAAGCAGTTTTATGATTCACTGCTGATAGTAATGACAACATCTTTTTTTCGTCGTAGTACTCGCCACTAAAAAAGCACGGATTTTCTGTTGTCCCCAACAAGTTTGCAACAGATTGTTTATAGAGTTGTAGTAAATGCAAGGCTGTCTCTTGTTTGAGGCGATCGCTTGCTTGCAAATATGTTTCCATTTCTTGAGCGAGTGCTGTCAATTCCTTGCCGACAAAATAGGAATGGTAGCAGTAAATAAATCCGCAATAGGCAGCAAATTCAATGTCGCCAGTGTCTAGTCCACTTCGATAAGCTTCTATGAGGGATGGTAAGCCTTCTCTAACATGTTCCTTCCAGTGTCGAATAAAATTATTAAACACCATGAAGGTTCTAGCTTTTAATTCCTTTGCCTGAAACTTTTCTAATAGGTCTAAAGCAAGTTTACCAAATTGATAGCCAGCATCAATATTCCCCAATATGCCACATAACATCACTCCATAACTGGCATAACCATAAGCAGACATTGCTGTATTGCCATATTTTAGTGATAGATTGACTCCAGCAAATGCCAATAAAGGAGTGAATTGCGGTGCAGCATTATATGTAGGCGAACCTGCAATTCCCATAATTTTCATAGCTGCTAATGTATGGGGATTGCTCATAGGTGGTAGATTAATTAATGCCTCAATTTGTTTATTGCATAAGCTAAATTTGGTGGCGATCGCCGCTAGTAAAATCTTAAATTTACTCGCTCTGTGAGGTAGATTAACTCCTAAAAGCCGCAAGGCGTATATTGCTATGTTGACAGCTGCAAGTGGTTTTCCTTGAGCAACATGAGCGAGAATTTTAATTTCATAAACTTTAACTTTATCTAATAAATCTTTTGCTTGTTGTAGTACGATATCTGTATAATTTTCTGTTAAGGTAAATCTACCACACAAATATGCTGCTGCCGCTGCTTCTAAAAATAAAGCAAGGGAAAGCTCGTATTGTCGTTGCCAGCTTTTTTCCTCAATCAGTTTGATACCCAAACTTGCATAACTCAATGCTGACTCATAGGCAATGGATTCTTTAGCTTTTTTGGCAGCAGTTAAGTTTAGTGCTGCTAATTCATCTTTTTCAGTTTGGTTCTGTAACAAAGAGATACTAAAATTCAGATGATTGACAATATCAAAAATTTTTTCTTCTTGCTTGTCTGATGGAGTATTTTGTAGTAAGGTTCGACCAACTATTTGATGCAAAGTTTGTTTTTTATCTTCTGAAATCGACGAGTAGGCGGCTTGTTGAATGCGATCGTGAGCGAATTTGTATCTTACTGTTAATATTCGTGTTAGAGAAATACCTAACTTAATTGCCGTGCAATCGTTGCCAATAGGGATAATTAAACTAGTAGCGATCGCTGGTTGTAGAAGTGCCACTATGACTTCAGCAGGTTTTGTCATACAGCCAACTAAAGTAGATAACTCAAACGAGCTACCAATACATGCTGCTAGCTTTAAAATCTGTTGTGTATCGTCATTAAGCTTTTGAATTTTCTTAACGAGAAGCTCGGTAAGATTATTATGAGTTGCTTGAGCTAGTTGAATTTCTGTTAAGTCCCAATCCCAAACTTGCCTCGCTCGTTCAAATTTCAATAAGGTTTCTGTTTCTAAATAAGTGATAAATTCATTAATAAAAAATGGATTGCCATGATTTGTTTTCAAAATCAGTTTTGCTAGAGGTTCTGTCACCTTGCGATCGCACTTAAGAGTTTCCAAAAGTAGCTGATTAATCTGAGATATATTAAGAGGTGTTAAAGAGATATAATGAATTGTGACTCCAAATTTGGTTAACTCTTCTAAACTCAAGCTGAGAGGATGAAAAATATTAACCTCATTGTCTCGATATGCCCCAATCAAAAATAAATACTGCTTTCCTTCCGTGACTAAAATCTGAATTAATTGTAAGGTAGCTCTATCTACCCACTGAAGATCGTCTAAAAAAATTATGAGTGGATGTTCTGCCTGGGCAAATACTTGAATCAACTTTTGAAATACTAATTTAAACCGATGCTCTGCTGCTGTTAAGTTTAAAGTTGTGATCGCTGAGTGTTGACCTAAAAGCAATGATAAATCGGGAACAACATCGATCAGAACGCCGATATTCTCTCCGCAAGCAGTGAGAATACAATCTCGCCACTTTGCTAATCGATCTGAGTCTTCTAATAAGAGTTGACGAACTAATTCTTGCAGTGCTTTAATTAAGCCAAAATAAGGAATATGCCGTTGATATTGCTCGTATTTTCCTCGAACAAAATATCCTTTTTTTTGAGTAACTAATTTAAAAGTTTCCTGTACGAGAGATGATTTGCCAATTCCAGCATATCCACGGACTAAGACTAATTCGGGTTTGAATTGGTAATCGGTAATTGGTGGTTGGTGGTTGGTAATTGACGGTTGATAGTTGACGGTAAACGCTGGCTCTACACTGTGTGAAGACGGTTGACGGTAAGAAAGTTGTGTGGAATCGAATTTTGAATTTTGAGTTGCTCCCCGCTCGAAAGCATCAAGTAAAATCTCGATCTCTCGTTCTCTACCGTAAAGCTTTTGGGGAATTTGTAGTTTGTCGGAAATATCTTCTTTGCCTAATTCAAATTCTGTAATAGTATGATTATTCTCTAATTGCTGCCAACAATTTTTTAAGTCTGCCCTGATTCCCCAGGCACTTTGGTAACGTGCTTCTGCGGTTTTTGCCAGTAGTCTTATAACAATTTGTGAAAGAGCTAGGGGGATACTAGGATCGATTTGGTGGGGCGGAATTGGCTGCTTAGCAAGGTGACAATGAATGAGTTCTAAAGGATCGTCAGTATCAAATGGTAGTTGGTGGGTGAGTAATTGATAGAAAGTTGCTCCTAAAGAATAAAAATCTGTTCGATAATCAACATTGCGATTCATTCTGCCAGTTTGTTCTGGAGATATGTAACTCAGAGTTCCTTCTAAAATACTAGGATGACCAAAATCAGGAGTTTCTTTAGATAAAACAGTAGCAACTCCAAAGTCAGTAATTTTGAGTTGCTTGGTAGCAGAATTAAAAACTATATTAGCCGGACTAATATTTTTATGAATTATATTTGCCGCATGAATTTGGCATAAACTCTCTACTATGAGAATAGCAATTTCAAGAAAATCTTTGAGGCTGATATTTTTAGCTTTATTGAGATTTTCTAAAGACTCACCACCAAAATCTTCTAAAGTAATTAATATAGTGTTGTGGAAATTTTCTAAACTGTAAGCTTTTACGACTCCAGATAAATTTAAAGAATGGGCGATCTCATATTCTTGCTTGTACCGAATCAGCTCTTCTAAGCTAGGTTGCTCTGCTTTTAAAATTTTCAGAATACTTGGTTGACGATCGCGGATTCGCCACGCTCGATAAACCACCGAGCGATCGCTTTCGTAAATTTTGTTAATAATCTCATAGCCAGAAATAGCGATCGTACTCACTTTTGGTTAACCAAGTGTATTTTCAATAACATAGAAAAAAATTGCCCATAGCAATTTTTTGAAGTAAGTTCATAATGAACTTCAAACAAGTTTGCACTAATTAACATTTTGTGCATAAGATTTGGTGACTAGCAATAGTTGACACCAAACCGATTATATTTTGGCGTGCGAAAGCGCTTGGTGTCAGCGATCGCTACAATGTTTTTATTTCATCAGTAAATAGCAAGAAGAGGAATAGGCAATGATTCCAGGTGAAACGCTTGTCCAGCCAGGGGAAATCGAATTAAATGCAGGTCGTCCCACAACTGTTTTACGAGTAGCAAATACAGGCGATCGCCCGATCCAAGTTGGCTCTCATTATCATTTTTTTGAAGTCAATCCTGCCTTAGAATTCGATCGAGAACGGGCAAAAGGGATGCGCTTAGATATTCCCGCAGGTACGGCTGTCCGGTTTGAACCAGGAGACGAACGGGAAGTTACCATTATTCCCTTAGCTGGAACCAGACAAGTCTATGGCTTCAACGGTAGTGTCAATGGGGCGCTGGAGGGATAGTTTGCGTAGAGTTTGTGAAACCTATATAAATTTTTTCTCTGTATTTTCTGTATCTGTGTGGTTCAATCTCCTATAGACTCTGACAAGGAATATCTATGAGCTATCGCATGGATCGCCGCGCCTACGCCGAAACCTTCGGACCTACAGTGGGCGATCGTATCCGTCTCGCCGATACAGAATTATTTATCGAAGTCGAACGAGACTTTACCACCTACGGCGATGAAGTCAAGTTTGGCGGTGGTAAAGTCATCCGCGATGGGATGGGACAATCTCCCATTGCTAATGCTGATGGTGCTGTTGATTTAGTCATTACCAACGCTTTAATTCTCGATTGGTGGGGTATTGTCAAAGCTGATATCGGGATTAAAGACGGCAAGATTTACAAAATTGGCAAAGCTGGCAATCCTTACATTCAAGACAACGTAGATATTATCATCGGTCCTGGTACGGAAGTTTTAGCGGGAGAAGGTACGATCGTCACGGCTGGCGGGATCGACAGTCACATTCACTTTATCTGTCCCCAGCAAATTGAAACGGCGATCGCCTCTGGTGTAACGACAATGATTGGCGGGGGTACGGGACCCGCTACAGGTACGAATGCCACGACTTGTACCCCTGGACCCTGGAACATTTACCGGATGTTACAAGCCGCCGATGCTTTTCCCGTCAATTTAGGTTTTCTCGGTAAAGGTAACAGCAGTCAACCTCAAGGCTTAGTCGAACAGATTGCAGCTGGGGCAATGGGTTTGAAATTGCACGAAGATTGGGGAACGACTCCCGCCGCGATCGATACTTGTTTGGATGTCGCCGACGAATACGATGTCCAAGTCGCGATTCACACCGATACCCTCAACGAAGCTGGGTTTGTTGAAACTACCATCGGTGCTTTTCAAGGGCGGGCGATTCATACATACCACACCGAAGGGGCTGGCGGCGGTCACGCCCCAGACATTATTAAAGTTTGCGGTGAAGCCAACGTTTTACCATCTTCTACTAATCCCACGCGCCCTTACACGCTCAACACTCTGGACGAACACTTAGATATGTTGATGGTGTGCCACCACCTCGATCCCAGTATTGCCGAAGATGTCGCCTTTGCCGAGTCGCGCATTCGTCGAGAAACGATCGCGGCGGAAGATATTTTGCACGATTTAGGGGCATTCAGCATGATTTCCTCCGACTCTCAAGCGATGGGAAGAGTAGGAGAAGTTATTATCCGTACTTGGCAGACGGCACATAAAATGAAAGTACAGCGCGGGTATTTATCCCCCCCTTCTCAAGGGGGGGTAGTGGGGGGATCTATAGAAAATGACAATTTCCGCGCCAAAAGGTACGTTGCCAAGTACACGATCAACCCCGCTATTACCCACGGTATTGCTAATTATGTCGGTTCTGTGGAAGTTGGGAAACTTGCCGATTTGTGTCTCTGGCGACCGGCTTTTTTTGGTGTGAAGCCAGAAATTGTGCTGAAAGGCGGATTAATTGCTTGGTCGCAAATGGGTGATGCTAACGCTAGTATTCCCACTCCCCAACCAGTTCACATGCGTCCCATGTTTGCTAGTTTTGGCGGTGCGATCGCGGCAACATCCTTGACTTTTATTTCTCAAATTGCCCTAGAACAAGAAATTCCTACTCGGTTAGGTTTACAAAAACCTGCTGTTGCTGTCTCACAAACCCGTCAAATCGGTAAGCAGGATTTAAAATTAAACGATGCCCTACCTCGTATCGAAGTCGATCCTGAAACCTACGAAGTTAGGGCAGATGGAGAGCTTCTCACTTGCGAACCAGCTACAATCTTACCAATGGCACAAAGATATTTTTTGTTTTAAATGGTGTTAAGTGTAGTGCGTGAAACGTTGCTGGCTTGAAGTACGGGCGGGTGCGCGCAAATAGATGAGCCAAAGCTCAGAATTTTTGGTCAAAACCCACCCCTACGACTTCTGAGTTTTTCCATAGCGATCGCTGATGCTAATTATTTCAGATTGTTATCTATCTGCCGAAGCAAACTTTTTGCCTCAATTGCTCGCTCGGCAGGTGAATTTACTACCGCGATCGAAACATTGCCGAAAAATGTAACGATCTGTAGTTGGAGAAACATTCTCTCTTGGGTAAGAGGTTAATTTTGGAATGACAAGGAAGAATGATGCCAACGAATAGATATTTAGAAAATATTAAAATCTTAATTTATTGAGCAGTGTGCGGATTTCATGACTATCCCATCCTCCAAAGCCGATCGAATCCTCGTGGTTGACGACTCTCCCGATAATGTGTTCCTAATTCAAACGATTTTGGAGGAAGAAGGATACACCATTACTACGGCAGAAGATGGTCCCACTGCAATAGCAGAAGTTGAAAAATCACCGCCTCATCTCGTTCTGCTTGATGTCATGATGCCAGGAATGGATGGGTTTGAAGTGACTCAGCGCCTCCGGCAAAATGCCAAACTACCTTTCATTCCAATTTTACTGATTACTGCTTACGATCAACCTAGTGTGGCTAAAGGTTTGGATACGGGTGCAGACGATTTTATTCGCAAGCCTGTCGAAGTCGAAGAACTTTTGGCAAGAGTGCGATCGCTACTACGGTTGAAGCACAGCGTAGACGAACGGGATGAAATTGCCCGTCAAAGAGAAGATTTTGTCTCTCGTTTAACGCACGACCTTCGCACTCCCCTTGTTGCTGCTGACCGAATGCTCGTACTTCTCGCGCAAGGGGCGTTAGGAGAACTATCGCCGCCGATCCATGAAGCGATCGCAACGATGATTCGCAGCAATCAAAATCTGCTGCAAATGGTCAATACGCTGTTGGAAGTCTATCGTTTTGAGGCTGGGCGCAAGACTTTGGCATTCTTTCCAGTAGACTTGCAAAATTTGCTAGAGGATATTGTAAAAGAACTATCTCCTCTAGCGCGAGATAAAGGTGTATCGCTCCAGTTACAACAACAGCAGCCAATTCCATCTGTGAAAGTTTCTGGCGATCGCTTGGAATTGCATCGTCTCTTTACTAATCTGGTGGGCAACGCCCTTAAATTTACCGATAAAGGTTCCGTTACCATTTGCGTGTCTACCAATCCTGACACTTATTTACAAGTAGATGTCATTGATACGGGTTCCGGTATTTCCTTTGAAGATAGAGAGACTTTGTTTCAACGATTCCGTCAAGGTAGCCATAGGCGTTCCGGTAGCGGTTTAGGACTGTATTTATCACGTCGCATTGTCGAAGCCCATCAAGGTACGCTACAAGTTGATTCAGAGCTTGGAAAAGGTAGTACTTTTAGGGTTAGCTTACCTGTGATGAAGTAGATTCGCTTGTTGTTTGTCATTCGTCATTTGTCATTTGCAAGGGCGATCGCTCGCGTTGAGCTAGACTTTTCTGCAATTGATTTTATGAGAAGCGATCGCTGTTGTGACTTGCTCTAAAAAGCTACTTGTAGTAAAGTGTTCTTGTTTAATAATAAGAATAGAGTTTAAATTTAAAAAAGTTATAATATTTCCATTATGAAATAAATTCTATCAAGATCGCAGGCGCTATTGCAAGCACTTCACTATCAAAGTGTAGTGGAATTAAGAAAAAATATGAATTACTCTACTTTAGTATGCCAACAAAGAGAATTTTTTCAAACTGGTAAAACGAGATCGATAGACTTTCGGCTTACCCAGCTAAAAATCCTCAAACAGGCGATAGTTGAGTACGAAACTGCTATTAACGAGGCATTACAAGCAGATCTCCATAAACCAGTTGTTGAAATATACTTAACAGAAATTACCGTAGTCAAGAAAGAGATCGACTACGCCATCAAACATCTAAAAAGTTGGATAAAACCCCATAAAGCTACCGTTCCGCTTGAACAACTACCTGGTGCTGGCAAAATCTATCCAGAACCGCTAGGAATTGTTTTAATTATTAGTCCGTGGAATTATCCATTGCAGTTAGCTATTACTCCACTTGTAGGGGCGATCGCAGCGGGCAACTGTACGATTATTAAACCATCAGAAATCGCTACTCACGCTGCTGCGGTCTTAGCTAAAATGTTACAAAAATATTTTGATTCCACATATATTTCAGTGGTGGAAGGCGGAGTCGAAACTAGTCAAAAACTCTTAACAGAAAAATTCGATCTGATCTTTTTTACGGGGAGTACGAATATAGGTAAAATTGTGATGGCAGCGGCAGCCAAGCACTTAACTCCAGTTATCTTAGAACTAGGCGGTAAAAGTCCTTGCATTGTCGATACTGACATCAATCTTGAGTATGCTGCCAAGCGAATTACTTGGGGAAAATTTATTAATGCTGGACAAAGTTGTATTGCCCCCGACTATCTTTTAGTCCCGGAGGCAATTAAACAACAATTTATCGAGAGAATTCAAAAATGCATCGCTGAATTTTACGGCACGCAACCCGCGAATAGCCCCGATTATGGCAGAATTATCGATCGCAAACAATTCGATCTCTTAGTTGCCTTGCTAGCGGATGGCAAGATAGTTTTTGGGGGAGAAACAGATGCCGAGTCACGCTATATTGCACCCACTGTCATTGAGTTAGCCTCCCCAAACGTGCTAGCAATGCAGTCAGAAATTTTTGGTCCTATTTTACCAGTCGTGACTTACCAAGATATATCTGAGGCGATCGCGATTGTTAATCAAGGATCGAAACCGTTGGCTTTGTACCTCTTTTCTCGTGATAGAAACCTGCAAAAGCGCGTTCTAGAAGAAACTTCCTCTGGTAGCGCCTGCATCAACGACACCGTATTGCAATTTGTCGTTCCCACATTACCCTTTGGTGGAGTGGGTAGTAGTGGCATGGGAAAATATCACGGCAAGGCTAGTTTTGACATATTTTCGCACTACAAGAGCGTACTGTATCGTTCTCTGGCGATCGAGATTAATTTACGCTATCCTCCCTATCGCGGCAAGTTACCCTTACTTAAGCGCATTTTAGGTTAGCTGTGAAACGATCGAACTTTACACAGACTTAATACACCTGTTGCGTTAAGATGGCAAATTTCCTACTAGAATTTTTACAAACCGACTTGTTTGAGATAGGCTAAAATACACACCGTCTATCTAGCTTTTAATCGCTGAGGGGATGGCACCCACACAATAATTGTAAATAGTGGTAAAACGGCGGCGATCGCCGATTGACATAGCTACACTCAAAGCAAACTTACTCAATATCAGCAACTCCAAGGAGGAACTGCCTTTGTCTCGTCGCTACCTATTTTCCTCAGAATCAGTCACCGAAGGTCATCCTGATAAAATCTGCGATCAAATTTCTGACACTATCTTAGACGCACTACTGGCGCAAGACCCCACCAGCCGAGTCGCGGCAGAGGTAGTTGTTAATACTGGATTAGTCTTAATTACAGGTGAAATTACTAGCAAAGCTCAAGTTAATTATGTCAATTTAGCTAGACAAAAAATTGCTGAAATTGGCTATACCGATGCTGTCAATGGCTTTTGTTCCAATAGCTGTTCCGTACTAGTTGCCCTAGACGAACAATCACCTGATATTGCTCAAGGGGTAAATACAGCTCAAGAAACTCGCGAAAAATCGAGTGAAGAAATATTTGATTCTACGGGTGCGGGCGACCAAGGAATCATGTTTGGTTTCGCTTGTAACGAAACCCCCGAATTAATGCCTTTGCCTATCAGCCTTGCCCACCGCATTTCTCGCCGTCTAGCCGCAGTGCGGAAAACTGGTCAATTGGCGTACTTGCGTCCTGATGGCAAAACTCAAGTCACCATTGCCTATGAGGATGGACGACCTGTAGGAATCGATACAATTCTCATCTCGACTCAGCACGCACCAACGATTGGTGACATCACCGACGAAAAAGCAGTACAAGCTAAGATTAGAGAAGACCTCTGGTCGGCAGTTGTAGAGCCAGTCTTTGCCGATATTGAGGTAAAACCAGATGCACAAACTCGCTTTTTAGTCAACCCTACAGGCAAGTTTGTCATTGGCGGTCCTCAAGGTGACTCCGGCTTAACTGGACGTAAAATTATCGTCGATACCTACGGTGGATATTCACGGCATGGTGGCGGTGCTTTTTCCGGTAAAGACCCCACTAAAGTAGACCGCAGTGCCGCTTATGCTTGCCGCTACGTGGCGAAAAATATTGTAGCTGCTGGGTTAGCTGACAAGTGCGAAGTGCAACTGAGTTATGCGATCGGTGTAGCGCGACCCGTTAGCATTTTAGTAGAAACATTCGGCACTGGCAAAATTGACGAAGACCGTTTGCTGGAGTTAGTCCAACAGAATTTTGAACTTCGTCCAGCTGGTATTATCCACGCCTTCAACTTGCGTAATCTACCAGCTGAAAGAGGCGGTCGCTTCTATCAAGATGTTGCTGCCTACGGTCATTTGGGACGAAACGACTTAGACTTACCTTGGGAAAAAACCGACAAGGCAGATATCTTAAAGCAAGCACTGAATCAACCTGTTTCAGCGACAGTTTAACTAAACATAGGTAGTTCTTCAAGTAGAAACATTGATTTAATGTCTCTACTTTTTTTGTACCTACACATGGGATATACCTATCAGTAGGGGCGCACAGATGTGCGCCCCTACTGATAGGTATTGCATTATTTCCCCCTTTTTAAGGGGGGCAGGGGGATCTAATATTGAGGCACAGAAGGATCGATTTCCTGACTCCAGGCAGTAATTCCACCCTTCACATTTGTCCCTTCAATCCCAGCTTGCTTCAAAATACCCAAAGCCTTAGCCGATCGCATTCCTGCTTTACAATGAGCAATTAACCGATGACCGTTGAGTATTTCTTTTACTTTCTCCACACCTTCGCCATTCTCAATATCTGGCAAAGGCACTAATACCGAACCGGGAATCTTCGCAATTTCATACTCGTGCGGGTTACGCACATCTAGCAGCACAAAATCATCAGCGCCGCTATCGAGTAACTGCTTCAATTCCTGTACTGTCATTTCTTGAATATTCATCTGCTGTTTTGCCTCCTCTGCTTTCGCTTGGGGAATCCCACAGAATTGTTCGTAATCTACCAACTTTTCAATTACCGGACGCACGGGATTGGGACGCAACTTCAACTCGCGGAACTTCATATCGAGGGCATTGTATAACAACAAACGCCCGCTCAAAGTCGTTCCTTTACCCAAAATGATTTTGACAGTTTCTGTTGCTTGAATTGTGCCAATGATGCCACACAGCACTCCCAGTACCCCACCTTCAGCGCAGGAAGGAACCATCCCAGGTGGTGGGGGTTCGGGATATAAATCGCGGTAGTTAGGACCACCCTGATAGTTAAATACAGTCGCTTGTCCTTCAAATCGGAAAATAGAACCGTAAACATTCGGTTTATCTAACAACACGCAAGCATCGTTTACCAAATACCGCGTAGGGAAATTGTCAGTTCCATCAGCGACGATATCGTATGGTTTGAGGATTTCCAGCGCATTTTCCGAACTCAAGCGCGTTTCATAAAGGTCAACCTGACAATGAGGATTAATCTCTAGAATTCGCTCTTTGGCAGATTCAATCTTCGGTTTACCAACCCAAGATGTGCCGTGAATCACCTGACGTTGTAAATTGGAGCGATCGACGATATCAAAATCGACAATCCCGATGCGTCCGATCCCAGCTGCTGCTAAGTACAGCAACAGAGGTGCGCCTAAACCTCCCGTACCGATACACAGTACGCTGGCGGCTTTCAAACGCTTTTGTCCTTCCAGTCCGACTTCTGGCAAAATCAGATGGCGGGAAAAACGTTCGTATTCTTCTTGTGAGAGTTGGATTTCATCCAAATTGGGATTGAGCATAACAGTTTGATGGAAAGGAGCGGATTAACATCGTCTCCGGTTGATTACCATCATGAGGGGGTGATGGGGAGATGGAATCTATCTTGAATACAGACAGACCCTAGATCGTATCTTAAATGGAAAAACACTAAATACGATCGCGATACAATTCTTAAATTTTGGTGCTTAAATTTGCGATCGCTAAATTAATCTTTCTACGACAATCTCTTCTGGTTGGAACTGATGGTTATCGTCAAGGCTCCAACTCAATACGTCTCTAGCCTTGCCTTGGAGAACTGAAACAATGATATACGAATAGGCTTGCCACCCACAGAGGCGATCGAATTCTGATGGAATTGCGGGATGGTTGGGGTGGGAATGATAAATCCCAATAATATCAAGTTGGCGATCGCGTGCCTCTTTTTGCACTTTTAACATCACTTCTGGGGCGATCGTATAGTAAGTATTCTTCTGCGTACCTAAATTCAGATTTGGCTCGATCGCTTGAAAATCTGCGGCAGCTGTTGGATTCCAAACATTTTCAGTTGCGATCGCCTCTACTAAAATTTTGTCATCCTGACTCAACTTACCCAGCAATAAGCCACAGCACTCATGTGGATAAGTACTTTCTGCGTGACTGCAAATCAGCCGCAAATGTTCGACTGTTAACCTAATACTCACAAGCTTTAAGTTGACTTAGACTTTCTCTTGCAGTGCATCCAACACGGCATCATATATATCGCTACTACTAGCAATAATGCCCCGATTATTGAGCATCTTAGCATTGGTAGCAAATTCCAAAGGCTTACCGTACATATCTGAAACACGACCGCCAGCCTCTTCTAAAACGATTGCTCCTGCGGCATGATCCCAAATATTTTCGCGGTAATCGGGATATTCTGCCCAAGGCATTCGTAAATAAAGAGCAGCTTCACCCCTAGCAACTACGGCATATTTCGCCATGCTATCGATCGAAAGCGGCTTGAAAGTCATGCCAACTGCTTGTGCGATCGCTCGTTGTAAGGGTAAATTACCATGTCTTGACTCTACACTCTCCGTCGAACGGAAATTGCTTTTGTTCGCGGTTCTTGCCCCTAAAATTGGCTGAGAAACTCCACTTTTTAAAGCGATTTGAGTTGTTCCCTGTCCCCTAACAGCTACAAATAAAACTCCTCGTTCGCCTTGTGGCTGATTCAGGTCTAGTGGTAGTGCTGGGCAACCCATCACCCCTAGCTTGACTTCTCCATCCTCAATCAAAGCGAGAGCGATCGCATATTGATTGCCGCGTAAAAATCCTTTTGTCCCGTCAATCGGATCTAGAGTCCAAAAGCGATCGCCTACTTGACCGTTCCCGCGATCGATCCACTCCAAGACAGTCTCAGCAGATGTTTCTGGAATATGTAACCGCACGTAAGATGCGATCTGTTCCAGTTGCTCAGCCATATGCGATTGTCGCAGCAACTTTGCATCTTCTTCTCCTACAACTGCATCTTGAGGAAAAGCTGCCGCGATCGCCTGACAGATAATAGCCTGAGCGCCTAAATCTGCAATTGTTACTGGACTAAAATCTGGCTTTTCTATTGCAGTAACAAAGCAATCGCTCTGAATTTGCGTGCAGAGTTTGATTGCTCGGATTGCAGATGCGATCGCCACCTGTTTTTCTAATTCGTATGCCATCAGCTACTTCCTCAGACATAGCATCCAGGCTGGATTATGACACATAGCTAGAAAGAGTGGTAGAGGCGCACGGCTGTGAACCCTTACGACAAACTCGTTAACTTAACTGTTTACAATCGGTTGCGAGTCTATATGAAATTTGACAATCTTCCGCTGGCAAAAGAGATGTGCGACGATCGAATCCACTGCCAACAAATTCTCAAAAGGACGGATTACTGGTGAAGGGTAAGCGTCAAGCTTGGTTTATAACTTTATTCAGTCTATGTATGGCGATCGTCTTGCTACTACACCTACCGCTACAAGTAGCATCTCAGCCTCACCCTGTAGAAACTGAAGTGCGGGGAGTGTGGTTGACCAATGTTGACAGCGATGTTTTGTTTTCCCGCGATCGCTTGAGCAAAGCTTTGCAACGATTGGCAAAATTAAACTTCAACACGGTTTATCCTACCGTCTGGAATCGCGGCTATACTCTCTATCCCAGCTCTGTAGCAGAACGTACAATTGGGAGATCGCTCGATCCCAATCCGAAGCTGAAAGGAAGAGATGTTTTAGCCGAAATTGTCCAACAGAGTCACCAGCAAGGACTGAGCGTTATTCCCTGGCTTGAATTTGGGTTAAAAGCACCCGCCAATTCCGATCTCATCCGCCGTCATCCAGACTGGATTACCTATCGCCGCAACTCCCGCCAAATTTCTAAAGGAAATAAATATAACCAAGTTTGGCTTAATCCCTTTCATCCAATGGTGCAACGATTTATCGTCAACTTAGTTGCCGAGATTGTCTTGAAGTACGACATAGACGGTATCCAAATCGACGATCACTTCAGTTTGCCCATCGACTTAGGCTATGACACGTTTACTACCCGACTCTACCAGCGGGAAAATGGCGGTAAGAAGCCGCCTACCAATCCTCGTCATCCGCAGTGGATGCGCTGGCGTGCTAACAAAATTACGCAGTTAATGACCCAAATTTATCAAGCGGTCAAAACTCGCAGACCTGATTGTCTCGTGACTCTAGCGCCAAATACTCACGAATACGCTTATAACACGTCTCTACAAGATTGGCGTACTTGGGAAAAAAAGGGTTTGGTAGAGGAAGTTGTCTTACAAGTCTATCGAGATGATTTGACAACTTTCGTTAAAGAAATAGAGCATTCAGAAATCAAAGCAGTCAGTAGCCGTATTCCTGTCAGTATCGGTATATTGGCAGGTTTGAAAAAGCGTCCTACTCCTATGAAGCGGATTGAACAGCAGGTTCAAGCAGTCCGTAATCGAGGATTTGCAGGAGTATCTTTCTTCTTCTACGAAAGTTTGGGCGATCGCGATTCTGCTTTCCAGTCCATGTTTCCTAACACTGTAGCGCGACCGCAAATCTCCCACGGTTGGGCAGGGACTACTCAGGGAGTCAAGCAGTAATCCTCAATAATTTTTTAACCCCGTGTGTGGAGGGGGGGGGAGAGGGAGAGAGCGAGAAATATTTTTTGCCGAGTAGTTGACAAAGAAGGAAGAAGGTTGATAGATTAGTAAAGCGCCGGAAGAGAGGCAAGCCGAGAGGCGAGCGCTAGAGAGGGCGACCGAACCTAGAAAAGAGTATAGTTTGAAAGCGCCAACAAGC
>NZ_JACJQX010000027.1:0-103728 GCF_014696895.1 Chroococcidiopsis sp. [FACHB-1243] | reverse complement strand
CATTGGAAGACATCCTCCAGCTTGCTCTGTTCTCGATCCTATATAACCTAATAGCTTCTATCTTCCCGCGTTTACAAAAACACAAACTAGAGTAGAACCAGAAAGGTTCGACCTGGCTTTGAGAACCCATCGGGCTTACCCTTTTCAGTGCGTTCTACATTCGCTTTGGATTTAGGTGTCAACTATATTCCGGTGAGGCTTGAGACCTGCTGTTTACTGCTTCGACAACCAGTAAACCTCTTCTGAAACTCTTACGAGTGCTTCAGCTTGCTCACGTACCTTTTTTTGGTTCAGGTGTATCAACCTCTTTTCACCTGTCAATCAATAACGGAACTGACGTTGATTCACCAATGTTCACCTTATCCAGCTTTCCCTTGCCCTGCCATCCCTGGAGGTTAAGAATGGTTCAGGCTTTTGTGCCTTGCACTCCATCAGGGTCATTACTTACTGCTGATGTAGGCGGGGTCAATGACCCTTTTACAGGGGAACATGGGGCAGGAACCCAAGGGGAAGACGGCTTCCCAGTAGAGGCGCAATACTTAAGGTCGCGCGTCGAAATCGATTTGATTTGAGATCTCAATCCATTTCGATCTCAAAATTTTAAAATCTTTGCACAGTAGGAGTTTCAAACTACACTAGATTCACCAAAATTGTCAGCAGATTCGCTCTTACCCTTGTGCTGCTTCAGTTTTCAAAGATTAAATCGAAATGGTTTGAGATCCTAAACCATTTCGATCCATGATACACTTTCTTTTTTTAGTCTAGTCCAGTAGATTCAACAGAGAAAGTTGTTATGAAAGGCTGCGAGCTTTCCTCTTTCTATAGCCGACTAGGAACCACGACAAGTATGGAGCTTGCCTGTTTGAATCACAACAAGGGCGATCGCGCTCTAGAGCAATCGGTTATCCTGAGAACAGAAGTAGTATAATGCCTGGGAGGATTGAACGTGTCTAGCGTTGAATTTCAAGCCAAAGTTGAAAATGGCAATATCGTAATTCCTGACGAATATCGGCAAGAATTATCAGAAGTCGCTACTGTAAAGATTGTTATATCAAAGCAGTCCAAACAACAATTTATTCCATTCGATATCATGGATGAGTTAGCACAAAACCCTGTTTCAATTTCAGGAATTCGCACGATTTCGCGAGAAGAAATGCACGAGCGATAAAAGATGGATGAGCCGCTTTGTTTTATTGATTCCAATGTTTGGCTTTATCGTCTAACAACCGATCCAAACTCAAGTGAGGCTATTGAAGTTAGAAAACGGACGATGGCAATTGAGCTAACTAATAGTGTTAACGGTATTGCCAGTACTCAAGTTATCAATGAAACTTGCTCCGTATTACGTAGAAAGGCTGCATTTACTGAAAAACAAATTAAGCAAGTTATTCAATCTTTCTACAATAGAATTACTGTAGTAAAGTTGACTAATGAGATTCTCATAAATGCATCTGACTTACGAACTCGCTACAGCTTGTCATTTTGGGATGGTTTGATTGTTGCTACTGCATTATCTGCAAATGCTGATATTTTATATTCAGAAGATATGCAAGATAATTTGGTTATCGAGCAAAGACTGACAATTGTAAATCCCTTTAAGTAAATGTATAACCTTCTTCAATCTGCATTGGTAAACTGTACTTTTGTAGTCATAGCTTTTAATTTTATAAGTTTAACTGCGATCCTTGCGGGCGATCGCCTGCCGATAAGCAGCCTCAGCCGCCACCCCACGCCCGTACTCGCTGTAACGCCGGAAAGCGCTTTCCGATTCGTGCCGTGTCAGCTTCCGCGCTAGATAACTGTCTATGCCCATCAATACCAAGCGAGTGGCAAAGGTATGGCGCAACTGATGTGGATGAACTACCAGCAATCGTTTGGCTTTTGTTTTCAATTGGGGCGGTAGGTACGCCAATGCCCATTGGGGAAAATTAGATGGATTGTTGAGAGCCAAAAATGTTTGCATTTGCTGGGTTTGAGTTTCATCTAAACAGCTAGATAATTCATGCCGCTCAAACCAATCTTGGATCAACATTCCACAAGCGATGTGTCCCAAATCCCGCACCATTTTGTAAATGCCATCATATCCCAAACGTTGGGAATTCAATTTTGGTTTTGGAGAATGGGAGAGGAATAGTGGGTTTATCTCCTCCATAGTCGTGTTTTCTTGCTGCCGTCTCGCTTCCAGGTAGTTGTCTAGAGCAAGCGACGACTCTGGAGCTAGGGGAACCCAACCAGTACTATCGTGTTTGGCTTGCCGGATAAATACTCGCTCGCCGTCGTAGTCGGATACATTCAGCTGCGAAACTTCTTCTGCCCTCAACCCATGTTCCAGTACTGCTAGAATTGCTCGATCGCGCAATTGCATTTCGCCTCGATATGACAACGCTTCATACAGTGCTTCGACTTCGGCATCTGACAAATGCTGTGGTTGTGGTTTTTTCTGCGGCGGAATCGTCACGGCAACTGTAGGATTTTCATTGATGTAGTAGCTAGCAGCCATCCACTTGAAGAAACTTTTGAGCGCGGTCATCGCAACGGCAACTGTGGAAAGCGATCGCTGCTGCTTCCCATTATCGGTAGCACAAGTCTCTAAGTCATGCTTGTAGTTAGCAACGTCGCGACCCGTAATGTCGTTCCAAGCTTTATCCGTCCAGTCCACAAAGCGCCTCAGCTCGCGCTCGTAGGCTTTTTTCGTATTCGGTGCGATCGTTCTGGCATGGAAAAATTCTTCCACGCGCAACCAGCGTAAGTCACGAGGGGGTTGGACTGGTTGTTCGTTTGGTGCGCGGCTCCTGATATTGTGAAACTCCAGAATTGGCTGGGGTTTGTTCGTAGGGGTGAAGGCAGACACGGTATTTTCCCCAAATTTTTCTAAAATTATAGTTCCTGATAAGCAAGATATGTGACCAATATCGCGCTTACACTATACTTACACTAAATTAACAAGCGTGCTAGACTGAGCGAGAGACTCCTACCCTGTAACCGTCATGGGTCGTCCTATCAGCAAAATCTGTCGCCAGTGTGCCACCCTATCTGTAGAAGAAGCTAAAGAAATTCACGGCGAACACGGCGAGCGCTGTTGGAATCCTCAAGTTTGCCATCGTCGGCGCTCTCACTACCGTCACCGCGATGACAACAATCGCTCCCGTCGCCGGACGAAGAGGATGGGAACTTCGGCAAGTACAGAGCTACTAGGAAGAGTCGAGATCGAACCGCCAGTCCCTCAAGCGGCGATCGCTGCTGTTTTGGTATTGTATCGCCAGCACAAAAATTCGCCAGTCCATGCAGTTGCTGCCGAAATCTGGCAAGGCAATAATCTCATTGCTTCGGTCAAACCCATTCACTGCATGGGGATGCGCGGCGATCGGGTGAGCGAATATCTTCAAGAGATTTTAGAATTGCTCACGCAACAATTCGGAGTTGTGCGGTTTGAGGACATAATTAAAGAAGTCCCCGTCCAAAAGTGTCCGATTCGTCCCTGCCCTTTGCAGATTTAGCAGGCAATTATGAGCAATCAATTTTTGGCACAATGTCGCGATCGAGGAGAAGCGATTGCCAATCGGCAACTGAGATCGTTCGTGCAAGCACAACTAACAAATTTGTCCGAATAGCAATCGTGAAAGCTATCCAACTCGAACTTGACCTATGGAGTAACCTGTCAGCCGCCGCCGCCTCTCCACTTGCTGCCAACATGAACCAACTGTGGCAGGATTTGGAAGTGGCGATCGCACCTCTACCACAGCAATTACAATTGGCGATCGTTCCCGAAGCCATCTTGAGGATAGCTCAAATCCATGCCGAGCGTGCCCAATCCCTGCTTGATGACTGGGAAGCAACCGATGAGTGTGATGACGAACCAATTTTAAACGAAGATATCCTGGCTCCAATGCTGCGTCAAACAATGACATTAGATCTAGAGGCATTGCTAGAGCCACCACCACTATACCCGCGCTCTTCCCACTCAAACTCTCAATCGGTGGCAAGTGTGGTAGACAAAGCAGCCATGCTGGATGTGTTGGACGACATAGCAACCGAACGCCCAGATGAAGAAGACCCAGGACTAGTAGCACATGTGGAAGATATCTCTGCTTGGACAAGCGCGATCGCTGAGTATTTTAGCAGTAGACAAGTACAAAGCTTACCGCTGCTGGAATTAGTACAAAAGGTACGCTACCCAACTCAAAAGCAGCAGGACTGTGGTTCGCAACTAGTCAAGACTTGGTTGGCATTGTTGTTAGGGGGATTTAGGCTAGAGCAACAAGAATTCTACGATTTAGAGAGCATCGAGGTTTGGTGCTAAAATCCCTTTGCAAACGAGATCCAGTTGGAAATGGTTTGAGATCTCAAACCATTTTCGGCACTGTTGCTTGGCAAATACCATGCATATCAGAATGGAGACGAGCGCTGAGTTAAACTCGCCTAGAAATTCTGGTTGTGTCGCAAAAACGATTTGAGGACAGGGAATCCTTCTCAATTCCTGTTGCTTATTGTGCAATGCCAAAAAGTTGAGACACTAACTCTATTGAAGCTCGCACATCACCTTTTTCAATGCCGTAAACTTGACCTTGACGAATCATGTTCATTGCCTCAAACCCCTTTAAAGTTCGTCGTGCCGTGTTGAATGAATCAAATCCCATTCCCAGTTTGGTCAAGCGCTTGATGAATCGATGATCCTGTTCCACCTGATTGTTCAAATATTTCACCTGCCGTAGTTCTGTTGTCTTGGGTAGTTGCTGATTGGCTTTGCTAGCCTCGATGGCAGGTGGGTAAGCCGCATTTTTATCCACGTTGACAACTTTTGGAGTCTGAGTGTGAGCAGCATTGAGGGTTTTGCGCAAGAACCGCTCTGCTGCCTGTGCATCACGTTTGGCACTCAGCATAAAGTCCAAGGTATTACCATCTGAATCTACCGCACGATACAAGTACTTCCACTGCCCTTTGACCTTAATGTAGGTTTCATCCACTCGCCATGAATCGTTGGTAGACCGGAGATGCGGACGAATCCGTTTGTCCAATTCCGTGGCGTATTTCAGCACCCAACGGTTAATTGTCGAATGATCCATGGCTATGCCTCGTTCTGCCATCATCTCTTCTAAGTCTCGATAGCTCAAGGCGTACCGACAGTACCAGCGCACATTGAGCAAGATGATTTCCGGTAAAAAGTGTCGCCACTTAAATACAGAGGGAGTAGACATGGGAAAGGTGGGTGGAAGTTTTCAGCTTTCCCACCTTATCATTTTTCAGTTTTTGCGACACAACCCTAAATAAGCAATGATAGTAGAGTAGTAGGTAGTTAATACAGATTAACCCTCTCATATCACTCTAGGCAAGTAAAATATTGACAAAACTTGGAAACATTTGCTGTGTAAAGCTTTTAGGCGCGATTTTCTAATACTTTCCTTTTTTTGTAGGAGTTTTCTCAAAATCCTTATCTAAAGCAGGCTTCAGAATTTACTCTCACTAAAGTGATTAAGGAGGCTTAATTGCGTCCAATGCCTGCTTGTCCCAAGTGTTCTTCTGAGCAAACTGTCAAAAAGGGTCGAATCCACAATGGTAAACAACGATTTATTTGTCATGAGTGTGGTAGGCAGTTTGTAGAAAAGCCGCAGAAGAAAGTAATCGACTCTACAACACGGGAGTTACAGCAATTTTTAGGTAATTAGACTACAAAAGGGGATAAACTAAAACATTTCAGTGATAGAAGTGCAAGCGCTTACGCAGAAACTTAAAAATATGCTTTCCTCCTCTTCGGCATCTCTCAGTACCAAATTCACGCAGGAGATTTTACAGACGTTTCCTCGTGCACCCGTTACCTCTAGTGCTAGAGCTAATTGGGATCATATTTTGCTCGTTCACCATCATCAACCGGCTTTTAGTGTGCCCGAACACTGTCTGCCTTATCACCAAATTTGCATCAAGTTAGGTAAACCCTATCTTTTCAAGCAAGTTGTTGATGGACGTGCTGAGACATTACAGGCTGTTCCTGGTCAGATCGGGTTGTATCTGGCTAATCTCAGTCAATCCTATTGTTGGGATAGCGAAGCCGAGTTCCTACAACTCTATTTAGCTCCAGAACTATTTAGGCAAATCAGTGAAGAGACTTGGGGGAACGACCGCATTGAATTCATCCCTCAACCATCAGCGTTGAGCGATCCCTTAATTGTACAGATTGGTTTGGCGCTTAAGACGGCTCTTGAAACCGAAGGTTTAGATAGTCGTCTCTATGCGGACTCCATGACGCATGCTTTAGCTATGCATCTTTTATCTCGATACTCAACGCGAAAGCCAGCAGTTTTACCTCCCCGAGGCAGCTTATTACAGCAGCCACTTAAACAAATCATTGAATACATTCAAGAGAACTTGGGCCAGAACGTAAGCTTAGCTGAACTCGCCGAGATTGCTAAACTCAGTCCCTATCACTTCGCCCGTTTGTTCAAGCAATCTACAGGCTTACCTCCTCATCAATATCAAATTAAATGTCGAGTTGACCGTGCTAAAGACTTACTTAAAACAAATTTAGCGATCGCAGATATTGCTCAAATCGTTGGATTTTCTAGTCAGGGACATTTGAATTATCACTTCAAGCGTCTTGTTGGAATCACTCCCAAAGCCTTTTTGCGACGATAGCAAGATCTTGTAAAAACGCCGCAAGCTCTTAGCATACGATCTGTCTGTGTGTCTGTCATAGTGGATTTAACTCAGAAAGGAGAGAGAATATGCCAGCACGCAAACCAGAAGAATGCGACATCCTACTTATGGAGGCGCTTCAGCGAAAGGATCTAGAGACCGTCGTTGCCCTCTACGAGCCAAACGCCACGTTTGTACTCGACTCGGGGGAGGTTGTCACAGGTCAAGCGGCCATTCGTGAGGCCCTCAAAACGTGGATCGCGTTTGACGAAGTCAGTTTCACAACAGAGATCAAGGCATTCCAAAGCGCAGACGGGAATCTTGCCATGTCGCGTGGAACGTGGAGTGCTACCACCAAGGGACCCGATGGCAATCCGGTCACCTTAACGGGGAAAAATGCCGAGGTGGTCCGTCGTCAGCCGGATGGGACGTGGCTATTCGTGATCGATAATCCACGTGGAGCGGATTAACCGAAGCACGCTTTAAGTGGTTTACTGCGACGGCATCGGCTGCAACGCCTCGACCAAGGGCACACTCAATCTGGCGCGACTGGGGTTTCGCGTGAAGGAGTTGATGGGTGGTTTGGATGGGTGGAAGCGAGACGGATACCTCACCGAAGGACAGCGGTTCAGAGGTGAGTAATGGAGACCATAAGGTTGTGTTGCAACTCCTGGTATTAGTCTGGTAGAAGTAGCATTTGTATCTACTGTTGCTCGCTCAACCCACCCCGTTCATGTCCAAGCACCCTTTCAAGTGGCGTCATTTCCAATCCGACATCATCCTGTTGTGCGTTCGATGGTACTTGCGCTACCCACTCAGCTACCGTAATTTGTCAGAAATGATGTTGGAGAGGGGACTAACGGTGGATCGTATCTGATTAGACTTCGTAGACTTGAAGCAAAAAGCGACTCAATTCAAAATTGTCAAAGTGACGAATTCCACGGAACAATTTGTTTGGAGTCGCCTGCCACTCGACAATCAGATCCATGTCGCTGTTGCTTTCAATCCTGGAGGGACAGCTAATCGAGCCTCCTGGCAAGTGAAATATCTGATTATTGCCACCTAAATTCTTTAGGGGTTGCCATTTAATTTCCTCTGAAGAGGATGTGGCTAGATCGGGGGTCATCTGTTTGACAGTTCCTTGCCGGTTGTGTTGCAAAAAGCGGTGCGGAGCAAGTAGTATATTCTTTGTGAAGAGTTAATTCTGGCTCAATGAATCCGAAGTACCCCTTTAAGCGGCGACATTTTGAATCAGAAATTATTCTGTTATGTGTGAGGTGGTATCTGCGGTATCCATTGTCGTACCGCAACTTGGAAGAGATCATGAGCGAGAGGGGGTTGAGCGTTGACCATACAACTATATATAGATGGGTACAGCGTTATGCTCCAGAACTAGAAAAACGATGTCGCCTGCATCTGAAGTTAACAAATGATTCGTGGCGAGTAGATGAGACATATATCAAAGTGAAAGGCAAGTGGAAGTATTTGTATCGTGCCGTTGACTCTGGCGGTAATACTATTGACTTTATGCTGAGTGCGACAAGAGATAAACGCGCAGCAAAGCGATTCTTTTGCAAAGCGTTGAAGGCAACTCACTCTCAACTTCCTCGCGTAATCAATGTGGATAAAAACGCGGCTTATCTACCATCTATTGAAAATTTAAAAGCAGAGTCAACATTACCTCAAGCGTGTGAGTTACGTCAAAACAAATACTTAAACAACATGGTAGAGCAAGACCACAGATTTATTAAAAGGCTAGTCAATCCTGGCTTGGGCTTTAAATCCTTTTACACAGCAAGAAGGACAATTATGGGTTATGAAACCATGCATCGAATTAGAAAAGGACAACTTCAAGGAGTAGAAAAAGGTAACATTTTAGGTCAAGTAGAGTTCGTGTCTCAACTTTTCGGAGTTGCGGCATAATTCCAACCACCTCACCCCAAGAGTCTGTTCTCTATAACTTTTTGCAACACAACCAGATCGGTTGCATTGTTCCAATACCTTGCCCGTCGTAGTGAGGTGGCGAGACCATCAGCAGCTTGTCTGGGTATAGGGAACGACTAACACCACACTATCAATACATCGATCGTTGACGGATTTTTCCCGCGATCGCAATTAATCTGCAAGGTACTAGGACTTTGTGTTCGACTTCGATCGTTTGACCAATACGGGTCTGGGCTTGCGTTTTTTCAGCTTGCTCGCGTCTTGAAGCTGGTGAGGCGGGCGACAAGTCTCGCAATAAAGCGGTCTGGGACCGTAAGATTCTCTCTCTGTAGGCTGTTGGCACTGCTGGCAGATCAATTTGAATAGGCGAGTGTGAATCGTCCTTTCGTGCGCTCGGACGGTGTATTCTCTTACAAAAACTTTCTTTGACGGCATGAAATTTAGCTACTGAATCACTGGACTGACTTTACAATCTCTAATTGGGATTGGTGAGAGAGAAAGACCGTGTTGCTAGTTTGACAGCAAGAGCGATCTTTTTCTACTAGGTTTGAATGAGCGATTCTAACCTGACTAACAGCTTCTCTAACTCCTTCGCCTTCTTGGGATCGTGCCAAACTTTGGCTTGCTTGACTCGCTTGTAGGTATCGGCAAAGCGGTGTTGGAGAGTTGGTTCTACCCCAGAAGGCGCTACTGGCTTCATTCGTTCGCGAATGGCTGATAAAGATAGCCGCTCCTCGAACGCCGCTTCCAGTAGCAATTGACGATTGGTTGGGTCTTTTTCTTTAGCAATTTCCAATCCTTTAGTGTATTCAATTTTACCAGCCCGAATCGCTTCTAGCACTTCGCTCGGCTTTCTCAGCAATGGTAAGTAATGGGAGACAAACGACTTCCACGTACTTTGACCTAAGAAATTAAAAACAAGGGCGATCGCTTCCCCTTGCTGGCTACCCACAACGTTGTGGGTAACTTTCCCTTTCACTTCATTGTCCATGCGGTAGAGTAAGCTGACTGCATCCTCAATCGAGCAATTTAGCTTCAGCGCTAGCAATTTGAGAGTGCCATCGGCATATTCTAGAGGACTAAAGTCTTGTCGATTGGTATTTTCAGATAGAGATGCCTCAAACGCTTCTTCGTCCGTCCAGTGATAAACGATAACTGGTACGGAGTCTAGAGCGATAATTTCAGCTGCTAGATGGCGGCGCAATCCAGCTACCAGTTCGTACTCTCGATCGCTACCCCCAGGCAAAGGACGAACCCAAAGTGGAGATTGGATACCATTGGGGGCAATATCGCTTTGAGCCCACTGCTTCAGCTTCTCTCGATCGTAGGAGTGGCGGACTGGTTGGCGATCGGGAGTAAAGCTAAAGGTGCGATGGATAGAAGTGCGAGGGACAACTCGGCGATCGCCTGCTTGAGTAGTGACACCCGTAGCTGGAGTGTTGTTACCAAATACAAAAGCTTTGAGGTTTGATTCCTCAGTCAAGCCGGAACCTTGGACTGCTTCTTTAAGAGATCTTCTTGTCATGGAGCACCTGCAATACTTCCTGAAATAAGTTGTTGTATGCTGCCGCCGCCGATGAAGCTTGTTCGCTTCGCATTTGAAACACGGTTTTGCGCTGACCTGGAGCATCAGTAATGCAAGTGAGGTCGTTAATGACTATCTTGGATAGTTTGAGCGGACAATCAGAGAGTGCCTCTTGCGCTTCCCGCAGCAGCACCGAGCGTTTGCCTTTGGCAGCATTGAGAAAGAGTACTGCTTCGGGCATTCCGCCTCGCAGTTCGCGGACGTGTCGCACGAACTGGACGATCGTACCGCTACTGCGGAGGTCAAACTCGGAGGGGCGGTTTGGCACGATGGCAATATCGCATCGTCCCAAGATAGATTTAGTAATTTCTCCGGCATTACCAGGTCCATCTACTACAACAGCATCGTACTGACGTGCCAGCACGGGCAATTCTTCAAACAATTGCTCTGGATCGTGCATCCCAACGATGTTTATCCCCAGGTCATGCATCCAAGGCGATCCACTTTGTTGTCCGTCAGCATCGACGAAGATCGCGGAGCCTTGTTGATTTAACCAGTAGGCGAGATGTCCTGCTGTGGTTGATTTTCCAGCTCCCCCTTTTTGATTGACGACAGCATAGATTTTGTGTGGCAGAATTTTCCTTTGACTCATAAAGGCTCCTTTTTTGTGAGCCGAATGCATAAAGTTTATAGCATCAAAATTTAAGTTGTGGCTGTTTTGAGGCAAAAAAAAAAGAAAAAGAATTAGTGCCAGCATGAAGGCAACACTAATTCTGTATATTTTGTTGAATCGAGCGGCGATTAGAATGGGATGTTCGTGTCGGTGTCATCCTCTAGCTGAGGAATGCTGCCATTACCGACCGCAGCACTGACTCCTGCAAGTACGGGTTCGGGTGCGGAAGGCGCGGGCGTAGCGGGGATCGTATCCGACTGGCTGGGAATGAAGCTATCGATGACAAGGCAGGGAATCTTTTCTTTGTAAGTGTCTTGGTTAACGATAATGAAGTCTACGTAGCCAATAGCTATACCTTGAGCGCTTGTACCTGCTGCACCGACTTGGACGGCACCAGCGCCTCGGCAGCGGTAGTTAATTTGTTCGGTAACGGGACCGTCCTTTGAGTAGGTTTGAATTGACGCGACACCGTTGCAGATTTTCATGCCTTCGGTGTCGTGTTGTTCGTTAATTTTTTCTAAAGCGATCGTCAGAGTAGCGATAATCATGGTTTTAATTGGATGATGTTTGAGATTGATAATGGAGACACAAGCTATTTCCCCAATTTTCGCTGCGAGAAAATTAATTAGGGAAGCAGTGTAGTTAAAATTGTTGGAATTAAAACTGGGCGTTGGCGATGGTGGCGAGGTCTGGTGTAGGAATCTCGCCAGTTGCCGCACCAGATTCTTGCCGCTCGCGGGGCGAACCTAGCAATTCGAGCAGCTTGACTCTGATGAATGCTTTGCTGCGGGGTGCGCCTGTGTTTTTGTCAACCCAATGGTCGAAAACCAGTTCGCCCTTGACGGCTAACCCAGTCCCCTTACGAACGTAGTTAGCAATCACTTCTGCCTGCGCTCCCCAGGCTTCTACGTCAAACCACTGCGGTTCTTCAGCTTTATATGGGGGACGTACAGCCATCGAGACCGATGCCTTGACTGCTCCGCTTTCAAAATAGCGGACATTGGGGTCTTGGCTAACTCGACCGATGACTGTTACAGAGTTTAGATATGTCATATACCCGTGTTGTGTTGAATGATTCCAATCGGGCGTGCGAAGCACTTAATTGCCTGGGTTCCTGACAAAAATCCCTGAATTTTTCATCTATCCTCGAATATGTAGTATTGGCTTAGGCATCTATTGTTGTTTGAGTCGCACTGTGCCTGGGCACGGAAGATTCAGGCTCGCTTTAAAAGCTCTGAAACATACGTAAATAGCGGTTTTTTGAGAATAATTTGATATTGGTCTTTCCCTACTTTTTTGACTAAAAATATTGCCCCTGCTTGCCGCAGCCTGTTAGATGTTTCGTTAAGAGCATCGAAGGATACTGTAATTGCATTGTTTGTCATGGATGAAACGTTCATATTGTTGGCGTTTGATAACTTTTCTCGTTCGTGCAACGCGCTTCGAGTTATTTTAATTTCTAGCAACTGGTAGAAATCAGATCGGGTAGCGAAAAACTGACTCAAAATACTACGTTATGCAAATCCTTGACCAGATTAAATACAAACTTACTATCCTCACCATGTTAAGCAAGCAAACGGTAATGCAGTTAGCACTGAAGTTGGAATAGCCCAGATGCTGCTAATGTACTCTTATTGTGATTGTGTGCCAGTAGCAGTTGATTAAGGTTATGAGCAAGTCTGCCAATATCGTGCTGCCTGCTCTTGCCGTAATATCTGGGGTCAATCCGATCTTCGCCTAAAATGTTGCAGGCACGACAGCAGCATCTGGGGGCGATCGCCTTAGTATCAGTTCTAGCAGTGGGATAGCGAACGAGCCTACCACCTTCATTCATCAAGAAGTTGCGAGCTATAAATGCTTCTTTAGCGTAGGTGGAGCCGTCGAAACTGACTCCTAGCTGGTGAAAAGCTTTGGCATATCTTGGGCTACAAAGTCCAAAAACGTGAAAGTGAACGTTTGTGTCAATCTGACGTATTGCTTCAATAGTTGCCGCGATCGCAATTAGGCTGCCCTGAAAATTTCTCGCCCCTGCTACGAGTCCTCCAATCCCAATAGCGCGATATCCTATCTCGTATAGTTCGATCGCTCGTTGGATGCGTTCGGCTAGGGTAAGTCCGTGAACCACTGCCATTGGCATCCGCTGGGGCAACTTCAATGCAGTCAGTTTAATAAACTCAATTGCCTGTTGCCAGTTAAACTTTCTACGCTCGTCAATGCGATTCCCTACAAGTAGGTGATCTGGTGCGACGATCGCATCTCCAGGTTTGCTCAAACGTGCGTATTGGTAAACACAAAAATTTGCAGTCACGAATCTACCGCGAATTTGAGGGATGTCGAGATTTCGGTAGCCAAACGCGCCGCAATCCCAAATCATCGACTGGCGAACGGGCATCACTATAGGTCGGCTGGCAAGCGATCGCAGCCAACCCGTGGGTTGCTGATCGAGCAGTTCCCAAATGGGTATTCTGCTTTCGTTTAACTTTATGTAGTCGCTATTGCCAACAACTGCATAGAAACCTGATTTCATATAAATATAACCTGCACTCGTGCGTGGAGAGAGTGCAGGCACTTTCGTTGTTGGAAAAAAATTAGACCTCTGCCTTACTAATGAAGGCAAGAAGTCCCAAGTGCGTTCTTTAGCGAACGGGTTTAACTTGCGATCGCCCGTGACTTGCTGAGAAATAGTTCTTCCAGCCTCGGTTGTAGAAATGCTTCGACTGCCGCTCGATCCTTAGCAGCTGGACGGCTGTTTCTCCGACCGCTAAACTGCACGATTCGACCTTGACGGTCGATCTCGATGGCATATTTCAACTCTGCTTCCGCCATAACGCCGAGTAAATAACAGTGCCGTTTTATCGCTTTGTCGGCGTAGCTCCCAATACAAATATTGAGAGCGTTCCCCCACTCAATCAGCGTCTGAGCGGTTCTGGGGACGACAAAGACAAAACCGTTGACCGTCGTGCCGTCTAATTTACCCAGCTTTTTGAAAGGCAGGCGGCGTTTTTCTTCTCGTTCGCTGCGAAAGCGATTGTAATCGCGTTGTATCCAGTCGTGCAACTGGCAGAGCGATCGCGGGCGCGAGGGCAGTTTGTAGTGAGGCAGCTCTTTTGACATCTGCCAATACATGTTAGCTGCATCTAGTAGGTAGCTGGAGTTGTACTCTTCTGCTGCTGCCGACTCCAGCAACTTCAGCGCCCGTTGGGGCGAATACTGTTGCAATAGGTGATGCATTTGTTGGGGATCGATTTCGACTGGCTTCAGTTCTAATAGGGTATGGATGTAGTCAAGCTGCCACTGCTGGGCGAAGGCTACTGCTAGCGCCAACCAGTTGATTTGAACTGCCCACAGACATTTCCTGCCATATTCTACTTGTGTCTCTAGCAGTCGCGCTACGAGTTTGAGCAGCTGCTTGCTATCCCTACCAAACCAAATTTTGACAGCATCCTTGAGATTTTCTCGTTTCAATCCCTGCCGCAGTATCGCGGGAATCGGAGGAATGCGATCGTATTGTTGGAGAAATGGCAATGCCTCAGCAATAGTTGTTTCGTAGAGGTTGGGGCATTTCTCGATTTGCAACAGTTCGGCTACGGCTTGCTTCGCCAATGCTATCGGTAGATTCCGAGAGTCAGAACCACCCACCCGCGCCGCTTTCGCAAGCTTGTATATGAGGCATTCGGTGTCGCTGTAGGTAACATCGCGCACTCCATACCGCTTGCTCCACCTGTAAACGCGCAACTTACCCGTTCTCAGGGAAAAGCAGAGCCATTTGGTAGTTTTAAACTCGCCTTTCACTTGTTGGCGCAACCGCAAAGTCACTTTATTTTCTGCATGGTCGAGAAACAATATGCCGTATTTTCCCTGCCAGTAGATGCCACCGTTAGCAGCAATTTTGTAAGTCTTGTCCATTGTCACGCTCCATCGATATTCTCCATGTCGATGCGCAGCATTTTTTATCTATGACAATCCACGAACGAACCGAGCGAGCAATTACCATTTGTCCAAAGGAGCGATCTGGTAATTCATACCATTTTGGATTTTAGATTTTAGATTGTGAAAATCTTGCTATTCGGTATTTTCAGCAATTCTTTATGTTGCAACAATAAAACAAAATGATATCATCTGGGTTGCGTTAATAGTTTGATAAATTAGAGTGAAACCTAGCTATAAATTTCAGCAAATATTTGCTAATAGATATCGATGAAAAGATAGTTGATTAGTTGGAGCAAAATCGCCAGAGCGATCGCTATACTTAAACGTTTTACTGATACTAATACTCTGATTTCTACTAATCTACTAGTGGCGGTTGCTGTTGGGTTATGAGGTTGCTGATATTTTCCCAATGCTCGATGTCTTCACCATTAATATTATTGGCGTGTAAAATTTTACCAGTGCTAGCCTGGGCGCGGACAATTTCTCCTCGTCCGTCTTGAGCCAAAATAGAAAAGGTATCGATTTGTGGATCGAGCCGCACTTGGTAGCTTTCAGCAGCAGCTACCTCAATACCAGAGCCTAGTTGTTGGTTTTGCTGGTTATTTCTTAGTGCCTGGAACAACAGCATGGCAGTGGGATAAATAGCAGCAGCTAAGGTTCGTTGAATCGGGTCGAGCGCACGGATTGTAGGCACATCAGTTTGAATGCTACTAGGACTACCAGAGGAATCTTGGGAACCTGACTGCTGCACGAGCAACTGCCCAGCTATATTTTTCCTCGATTCTGACTTATTTAGCTGTTGTTCGATTGTCAGCCATTTATTAATATCTTTAGGTGTTAATTTATTAGCTAAATCTAGTGTTTCTGTTTGTTCTTCTAATTTAGCTCTTATGAGAATCCCACGTTTGTCTTTAGTCGTAATTAGTAGAGTTTTTGTCTGTGCTTCAAATCGCAGCTTATAGTCTTCTATTTCCAGCTCTTCAACTCCTTGTTCTATTTGTTGAGTCGTGGCTATGGAGTTAGGAGTACGTCCTGCCTCCAACAGGCGGCGAGCGATTGGTATAATAGCTGCTGCTCGTTCCTGTTGCTGAGGATATATGGATCTAGCACTAGAAGCTGTAGAACTTGACTGCTCTATAAAGCTTTGGTTCTCAGATAGTTTCTCTAGTTCTATGATGCGCTCGATTTGAGTTTGTAGAGCTGGTACGTCATTTTGTGCAATCTTCCAGATGATTTCTCTTTTTACTTTGTAATAGCCGTGAGCTATTAAATTTCTGGCTCTGCCAATATCTTCCCATTCTACTTCTGGATATCGTTGTTTTACGTCTTGAGGTATGTTTAAAACAGCTTCTCCAATAATTTGTAGGTTATAAGTCACTGCTTTATAAGTGCGCTCGTCAGCCTCAAACCGATCATAGCTCGCACCAGATATCATATTCTGAGTTGATTGAGCGTATTCTAGTATATCTGCCAAATACAATTGATATTCACGCAATGGGAATCAGATCCTTTTCTACATAAGGACGAAGTTCCGGTCTGAGCATCTCTGCGTCCACTACATCAATTTCTCTTCCCAAGATCTTCTCTAGATACATACTAAGTCTTGCATATTTTTGCAGAGTGATTCCTCCTTCAAACTCTACTAAAATATCTATATCGCTATCCGGTCTGGCTTCATCGCGAGCTACAGAACCGAATAAACCGATAAACTTGACTCCAAATTGTTTAATGGTGTCGAGGTGTTCTACAATTTCTCCTATAACTTCTTCAGGAGAGATAGCTGTAGCTTCTTTTTGACTCATTTGGTTCTGCTAATGGCTAATTCATCTAAATTATAACAGTACATTTCAAGCCAAGATACCTTGTGAATACAATCGATAATTGTGTAATGAAAATAATGTTCGTTGAGTGCGCTAGGAGCCAGTTTCTTTACCATATCGAGAGGGGATAGATTCTTCCCATTTGATGTTTTCCGGTCGCAGACTCCAATACTGGGGATATAGGGTCATATCCGCTAACTTTTGTGCTTCTTCTGGTGGCATGTCGAGCAACTGCATTCTCGCCTCTATCTTTTCTCGGACTAGTTGCGCCATCTCTCCATCTTCGTACAAAGTTGTCAAGCCTGTTGCTTGGGCAGAATTGCTTGCTTGTTGGAGACGGCATTGCTGTAAGAGTTTAGCCAAAGGATGTTCTGGCGGTAGTGTATCTACAAAAGCAATGGCTGCATCAATACCTTCGGCATACAGAAGCGAAAAATTGGTAAGTAGATCTTGTTTGGTGTAACCTTCAAGGAGTTTTGTCACTACCCACTCGACGCTAAAATGAGTGCCAGAGATAAAAGGCTTGCCACCCAAGAAATTTGGATCGGAAACTATAAAATCTTCAACTAACTGGCGCTGCTGGTAATTTTTGCTGTCAGACATCATAGTTACGAAATCAGTTCAATTATTTACCAATTCATAAAATTAATGAAAATAGTAATTTCTTCACGATCTAACCCGTGAATTTTTCAAAAAATAGTTATGATTTCTACTCGTTTCATCGCTGTTTATTAGATCGCATTGTTTGCTAAGTAGTTTGATGTATGAGAGAGATGCAAAACACTACAATTTTAGACTTATTGTAACTCATGTCATCTGTTAAGTTCTTGAGTTGATCGACGCTCCTCTAGTAAATCTGCAAATCATCTTTGTTTGTCCTGACACGATCTTACGTCAAATCCTGTAAGAATAGCTTCATAAATGCTTTCTTCGATCGTACACCTAAGCGTCGAAGCTGTCATCGAAACAGGAGGCAACCAGCACATCGTCAAAGTAAACCCGACATATGGCTAGAAACTTGGCATTGAGGTATTGAAAAACGGTAAAGATTCTATGGCGATCCTCGCGCTCAAACAGACCTAACTAAAAAATTTCTTTATAATTCAACTTGAATTGTAAAGAAATGGTTTTATTCTGTGCAAAACTAAATATTGACTAACACCCCGATGTAAACTAAATTATTACGAGATTAAATCTCCTACAGTTATTTCAGTCTATCCTGAAATAACTTAGGTTTGATTTTGTTGTCTATGTTGTTCTAAGTCTTGAGTAGAAAAGCTAGTCCGTTGTCGTAATATAATAATTGTTTACGTTTGTATTTGTAAATATAAGTTATGGTTGAGAAGATAAATCGTTTCCAACAACTGGATATTATAGTAAATTGGATGCTCAGCATTATTTTTGTTTTGCTAGCAGGGGCAAATTTTTTGTTCGCTCGGCAACTATTAGCTCTACTTTCACTCGTGCCAGCAATTGGGCTTTTTCCACCTCTAAAATCTTCTCCAACGTTCAGACTAGTTATGCTAGTTATTGGAGTATTCGTAATGGTGCTTAGTTAGGTGTTTAAGTTCTGCACATTTTTGTACTAAATTTGCTCGCTAAGAAGATCCAAGACCTATAGCAATCTCGATCTAATTAACGACAGAATAAACTACATCAAGTCACTCTAGATTTTCAGAAGAGCGGCTGAAAATCTAGAGTTAGTCTATGGCATTAGTAAGATATCCCACACTAGCCGAGGCTGCGCTAGTTGTTTGAGTTGGTTTTTGGCATTATCTAGTTTGGTAAGCCAGGTAGGGTTTTTGAGCTGATGCCACCAGCAATATTCTAAGTATTCCAGCAACCAGAGTTGTTGTTGGAAGTCGAGCAATTCTGCTTTTTTACCAATTGATAAAGCTGTCACGAGATCTTTTGGAGGTAATTGGAGGTGGGAAAGGAGTTTGGGTGGAAGCGATCGCAGTTTTTGGTAATGATAGATAGCACGACCTGGGCTGCCATTGGCAAGAGCAATTATTTCAGGACGAGCGATAATTTCTGTATGTCCAATCTGGGAGAGAACTTGGAGGATTTGAGTGTTTAATAGGGGGAAGAACGGGATCTTCTGACATCTACTGGTCACTGTAGGTAGTAGTTGAGCCGGATTGCTGCTGATGAGGATGAGAATGCCTGTAATTGGTTGCTCCAAAGTTTTGAGTAAAGCGTTGGCAGCAGCAGGGTAAATAGCATCAGCATGTTGGATAACTGTAACTTTGAATGAAGCATCGAGAGCCGAAGTAGACAAAAATTCAGAAACTTTTCTGATTTGGTCGATCCTGATAGCTGGGGGAGATTTGCAGAGTAGTTCGCTTTCTGTTACTCGTGTTGCGGCGATTAGTTCTCCTTGATGCACGTATGTTGGTTCTATCCAGAGAAGATCTGGATGATTTTGTAGATTAGCGATCCCCAGCCATTGGTTGATAAAAGCGATCGCCGCCAGAGTTTTGCCAACACCATCTGGTCCTGCAAATAGGTATGCTGGGGCTATGCGGTGAGAGTCGATCGCATTTTGCAAGGTAGAAAGAGCAATTGGTTGACCGACAATTCGATCGAAGGTAAATTGCTGAGTCTGTTGTGGCAGTTTGTTTTGTGGCACTTGGTGGCTAGCATCGTCTATACATTGTTCCACCTTGCCTTGGGTTGCAGTGGTTTGCTCTAGTTGTAGTAACTCTAGTTGAACGTCCATCTGTATTTCTGAATTTTGTGAATATTTGGTATGCCGTTCGCATTGGATGCTGCCAGCGTGCGTTAAGGTTTGCGCTGGAGCGATCGATCGAGCAATCTCAGTCGAATCGGGAAATTCTTTCTGATTTGACCGTCAAGAACTGCTAGTGGAAGAAGCAACATTGCGATCGCTTGCAACAGTGGCAGCAAGGTAATAGCGGTTTTGTCAATCGATCGCCGTGAAGATTTGTCTTAGACAGTGCAGAGATTGATAACATATGTTGCCAAAATGTCGGCGTTGCCTCCCGATTTGAGCAAAACTTCTAACTCCAGCAGGATAGCCATCGCATTTCTGAACTTTGTCAGGGATACGGCTCTAATCTCTTGCTTGATAAAGAACAGTCTTTTAGGGTTTTTGAGTTCGACAAAAAGAGCAATTACAGCATCGTCTTTCCATCCCGCCTCTATGCATGCTTTAGCCGACAGCCAGGTACGAAAGCAGGTAGCCAGCGTAGCGACAATTCGCAGGGGAGGTTCGTTTAAAGCTAAGAGGCGATCGAGTTGTTTCAGCGCCAATGTTGGATCGCCCATCCGACAGGCAGCAGCCAGCTCCAAACTACTACTAGAAGTGTTGACTACCAATTGTTTGACCATTTCCACATCGAGTGGTGCACCGACTGCATAAAGCTTGAGCTTTTCTAGTTCGTTCCATGCTTGACGAGAGTTGTTGCCTACAGCTTCTACTAAAGCAGCTACAGCATCATTCGTGAGTTTGACACCGAGGGATGATGCAAACGATTTAACTTGTGACACGATCTTTGTGGATTCCCACTGGGGAATGAGTGGAAATGTTTTGAGCTGCGCGGATTGCAGAATTAACTTGACAGATTTGTTTCTTTCATCTGGTTTCTTAGCCGATGTCATCAAGAGAATGTTATTTTCTGGAATATTTGGTAGTGTCTTTTCTAGCTCCTCAATAACTTCTGGCGGACATGCTCCCAATAAACTACTTTGAGGTAGGTGTACAATTTTTCCACCTTCTCCCAAGGGTGCTGTTACAATCTCCATCAGAGCGTTAGCAATGTTGTCTTTATCTGCTGGTGCTATCTGAATGTAGTTCAGCAATCCCCACTCTCGATCTAAGTGTTGTGCGCGTAAAGCCTCAACTGCTTTTGAAAGCAGAAAATCGTCTTCTCCCCAATAAACGTGTACTGGCATAATGTATAAAAATTCTGTCTTTATTAGTTTCAGCGCCAGCTGTTTCGTTGTATGAAAATTAATTGACCGAGCGGTATACTCTACAAAAACTTAGCAAGCTGGAAGCCAAGAGCAGCACAAAATTTCTCAAAGAAGTTAGTTTTTTTTGCAGTAGGGACAGTAGTATTTCGGGTTATGTCTGCGTTTGAGTTCGCGTTCCAACGCTCTAGTACCGTTACGCCAGTGACGAACTAGTTTTAGTTCCCTGCCATACTGAAAGACAGCAGCGCGACAAATTTTGGCTCCCTGCCCATTTTTGTGCTGTTCTAGTCGTTTCTTCAAACTGCTAGATGTAAAACCGAGGTAGTGGCACGCTTGTCCTCGTCGAGAATTTGGGTTGCCTATGGGTTTACCAAAACAGATGAGATAGACATAGCCCATAAGTTTTGACCCGTCCGGTGTAGACGGGTTATCCTCCTATTTTTAACGGCTGCGTAAATTTCCCCGCGCTATTGCTTCAGTCGCGATACATTGAGAGGAGTAACGCGCTGGTGACAAACTGGTGTGAGCGATCGCTGTTTGCTGAATTGGTCGGGCGATCGCTACCTTGAAATAACCGCTCGAATGAGAGAGCAGTACTCCGTTTTAAGTGCTGCTTGTATATAGAGCGTTGTCATGCCTTCACTACATAAAAATGCTGGCAAATAATGATGCTTGCTTCTGCGTGTGGCTTTTGTGCTACAATTGCCGCTTTACGTTTAGAGTGAATTGCTATTAATACGAGATGTAATTAGAGAAAATTTAATAATAAAGCTATTTGAATTAACGCTTTAATTAGCTTTTTCTATAATTATTAAATGGCAATCAACATCAGTATACCTAACGCTATTGACGAATAGCCCATAGGGTAAATCGATAGCTTGAGCGCCAACCGTCTTCAGCCAATTTCTAAAGTATTTATCGAGGTTACTGTTATGTTGCCAGGGGGACAAACTACATAGAGATACTAGCCTACCTCCTGGCTTTAGACATTTATAGGCTTTGATAGTATGGCTGACTTGTAGCGAGAATGGTGGATTTTGGACGATCCTGTCATACTTACATTCGAGATTAGGTGTGGTGAGAAAGTCAGAACCGATTGCTAGAAGATTTTGTAAAGTGAGAGCCAGTTGTAGTTCTGGAATTGGTTCGATGACTTCGACTATTGCACCTCTATTTTGTAATTCAAGAGCGAGATTTCCAGTTCCAGCACTCGGTTCGAGGCAGAGACAGCCAGGAGTAATATTGGCGTTCTCTATGAGGATTTCTACTACCCACGGCGGAGAAGGAAACACATCCTTGCGATTGAGAATGCTATCAGATATTGCGATCGGTAAATTTAATAGATTCACTGCCTTGTTGCTCAATAGTATCTCTCTCGGTAATTGGTTGCGTGACAAAGCGATCGCGCAGTGCGTCGAGTCCCTGCAAGTATTGCATTACGCAAGTTGATCCTCCAACTTGGTACAGAGCGATCGCATCTGACCATTCTTTGGGAGATGCTTGCTTGTCTTGAAGAATGGCTACAACTGCCGCTGGTAGATGGATAGACGATCCTGTTGTTGAGTCATGGTAAACTACGGTTTCAGAAAGCAGTTCTCGTTCGCTGAGAACTTCACCTGTTTTGGACAAGTTAATCCGATGCAGTTGTGCTGCTATACCCGACAGCGGTAAGCTGTATTGGCTAGTTTTCACGGAATTTTTATTTTGGTTTTGACAGCGATTCTTCCGAACGATAACGGGATTATTTGGTGTTTGAATGCTATAAATTTGGGGAATTTCTAGAGATAGCTGTCCTTGAAGCTTATAAGTGGTAGTATGTTTTTCGGGAGCGATAATTTTATAGCTGTAATCTGCGCTAGAGCGGGGAGCGCCAAATTTTCGGAGTTTCACTCTAACTTGATGAAAAATTCGACCTCGAACGTAACTATCCGTAGATAGAATCGATAATGGTGTGTCTTCACTCCATTCAATCGTAACTATGCGATCGCCCGATAAACCTTCATAAATATCTGTAATTCTGGCATGGGAACGACAGGCAATAAATTTGTTCACCCAATCTTTTTGCTTTTTGTTTAGTCTGGGTTTTCTATAGCTTTTCTTTTTTGTCTTCATAGTGCTGGTTCAGTATTGCTAGTGAAATCTGCATAAATAGAAGACTTATGCAGATTCACTAAGGGGGATCTTTAAAAAAGAGATAGCTGTACTTTTCGGATACCAAGAATTTCAGGTGCAACTAAGTCAAGAATTTCTTGACGTTTTTGGGCAACGATTTCTAGATAATATCCGCTGGAGTAGGAACCGCAATTAGTTACCCCTTCAATACCTTGGTAAAAAGTGACAACTTCTCCCGTACTGCCCAGACGCAGAAGATTTTTTTCACCTTTTTTGATTTTGCGGGTGATTTGTAGTTTAGATATCGGAAAGCTACCAGAGCTAAGTTGTTGTTTGATGGATCGGTAATACGTCTCTGCTGTTTGGGGATTGTCCAGAAAGTGGGTCAGGTATTGTAGGGGAAATTCCTTTTCTAGTTGCGAGCGATCGCGCTTGCGCCAGATCCCCTTAGCAGTAACACTACCATCATCGTGCCAGAGAATGTAGTTTTTAGCGCCGCGTTCGGGAACGAACATAGCGGTGGCTTGAGTTTCAAGTTCGATGTCGATCCCTTCAGGCATTGCCGCTTGCAAACTTTGATAAACTTGCATTGGCTGGGGGTGGCTGAAGAAGATACCGTCGGTGTCGCTCTCAACTTGGATACCTCCTTGCTTTTCAATAAATGCGATCGCAAACCGGAGTATGCGCCTACCGTAGGCAGTGACGAGTGCAGCAGCTTCCATGTCGTTGAAACTCAGTCCCGAAGTGCCTAAAAAGCCAAATAAGGAGTTAATTGTGACTTTGAGGGCGCTTTGGGCATGACTGGCATCTATGTCTCCAGCTTTTGCCAGTTGCTTGAGCTGGAGTCGTTCTTGGGTCAGATACTCTAGAATGCTCAATCCCATTCGGCGCGGATCTTTACCAGAGCAGATACCGTACTTGAGCATGATGCTGGGGTACAGGCTAGCCACATCAATTTTGGCAACGTTACGGTGCAATCCTGGGACTGAAATTACTAGACCGCCATCGAACTGCATTTTCCGGTCGGCTGTCGGTCGAAGGGTGGGGTATTGGTTTTCCAGCACCCGCTGCCATTTCGTGCCGTTACCCGTGAGGGTGAGTTGTTGCAGGTTCATTCTGGGTACGACTAGAGATTCGTAGTAGTATGAAGGCACTAGCTTGTCAGCGATCAGTTTAGTGTCTTCTAGGTCAAAGATGAGATATTGGCGGATTTTTGCCCAGCCTTGACTCTGAGAGCCTTGTTGCCAGCATTCTAGGATCTGTTGGTATGGCAGAACCAATCGCTGTTGTTGGCGCAGTCCCATTTCTAACACTGCTTGTTTGAGCGAACGAGCGTTGTGAAGGCATTTATTGACATAATCCCATCTAAGAACGCAGATATAAACATCTACGTGTTGGCTGCCTTTGACGTACACTTGATGAATTTTTAACGGCTGACCGAATACTTGTGCTGTTTGGATTGTCCGCAACTTATCTATAATTTTGAATGGATGTCGAATGTTGTATTTTTCACATCGAGCGATGAGAAAAGGTAGGTCGAATTGCGTGCCGTTAAAGCTAAAAATTACATCCGCATAATATCCTGAAACGTGCCTGACAAATTTCTGTAATAAACTACTTTCATCTGACTCCATAAATATTGTGACTTGCCAATTTTCATCCATACAACCGATGGCGTATATGCGATCGGTTTGGCTGGAGAGTCCAGAAGTTTCAATGTCGATAACGAGCTGCCTGAGACGACCGTAGGGTATTAGCTCTCGATCGGGTTCCCATCGATCTCTGGGAGAGCAATCGGTATAGAAAATATCTAGTTCATTTTCATTGACAACAATTTTACCTTTACTCCTAGTCACCAGTTTTCTATGATTATATTGTTCCATCGCTATCAAGTGTAATGAACCTAGTCTATTTTTTAGTCAAACAACTAATATGCTTTGAGATAAAAAGTGCGATTTCAGCTAACTATAGTTACGCGGTATTTGAGTAGAGAGTGGCAATAGGATTCGGAAGAATGTATAGTTTTTCATCTTGTTGTCTGAGTACTAAAGACAAACATTCTTCCGTCCTTGACAGTCACCGTCAAAACTAGGCTAAAACTATCGCACTGAGCTTGTCGTTTTGCTTACAGTAGTCAATTGTTTGTGAAGACGTGCTTCTTCGATCGCCTTGACCCATGCAGGAGCTTTCTTACCGTTGATGGTTGCCAGAGCTTTCCATTTTTCCCACAGCTCTTTAAAGTTTAGGTGCGGGAGTAATTGATGCGCCCAAGCGATCGCGTCGCTAGGATATTCCCAACTGTACCAAGGGTCTGCGGTCAGCTTACGATCGGCTACTAACGGTAGAGGAATTTTGGCTAGTTCTAGAATTGTGACTTCCAGCCAGAGTTGCGACGATTGCTGTTTCATCTGCCGCTCTCTGAAATTAAGCAGTTTGATGGCATCTTGGATTGAGATTGCTTTCCAGTATTGAACTAAAGAAAGTAATCTCTCCCATTTTTCTGTTGCCTGCCATTCTAGTTCTGTAGCATCAGCGCAGGTTTTGATGACAAGCAGATCTTTAAGTATTCTCAAAATATCCAGGTAAACGATAAATGGATCTTTCCCTTGCTCGACGAGTTTTTGGATGATGCGACAACAGGCAGTTGCATTTCCCGTGCTGATGTTATCCAACAAATCGAGCAGTTCTGGTTCGGGGACAGTACCAGCCATGAGATACACCTGCTCGGCAGCGATCTGCATACCAACGTTACTCAGTTGGTCGAGCAGCGTCAGGGCATCTCGCAGGCAACCATGACTTGTTTGCGCCACGAGTTGCAATGCTTCAGGAGTGATGTCGATTTGTTCTGCGGCGGTAATTGCTTGCAGGTGTTTTGCAATTATCTTGGGAGCGATCTTTTTAAAGTCAAAACGCTGGCATCTAGAGATAATTGTCAGCGGCACTTTATGCACTTCTGTAGTACACAAAACGAATACTACGTTTGATGGTGGCTGTTCTAAAGTCTTGAGTAACGAGTTGAATGCCGCTAGGCTCAAAGAGTGGCACTCGTCGAGAATTATGACTTTGTATCGGCTTTCGACAGGTGCAAAGTTAGATCTTTCGACGATCTCGCGGATGTTTTCTACGCCAGAGTTACTAGCAGCATCGAGTTCGTTGACATCGAGGGAGTGGCTGGAGGCGATCGCGCGACAAGATTGGCACTGACCGCAGGGTGTTACGGTGGCTTGGTTGGCAGATTGGCAATTGAGAGATTTAGCCAGGATGCGGGCGGTAGACGTTTTGCCAGTACCTCTAGGTCCGACGAACAGGTATGCTGGGGCAATTTTGCCCACATTGATGGCGTTAGAGAGGGTGGTAGCAATGATGTCTTGTCCTACAAGTTGTGCGAGAGTTTGAGGGCGGTATTTGAGATGAATCGGATTGTAAGGAATCATGAGCGTATTTAAGGAAGTGTTTGCTTGAGAAAGCGCCCGAATGCAAAAAATCGAGCGCCAAGGAGGGCGATCGCCTTTTTAAACTGTTACGGCTGCTTTTGGTTTGCTTTGCCTGTTGCGCTTGCTTTTATGAGCTTGAGCTGGTTCTGAAGTTTCGGAGCTGGGTTCGCTTTCGACTTGTGCTACTGTCTCTACCACTTCTGATGGTGCAAGGTTGCTAGATTGAGTTTCTGCTGCATCCACCTTGCTCTCGCTGGGATCGAGGGTGGTTTTTGTATTCGTAGGTTTGTCAATCTCATAGCCGGAGGAAATCAACACGGGCATGACAAGGGTAATTTGGTTGAGGATGCCACCGACAGGGCAGACGATCGCAGGTCTAGACGCTCCGTTCGATTTAATGACGATTTCATCGGCGATCACGTATTTGACAGCTTCAGCCAGGTAAGTCAGGTTGAATCCAATGCCGATCTCTTCGTCCGATGTAGAATTGGCTTTGACAATCAGAGATTCGATCGCGTTCCCCACGTCAGTAGATTCCGTGTACAGTGTCAGTTGTTGGTTTTTAACGTCCCAGATAGTCTTGACAGTTTTACTTTTCTTCTCGGCAAGGGTTGCGACTCTTTTAAGTCCTGTTTCCAGTGCGGCTTTATCTATGTAGAATTCGTGTTGGAAGCTGGTGGGAATCAGGTTGTCGAGCTTAGGAAACTCGCCTTCAAGCAGTCGAGAGGTAATTCTGGTGTTGGGCAAGTTGAATTCCACAAAATTACTGTTGAAGTAAAGAGTGCAAGTACTGTTTTCGCTCTTGGTTGAGAGGATTTTCTCGATTTCTTGCAAGTTTTTGTAGGAGACAGTAAATTCAATATTTTCAGCCATATCTGCGTCGAAAGCTGCCGATACTAATGCCAAGCGATGAGAATCTGTTGCCCCTGCTTGCCAGCGATCGCGCTCGAATTTGAAATTGACACCAGTGATGACGGGTTTGGTTTCATCTCTGCTAGCGGCGAACAGAGTAGCGCGAATAGCCACTAGGAATTTCTTGACTGGCAACGTGATGCTTTGGCTGCCGCCGCTGGGCAGTTGTGGAAATTCACTGGGATTGAAGCTTTGGATTCTTCGCTTGCCGCTGGAGTGGGAGATAATGCAGGTGCGTTCTTCTAATTCAAAGCATAGATCTCCTTTGAGATAGCCAATCGTGTCTGCCAGCAATTTTCCAGGTAGTGCTGCTACACCTGAAGTTTTAATGTTGGCTTTGGTTTTGCTATGAATGCCGAGGCTGAGATTAAAGCTAGTGGCAGATAAAGTTTGGGTTTCGGCATCAGCGACTAATAAGATTGCACCGAGAATGGGGTCTGTGGGTCGAGTTGGGATGGCGAGGGAAGCAGCATCTAGTAACTGAGATAGTTTGTCTTGTTCGATGGTGAAGTTCATGTTTTTTCTGGTGATGGAATTCTACTGAGGGAGGTATTGCCTCCCCCAATCGTGCTTTTTGAAACTTTAGTAAGGCAGCTCGTCTGCGTTAGCGATTACAGCTACAGCATTGGTGTCGATAGTTGTTGCATTCGTGCTGTCTGAAGCACTTTCGATCGCTCTATTATGTTCTTGGGTAGTTTTGAGCATATTGCTAGAGAACTCGTTGCTACTTTGAACTATTGCCCATAGCTCCTCCTCTTTTTGCGGTACGAGGTAATTGCTGAGGTCGTAACCTTGGGGAGCAGGCGTGGCAAAACAAGCGGGAACGGCTACCCATGACTTTTGTTCGCCATCTGGAGGTTCGAGGGATGGTTTGAAGGTAGGATTGAAAATGCCAGCTACGTGAAAGCGTTCGGATTTAGGTTTATACTGAGTTTTTTTTCGGTTGGCATAGGCAATTTCTAGTTGACGTTTGAACTGCCTATATGCCTCGCCAAAGCGGACTGCTGCTACTCCTTTAATGGAAAGGATCAGTGGTAAGTCGTGGAGGTTATTGTTGGTTTCGTCTACTAAGTAGATCAAGTAAAAAGTCCGCAGCGTCGCTAAGTTGCCTAATTCCGCATATTTTTTGCGTCCTTCAACGTTTTCGTAGTTAGCAACAAGTTCTCCAGTTTTTCTTAGTTCGATACAGCGAGGTGAAGTCCTTAATATATGCATTCTCGGCGACTGGAGCAGAACGCCTAATTCTGTAGCACCACTAGAAAACGTATGCTCGTAGGTAGCTTCCGCTCCACGCCAGCCTATCTGCGGTAAGTTTTTGGCTTTAACAAACATACCAACACTTGCAGGAGACTTGTCGTTCAAGACTTGACAGATAGGGAGGTCGGTAATTTTGCCGTCGTATTGGGAAGATTCATACTTAACAATGAGATTGTCAAAATCATCTTCAGTAACAGCATCGTTATCTGATGAGTTTGTGGATGTGGCTTGAGTCGTTTGTTTTCGCATATATCCAAAGTAGATATGTCGGTTTAGAAGCACCAACCGAGATTGCAAAGCAATGAGCCGTTGTTGAAAAAATACTCCAGCATTGCTGGAGGGTGATTTTTTATGAGCTTCACTCAAACAGTTGACTAAAACTTTCAGAATTTTTGCTACCATTACTCTTGCCGAGCGTACAGTCAGCAGGTTTTTCTTGCAGCAGCTTGCTTTCCATCTCTAATTCTTTAGCTCGTTGAAATGCTAAAATATCTCTGATTTTTTGCAGTGCAATAATTAATTCATCTAACTTGCTAATACATTTGGTAGTGAATGATATAGAAACATTTTCGCCGTTCTCCATAAAATAAGCTGTCTGTAACTCTTCGCTACCGTAATTACTGATAATTGTATTAGGGGTTATATTGACATTAAGTGAATGCTTGAATAACATAAGTCTCCTGTTTTGGTGCGTGTAATAACTAGTAAAATTGAAAACCTGTATGAATTAAGTGCATCATGCTTTAACGTCCGCTTCTCTTTGGTGTAGCAGATAGCATCAGCTTGGATATGTTAGTGCCGTTCACAACTTTCCAACCTGCGTTCTTGCATTTTCCCACCGCTTCATCTAGTTCGGCTCGATTGGGTAAAAACTTGTATCGAATGTAAGGCTCTGTACCGCACGCCGGAAAGATATAGGTTTGAAATCCATCGCCAACTGCAACATATGTCATGCGCTTGTAGTAAATCATTGTTGCTTTGATTTAGTGAGTGCTAATTTTTGTGAAAGTAGGTTGAGGTAGTTGTTTCTGTGCGGACAAATTTTGTTGTTTGAGATCTTTGACAGCGCACTGCCAAATGATTTTGCTGGAGCATCCCCAAGCCTTACATTCAATTGGTGCAGCTAGCCGTCGGGAGCTTCTAATAACGGCTGCCGTACACAGATGGTTTTCCAGCAAATATTGTTGGAATTTTTCTGCATCTTTAGTTTTGTCAAAACCAAAGTAAGAGACTTTTCGCATCCCTAGTGGATTTGTAATTGTTGCCACTCTTGGCGATAAAATGTTGAGCGTCCAGCCATCTGGTGTTAGCTGCACTTTTTTGAGAGCGATTCTTTGGTTAATCGTAGTATTGTCCATATCTCGTTAGTCACGAGTAGGGAAATCGGTATTTCCCTACTTCTGTTACGTTCAAATTTCGACTTCGGGAACTGTGGCTAGATATTCTTGAGTGGTAAGTTCGCCATTGAGAAACTTTTTGAGATTCAGTTCGCTGGGATCGCGATCAAATTCTGAAAGAGCGGCAGGAGACACATTTTTTTCTGTTTCTGGAAGTTTTGAGAGAATGCCTGCTAATTTCTGTTGAAATTCTTCATGTTGTTGCCTACTGTATTCAAAATGGTAGATAGGAGCTGACTTAGCGTTAACTAACAGGTAGCTAATGCCAATCTGTTCGGGAGCGAAGCTACTGTTTTCTAGTAAGAGAAACAGGCGAAGTTGCGTCTGCCAGCTTTCGAGCAACTGCTGGTAGCTAACCGGACGATGTTGCACCGACCAATCTATAGCAATTAACCGCTCTTCTCTTTCTAAAATCAGGTCGTATTGTGCTACTAATAAGTTGTTATCGATCGGTTTTTGCAAGCTGACATTCCAACTCTTAGCGATCGCAGGTGTGCTAATAATTGGCTGAACCTTTTCTACCCATGCTTTAAGCTGCGGAGAATTATCTAGCAATGGTTCCACAGATAGACCCATGCCTATCTGTTGCATAATTAGATGAAACTGTTTGCTCAAAATATTTACTCGCTCGCAAAAGCCTGGAGTGTAAATACTTTCTCGCTCGAAATCTGGGAAGTTATCTGGGTCAGTTGCTAAAATTTCAAGTAGCTTGTAGTCGATTGAATTCATTTTTACAGCAATAGCATTCAACGGTGAGTGCAAAGCACTACCGTTGTTGGCTTTTGTACTGAATTTTTTAGTTGTGAAATTGAGATAAATTGGAGGGGGTGATATAAAGGGATTTGCAATTCATCGTTTTGCAATCAAAATACGTGGCGAATTTTCTCAATCCTCCAGTAAATGTGAGTTCTAAAATATATTGACTGGCTATTGTGGCAGCAAATTGATTGACGAATAATGCCTGATGGTTACTCAGTTGAATTTCAGCACAAGAGAGGCGAGAATTCGACAGTTCTTCTGGTTTTGCCACGAGTAATTCTGGGTGGAGCGATGTTGGAGATGGGAGTTGATAGCAAAGATTGGGGCATTCGGGGCGATCGAAAGCACGTAACAGGTCGAAGTTAGTGGTAGTCCCTAGCAAGACTTGACCGCTGGTTTGAGCGTTGCCGCAGTCTAGCCAGAATATGGAAGCTAGTTGCGTTTTTGAATTGTATTCCAGGCAGCGATCGATCTCTGCTCTGGCTGCGGCATTATCGACGCAGCCGATAATGACTGTCAGCGTATTCCATTGTTTTAATTTATTTACCATCTGACAGTTAAAGGGCTTTTTGATCGCTTTAATGCTAATTCCAAAGGCGCTGCTGTAACGAATTGCTAGTGCTGCTGCTTTATTCATGCCGATTTCTTCAGGCAGGAATATTTGTCGGGGAATATTGCGCGACTCTACAGTATCGAAGTCAACGATGCAGACGGATACTTGTTTTTTAGTAACGCTTTGAATTTGGCAAACGACTTTGCACAGTTCTCTGATGATACAGCTACCCGTTCCACCAGCACCGACAAGGATAAACTGAATCTGAGTATTTTGAGCCGGAATAATCGGTACTGAATTAGCAAACGATAAGTCGATTGTCATAAAGTAAAAATCCAAGAGTTGGGTATGTCGAAGAAGCGATCGTAAACTCCCAATCGCACGCTAATAGCAGGGCAATCGGGTAAAGAACCGATAACGGCGAAGATTCTGAACTTACCGCTTTCTTCGATGTCGTCTTGAGTTGAAAAACGAGCTGGCGCTCGTGCATGGCTGTGGATTTCGATGAGGGCAGTTTCATAATTAGAATTAAATGACGATTCCATTGCTGCAACGCTCGTGCGACTAGCTGTTTGTGCTGGAACGTGCAGTTGCCATTGGTTGGTATAGTCCAGATAGAACAAAACTTCTCGCTCGCCTGCTTCTTGGCAAGTATGAATAATTTCTGAGATAGTTAACGCAGGGACTTTTGGTGGCACGAGACGAAAATAAGGCTGGATGTGGGGAAGATTGTCAACACAGCTATTGGCAACGGGTAGGCATACTTCTATTTCTCGACGGTGCGATCGCAGGAAAACACCATTACCCGCCATCCAGTATTCTTGTAACTTTCCCGAATAAGGAGGGAGGTTGCTAGTATCGCTAGCGATAATGTTATGGCTGCAAAAGGGGTTGTTCATAGGGCGATCGGGCAACCTGTCGGTAGAGTACACAGATGAGCGCGCCGCGCTGTACTCGTTGTTTGGTTGCTCGAACGACAAGTGGTATAGGTGGAACTAGAGAAAAGAAGCCATTATGCCACAAAACGCTCTACTTCCTGAGCAAGACGCGATCGCACTACTACTGCCTGCTTGTCTGCCGAAGGCTCTACAATATCGCCATTGACGCGCTAGTGGAGCGATCGCTCGACGATAATGCTGTTGCAGCAACAGTAGTAAATGAAGGAGACAAGGGTGGCGGTATAGACAAACTCGAATTAGATGCGGCTGATTTATAGTGCTACCAAAAGTGCAGAATATATACTTGCACCGAGGGCAAAAGCCCAGAAGCGACTTTGACGTTCTTCGGGGAGTTCTTCTTTCAAAACATTAAGTACAACTCCTCCGGCGAGAAAAGCAAAGAGTAAGGCGATCGCAAGCTCGATCTGAGTGCCACTGCCAATTGCCCAGCCAACAATAACTGCTGCTGCTAGTATCCAACGACCGATGCGGTGATATGCCTTTATGGTGTTCGCGTAAACCATTGTCATTGACAAAAAAATGCAATGCCATTGCCAGGGCAAAAAACAATAAACTTGTCATCCCTGGTTCTTCTCGGTGCAGTCATAGATAGCCAATCAGAGCATTGTAGATGGCAAATGAACAAATGTGCATCCAGAAAACTCCCCGTCACATTTGATTTCCCTTCTTGACGATGGCGCTAGCGCCATCGCTTAGCCATCCGCTCTAGTCCGTAAAACACAACTAAACCTAAAAGTACCATGAGGTATACATGGTGTTCCAAAAAGGCAAGCGTTTTACCTACCACCCTCTGAATCGTCTCTTGTGCTTTACTGAGTTCGGGCAGGATATGAACGGAATAGCAATAAGTTAAGGTGAAAACCTTATCGGGTAAGAGTTGGGGCAACAGGATAGCTTAGAGCAGCAAAAGTCGGAAATCCTTAGCTGACCCAATTGCGATGGCGCTGTTTTGTCTGCCTCAAGCAGGAAAACTGTAAAACCTTTGCACATCAAGTTCTTGGGCTTATCTTAGTGCCATTCGGATATGAACGAAAACATAGGCAACAGAAACCCCGCTACCGATCGAGAGCCAAATGCTACGCGGCTTAGCTTGGAGAAAGCGTAGCCGACTAGAGAACAGAGGCACCAAAGCTAGACTGATCGCTAGTAGCGCAGATAGCAGAGGTAGGTTGGGGCTAAATGCTAACGGCTCGGCAGCTATAAGCAAAACTTGAGTTACGAGCATGAGATGCTTTACCTATTAATACAGATAATCGTTATCAGTTTTAAACCAGTGTTTCAAGAACTATTTTCGATTTTGTAGCTGGAGCGGAATTTGAGCTAACTACTGCGCCCAAGTCGCAGATGCTTGTGAATCAGTTGACTGCTGTAGTGCCTTCAATACTGCTTGGTATCGCCGTTCGATGTCCTGTTTATCTTGCTGTTGCGATACGCTCTGGTAACTGTCTTGCTGAATCATTTCGGCATGACGCAGCAGTGCTGCTTTATCTTGCCGATCGCAAGTATAAGTCGCAATTGTGGCGATCGCCTCCAGAAGCCGAATTACCACTCCCACATCCGATTTTCCATACTGACGAATCTGGTGAAAAGCAGCATCAGTTAGTCCAGCAAACGTAAATGTTTCGACAATGACGCGAAGATTGTTGCGCTCGTCATAGCGGTAGGGAGAGGGAATTTCTCTTTGAGCTAAGTGAGATAATCCAGCACTTAACTGGTCGATACACTGAATCGCAGTTGTCGGATCGTTGATCCCAGGAGAAATGGCACGTAGGGCAATGTCAACTAATTGGTTCACGGGAAACTCAACATCCTGTTGCTCGGTACGTTGCTTGCCAAGCACAAAAGCATCATTAATTTGCTCTGAGAGTCTCCGATTGACGCATTCCCCTGGAAATACTATCACTAAATTGCTACCCTTGACAACAAACCTACCTGGTCGAGATTTTATCTGCAACAGCAAGGAACGATTGTTAGCGATTTTCATTAATTCTTCGTCATCAATTGCTTGGAGATAACCGCTACTATTGGCTTTAATTGGACGAGCATCTGAATCGAAATTAGCTGGGATTGCGTGATCGTGAGGCTTGGCACTGGGCAAACTCCGCCCTAGCTTTTCGGGAAACAAGCGATCGATCGCGCGGTGTAGCTCGTTGCTAGCCTCGGTGATGATATGAGATACCTGAATGATGGTAGAGGCGTGATGGATAAAGTAAATCAGTACGCCAATGCTGGCAAGTGCCAACAACAACCCAACTGTAACTGAGAGCTGTGGGACAAAGAAGCTGTAGTCATCGCCATCACCGCGTATAGTCCGCAGTACGAGCAAGCAGTAGATGAACGTAGCAATAAATGTCCCCAAGACAAGTTGATTGCCCACATCCCGCATAAAGTTACGCAGCAAACGGGGACTGTAATTAGAAGCCGCCAGCTGAAGCGCCACAATGGTAATTGAGAAAGCGGTAGCGGCAACAGAAATAATCGAACTAGCCACAGATGAAAGCACCTCTCGTGCCCCGTCAGTGCCGCCAGTGTAGAGCCAACCCCACTCTGACAATACTCCATAATAGCCAGCGCGATCGAGGCTTAGCATTGTAAATGCTAGGGCGATCGCTATGACCGCCATCACAGTTGGTAAAAACCAATAGCTAGAGTGGAGGGAATCCCAAATTTTGCCAAGTTTGACGTTTTTCATGGACGCTCGCTCCTGATTGCCTCGGCTTCGCCACTACCATTTTGTTGCGCTCCCATTTGGGCTAGTATGCGAAGAGGATCGCTAATGCGGTGCGATTTTGGCACCTCCTTCTTGCCAGCGGGCCATCCTTCTCTTTGACGGCTGCGATCGCCATCCGTTTCTTCCGTTTGGTCGTGAAATAGAATTTGTCGGGTTGGATATGGCAGATCGATCCCATTTTCCACGTAAAGCTTTTGCTTAATCGCAGAAATTACCTTGTCTCGCGAACTCAAGTCATCAGCTCGGCGTGGTGGTTTAATCCACCAGCGGGCGCGGATATTGACACTACTTTGGGCTAGTTCCAGTACTAGTACGTCAGGAGCTGGATCTGTTAATACCTCATCCACGCTATGAATTGCTGCTAACATCAACCGCTTTGCTTCTTCAACGTCATCGCCGTAGCCGATGCCAACATCGTATTCAATGCGACGGGTATCAAAAGCAGTGTTGACGGTAACTGAATTCGTAAAAAGTTCGGAGTTAGGAATGACAATACGACGACCATCATAAGTGCGAATTGTGGTAGCGCGAGTTTCAATATTTTCTACCGTTCCCTCAAAATCTTTGAAAACGATTTGGTCGTCAATTTGAAATGGCTCTGTTAACAGAATTAGGATACCAGCCAAGAAGTTTTGCAAAATATCGCGAAAGGCGAAACCAATTGCCACACCGCTAATCCCTAGCAGTTGAATCAAATCTCCTGCTTTAAATGTCGGAATTACGATTGATAATGCGACAAATAACCCAATTAGGAGCGCAATTCCTTGAGCTAATCGTCCCAGCACCATGCCCAGATTCCGCGCCTGTCGATGCTTGCGAGTCAGGCGCTTGACTATCGACTTGAGCCATCGTGCTACGAAAAAGAATAGTATAAAGACGACGAATGCCAAGACAATATTTGGCAGCAAAGCAATGAAGCCATCGATCGTCGCCTGAATTTTGTTCCAAGCAGTAGATATTTCTGCGTTCATGACACTGCCTCACTTTTCAAGCAATTAGGGATTAGTGATGCATTCACAATAAAAAGCTGGCGAATTTAAGACTGGGAATTTTGACGGACAAGAGTCTGAATTTCTGCTCGTAAAGCAGCGATTTCAACCTGAAGTGCTTCAATAGATTTGGTTCCTGCAACTTCCGCTTGCGGATCTTCTGCATCCCGTCCCACAAAAAACGTGGCGAGGGTAGCAGTTACGTAACCAAATACGGCAAAAGCATACAGCGCCAGCAACAGGCATAAAATCCGTCCTTCTGGGGACTTGGGAAAGTAGTCCGATCCCATTGTGGTAATCACCATTGCCGTCCACCATAGCGCCGAGCCGTAGTCTGTTATCCCAGATGTAGGAATATTGCTTTCAAAGGCATAGATTCCAGCTGCACCAACTAAAGTGACGATCGCTGTTAGTGCCACCACATAGCCAAATCCCCGCCGCCTGACGCTAGCAGCCAAAGCCCGCATCCCCCGATTGGTGCGAGTCATCACCCGTAGTAACCGCAGTCCTCGCGCCGCACGAGCCGTTCGCAGTAGCCGCACGACTCGGATAATCCGCAGTGTCCTTAAAGCGGGAATCATTAAAGAAAAAGCTGTCAGCCAGTTTTGCCTCAGATATGCAAGTTTGCGCCCAGCGAAGAGAAACTTCAACGCAAAATCAAGGATAAAAATTATCCAGATGACGATGCCTAAAACTTCTAGGAAGGGGTTTAGTCCCCAAATTAGCTCAACAGCAAACAGTGCCAGCCAGACAAAGCTCAAAACTAGCATGGGAGTTTCTAGCCAGTCTTCTAATTGTTGAAGAATTTCGCTACGTTCTTGCTCGATCGCGCTTTTTTGTGGCTTAACCATGACCGTACTTGCTCACCCTGCCTAACCTATCTCGCCATACTTAAGCAACTGGGAAAACTAACTCAAGACATATTTGCTTGCAGTTGCTACTTTTGATGATGTGACTCGGACGATCGGGCGCACCCTATTTCTAGATTCCTACTGGAGTGTATAGCACTATTTCTCCTATGCATTAAGAGCTGATTCATGAACTACTAGTTAAACAAATTAGCTATGGCAATTTGAGTTTAGCTCAAAATAGTGGAAAATTCGGGGAGAATTTAACAATATCCTGAAATCTTTTTTTATTCAAAATTTTAAAGCATTCTTTTTGCGATAATTTCAATTGCTCTGCTTTCAGAAAAAACCTACCTTTTGTCATAGATACTCTAGACTAACAGCACCTATGATAGAGGCAAAAAAATTGTTTCAGGCGCAACATATATGAAAAGAACATAATAAAGGGTAAAATCAATGAAAAATAAAATTATTGTTGGATTAGGAATATTAGCAACTGTAACGGGTTTAGCTATTCCAATCCAGGTTGAAGCGGCAGAAAGAGTAACTTTATCTAGCGATGCTCTTAATCTGGAAAATAAGACGGTAGAAGATGATTATAGAGAATTTTTTAGAAACAGAGCCAATAATCCCGCTGAGATTTCCAACAACTTTAGCGATCGCGTTACTATTTCAAACGAGAAATATTGGAATTATCTCGACGGAGATGACGGTATATGGGAAATAACCGATCGCGTAGAACTATCAGTTAACGAACCAGTTTCACCGCCAATTTTTCCGACCTTACCCGCAGCTAGAGATAACAGATTTGATGGTGTTGAAAGAGTAAGAATCAAGTACGAACTAATTCCTTGAGTGGATAGAATTTGCTTTAATAATACTCTTTTTTAAGTTGAAAAAGAGTGGCGATCGCAAATCTTTTAGACTTTATTGCAACCGCGATCGCCTTTTAGTTTCACCGCTTAGAAAAAGTTATAACCAACTCCTAGTACTAGCCCGATATCTGTGTCATCAAAGAAAGCTGCATTTACTGCCGCAGTAGCAGTAAAGCGATCGGATAGAGGAAAATCTACACCACCTGTTATCATCGGACCTACATCGGCATCGTCATCATCGTCATCTTCAAATACATCAACCTCGTCATCGTCCTCAACACCAGTAGAAATTGCTACTCCAGCTCCCAGGTAAGGAGCGATAGACAACCTTTCGTCAAAAGCTTCTGTCGATCGCAAGTTGAAGTCGTAAGTAAGGGGAATCTGAAAGACGGTATTATCTCCAAATACTGCTGCTGGTCGTAAAGATAAATTCTGCGTCAGTCCAATTTTACTGATAACAGTAAAGTTAGTATCGCCTAAAGCTGTGTCTCCATCCAAACCAATATTTCCACCAATGCCAATATAGCTAGAACCGCCTGCGGTGGCTTGTCCTGGGTCTACATTGACCTGTGCTACCCGACGATCCTCTGGTCTTTCAACTTTGCTTGCTGCTGGCTTAGGTGCAGGTGAGGATTGTGTCAAAGCTGCGGCGGCGGTTGCTGTCGTTCCTGGGGTCGGTACTGAAGCGTTCTTTTTGGGAGCCATTGTTTCTGCTGTTGCTGATAATCCACTTCCTAAAACAGTCATAGCAGTTAAACTCAACACAATAGAAAGTCGCCGCGAAAAAATATTGTTCATTTTTCCTTCCAAATCGTACAAAGTGTACAGTAGTTTACTAGTTCAACTTTTCGAGATTAACGTTGGGTGGCAATAGGACTTGATTAACTGCGTGGATGACACCGTTACTGGCTTGGATATTTGGCTGAACCACGCTGGCATCATTCACGGCAACTTGATTCTGCGCTGGATCGATCTGAATATTGACAGGTCTATCTGCCAACGTTTTCAGTTCTCCCGCTTGCAGCTGACTGGCAGTGAGTTCGCTAGGAACCACATGATATGTGAGAATCCGAATCAAAGTATCTTGATTTTCTGGTTGTGCTAACTTTTCCAAAGTTCCTTTGGGTAACGCTGCAAATGCTCGATCTGTAGGGGCAAAAATTGTAAACGGTCCTCGTTTTTGTAGGCTCTCAGCTAGACCTGTAGCTTTGAGCAGAGAAGTCAGAGTGGAGAAAGATCGATCGGACGCAGCAACAGCAACCACATTATTATTAGACGCTGTAGTAGTGGTAGGCTGAGTTGTAGGAGTGGTCTGTCCAACATCATTTGCAGTAGGGCGCACGATGTAATTAGCTGCTGTTACATTGTTAGCTATGGGTTGTAACCGCCCTTGCCGTACTAAAGCTTGATGCAATAATGCTGCTGCTGTGCCTCGGTTCAGAGGCGTTTGGGGATTGAGTTCTTTGACATTGGGATAGTTGACGACTAGATTTGCTTGCGTAGCTGCGGCAATCGCACCCACAGCATACTCGGGAATGCTTTCGTAATCGGTGTAGTAAGTTTGTAGTAAATTTGAATCTCGATCGCTGGCTGTTAAGCCCAAACCATTAACTAATGCAGTAATTGCCTCCGCTTTGCTAATTTCCTGGTTCGGCAAGAATAAATTATTCGGATAACCTTGCAAAAATCCAGTTTCGTAAGCTTCTTCTACTACTGAAGCTGCCCAATAATCAGCCGGAACATCCTTAAATCCAGATTCGCTCAACTGGCGAACTGGTTTCGTATCAAAAGCACTGGCAAGCATGGCAGCAAATTCAGCTCGATCTACAGGCTCTTCTGGTCTATACGTCCCGTTAGGAAAGCCTGTAATGATGTTTTGAGCAGCTAAAGCTTGAATAAATGGCTGCGCCCAGTAGTTAGCAGAAACATCGGAGAAGTTAACTGTCGTAGCTGACGATGGAGATGGAGTAGCCGTTGGAGAACTATCCTGAGCAAAAGATGGAGTAGAAATTGCAATTGGAACCAATCCACTAACGGCGAGCGTCAGAGATAGCAAAGCGGCGCTATGGCGCGATCGCTGTAAGAAACCAAACATAAAAACTGTCCTGAAAAATTATCAATCGTTTAGTAGCAACTCATGAAGAAAGCTCTTTGAGATATGTGGTTCGCGCTCATCCCTAAATGAATGTCTTCCATCAATTAGAAAGAGGCGTTACAAGTGCTGGAACGAGTTAGCGATTTTAGTTTTTTGCTCGACCGTTCTTTGCAAATATGCAACGCCCAGAGTGTGTGTGATGAAAAAGGAGCTATGAACCACCAGTTAAATAAAGCACTTAACCGGCTCCGATCTGAATCTAGATCTAAATAGTGGAAAAATCGGGGAGAAGGCAAACTTAATTTTATGGGTGCGATAACTTACACGAGACGAGAGTAAAATTGGTACTTGGTAGTAGTATTTACATCTACTGCGACCGACTATTTTAATTTGGCACTCTACATCTATTTCTTAGGATAGATTTAGATCGGCATACGGTACTTTTCCACGAGTTTTCCACTTTCTAGATTTATTTTGATGGTGTAGTGCTAACTAAAGCATGAAGTAGGCACGCTCGACTCTTGTAGCTTTCAATTTATACTAAACACTGGAGAGCATTTTGCAAGATTGACAATACTTTAAAGCTTTTAAATAACAATCTTTCTGAAAAAACAATGCAATTAAAATGGAAAGGCGTTAATTCAATGTATCACCCCAATTTAAATGTTTTTAACAGCAAGATCGTAAAAGTCTATTCAGAAGCAGACAAGCGAAAAATCGGTACTATTAACGATGTTTTAGTTGACGATTCCACCGATCGGATTAGATATTTAATTATCAACGTGGGATTCTGGATCTTTGGCAAGAAAGTTATATTACCCATCGAGCTTGTTCGCGTAGATCCCGTTGACAACTGCATTTACGCCATAGGGTTAACTAAAACGCAAGCCAAGGATTTACCTGAGTTTAAAGATAACCGGAAACGCGATCGCACACCTGGCGAGCAAGATAGTATCGCAGTTACTTCTACAACTACTGATACTATATCTAAACCTGTAGCGCCAATAGCACCAGTCGATCCTATGACATTAAATACTGTCGCAACTTTAAACGAGCCTACAGGAATTGCTACATCCGATAGAATTTACGAACGTAGCTAAAGTGAAAACAGGATAGCGAAAACCTTTAGAAGTCAATGAAAATTAGAGTAGCAAACATCTAATAAGTCACCAGTCAAACAAAAACGATAGTAGTACGAGCGATCGAGTTACTTGGTTTTGAGAGGCTAATATCATGGTTGCTAATGAGTTAAATAGGCAGGACACAGCAATAAAAATAAGTGTGTCTGGAGAAATATTGAATCGAGAAAGCTCAAATAAAGCCAAATTAACTGAAGAGCGATCGGAGGCAAAAAAAACACATGAAGAACAGTTGAATTCAGCTAACTTACCTGAAGTAACTGGATTTGTGTTACCTACTTACTTAGCAATAATGGCTGTAGTCATGACCGTGTTTGCGATCTCGCGTAAAAACGAACGCGATCGCATTACTAATTTCTTAATTAGTTTAGAGCGAGTTCCTTGTAGGAATTGTCGTTTTTTCTCACTCAGCCAGTATCTTAAGTGCGCGGTACATCCGTCTGTTGTAATGACAAAACAAGCAATTGACTGTCCAGATTACTGTCCCAAAGATAGCAAACTTCGTGATTAAAGTATTCTAGCAATTGGTATTGAATACACTTCGTAAATCAAAAATTGGTAGAACGCGATCGATCCTAAATAGCGGTAATTGAAGCATAGAGTTTCTCAGCTGTTTTTGTACAAACGCGATCGCGTGTTTCTTCGCTCAGACAATCGAGAAATGGTGTATATCGGGCAATGCCTAGCGTACTTGCAGTTAAAAGAAGTAGACACTATCAAAAAAGCAATTTATGGAGGCAGTATTGTGCGCTTAAGTCAATGGCTCGGTTTACTTGCCCTGGCGATCTCTCTTTATATTCTGTGGCAAATTCGGCAAGTTGTTTTACTGTTATTTGCATCTGTAGTCTTGGCAACGGTTTTAAATCGAGTTGTGCGACGAATTCAGCAGTACCACATTAAGCGTGGGTTTGCTATTGGGATTACAGTTACGATCTTACTAGCACTAATTATTGGCTTTTTTGCGTTCATCGTGCCGCGCATTGTCGATCAGTTACAACAATTAGTTGATGTCTTGCCCCAAACATCAGAAAGAATAACGACTTGGTTGAATTGGTTGCAATCTACAATCCCAGGAGCAATGTTTGAACAGCTTCGTCTTTTAGAGAATATTCCGCAACAGCTTCAAGTATGGATAGCACAGCTATTGGGTAACTTTTTTGTTATTCTCAATAATTCGCTTGCTGTTGTTCTTAGCTTGTTGCTATTTTTGATTCTGACCGTCATGCTGTTAGCAAATCCCTCTCAATACCGACGAGTTTTTATCCTTGCTTTTCCTTCGTTTTATCGACAACGAATTGACGAAATTTTGTCGGAAACCGAAAAAGCTTTAGTTGGTTGGATAAAAGGCACTCTTATAGCAATGGTTGTCATTGGTTTAATATCTTTTATTGGGCTGACAGTTTTGGGAGTGCCACTGCCTTTAGTCAATGCCGCTCTAGCCGGATTGCTAGAATTTATTCCTAATGTTGGACCAACCTTAAGTGTCATTCCACCAGCACTGCTCTCCCTGCTCGATGCTCCTTGGAAGTCAGGAGCAGTTATATTACTTTATATAGCAATTCAACAGTTTGAAAGCCTAGTTTTGGTTCCCTTAATTATGAAGCAAGAGGTGAATCTGATGCCAGTATTCACTATCTTGGCAGTTGTAGTTTTTGCCAGCTTTTTTGGTTTCTTAGGCATATTTCTCGCTATTCCACTATTGGTTGTAGTACAGATTTGGCTCAAAGAAGTCTTGGTCAAAGATGTCATGAATAAATGGCAATGACGACAAGAGAATTAGGAATATTTATCTAGTTTTGTTCGTCCGTGCTAGAGTAGTTTGCATAAATGAAGCAGCCATTTTGATTAGCTTATTGTTTTCCAGGCTGAGTAAAGTGAGGTATTAAAACTGAAATCCCAAAAAATTCCAGTAGGTCAGAAAGGGAATAAACATCAAAGCAGCTAGGGTAATGAAAGAATAATGCGCTCGCCTCATTAAAGACCAATAATTATTCCTCCAAGCCACGGCGGTGAAGATAAACAATCCCAGTGTCAACACAGTGGTAAGTAGGGGAATGCAAAGGAATGCGATCGCCACAACAGGCACGCCATAGACTAGCTTCCATACTCCATACAGCCAGAGCGATAGGGGAAAGCCAATCAGGAAAACTAAATTCAGAGTCCCGATTAAACCTGCTAGTATCCAAGCCTGACTCAACCGCCGTTCCACGCGAAACTGTTTGCCTCGCCAACGCCGAATTAAAGGTAATATCGGATAAATTATTGCAGCCGACAGGAACATTACGGCACAAAAGCCAACAATTCCTAATTGCACCCAGACAGTTTCATACCAATGAATTCGCTCGAAGGTTCCGATAACGGGAAAAATTGGATTAAACGCAAATGCAATCCGACCGCTGCTGTCCTCACCAAAACCAGTGAAAGCCTCGTCATTTGCTCGCTGGAATAACAGTGGTTCTACAGGTATTAACCCAATCTTAGGAGCATTTCCGAGAAAAAATAGACTAGGACTACGAACGAGCAAAGTGCCGTTGTCACCTTTCTCGATCTTGATATGCTTAAAAGGTGCGCTCACTTTAGCAAAGGTGTCGCGGGGATACTCCAAGTCACGGTAGATGCCAGCAAACCGATTCAGTTGCTCCTCGTTGAGGGAAAGTGGTTGTTTACGTGCAGGTGTGATGACAGGAAAATAGCGATCGAAAAATTGAGAGAGGAATTTTTCATGTATCCCAGAGAAACTGTTGGTTGCAGTAAAGATGCCAATGTTTTGGTCGTTCAGCAGGGTAAGAGAGCTAGAATATCCTCGCAAGCTACCTAAGTGGGTAAGCGATCTAATGCCATTTTCCAACCGCTCGTGAAATTCGTAAGCAGTGCCAGGTAACAGAGGATGCTGGGTAAAGTGCGTTTGATGCATCAACCGGACGGTATCTGGCTTCAGGATACGCGCATTTTCATAGCGACCGAGTTGCAAGTGAGCGATCGCAAAGTGAGCCATATCTATAGCAGTTGTTTGCAGCGAAGCAGCTGGGGCAATGTTGAGATACAGGTAGGGGACGGGTTTAAAGTTACCATTTTGATACTGATAGCCCACAGCTAAATCCTTTGCTAAAGACAGTGGCGGTGGTTGAACAAAGGCGCTGCGGGGCATAGAAAGCGGTTGGAAGATGTTTTTGTCGATATATTCAGCGAAGGGAAGACCGGAAATCTTTTGCACCAAATAGCCCAGCAACGCAGTACTATGGCTGGAATAGTTGTAGAGTTTGCCTGGAGGCCAGAAAATGGGTGGCATCCGAGCGGCTAGATAGTCTCCTAGTGGCTGGATCTCCTGGGCGCTGCGAGCAGCAAGTCCGATCCGCCGCTGAGAAGTGCCATCCGTGTGCGTCATCAGTTGGGCAACTTTAACTGGTTCGGGATAAGGATTTTTGAGTTGGAAATCTATGAGGTACTGGTTCACATCTTCATCTAATTGCAGCATTCCTCGCTCGTATAACTGCATTGCTGCTGTAGCTGTGAATAGCTTGGAAAGCGAGGCAACGCGAAACAGCGTTTTATCTGCTGCTACTGGTATTTTCTGTTCCACATTGGCATAGCCATAACCCTTAGCGAAAAACACCTTACCATCTCTCACCACAGAGATCGCCCCGCCAGGAATATGAGTTTTCGACATCTCTTCTTGAAAAAACTTGTCTACAAATGCCTCAAATTCTCGTGGGTCATTTAATCCAGGCGCACCAGGCGCCGGAGATACAGGTTGCTCTGGCTCGCTAACTGGCTGTTGAGGTTGACGATCTAAAACTTGCACCTCATCTGATATGCTTTGCGCCCAAGTAGGTAGCCCTGATAGGGAGAGAGATAGGATGATGACAACTACCCAAGAAATCAAGTTATAAACAAACCGACGTTTGGCGATCGCCTTGTTTCTTCTGTGTGGCAACATTTCTAGTCTACTGATTCAATCTTTTACTACATGGCAACTTTAAGTCATGCATAAAAACTGTCATCGGTCATGAGCAATTCGTAAATGACCGATGACTAATGACTAATGACAACTACGGTCTGACACCAGCGTTAGCTTGAAATCGAGCCACGCCATAGGGGATGAGTCGCTCTAACCCAAGGTGCTTTCCAGCCACTTCGTAGTTAAAAAAGTTATCTGCACCAGGAACGGTAGGCTCGACTTCTTGCAGCGTAATTTTTAGATTCGTTCTAGCAGGAACGGGTTGAGCAAATGCGATGACGAATTGATTATCTTCCGTCAAACCGCGAAAAAGATTTGCCTCAATTTGCCGACCTGATTCGGTTGTCACCTGAGTACCTTCTTGAATCTGCACGTCATCTGGTGCTGTGATTCTTACGTATGATAAAGGTTTAGCTCCCGTATAGAGCGTCATCGAGTGATTTTCGTCATTGAGATCGATATTTGTGCTGACAATGCGGGGAGCGCTGGCATCATAATTAACTGCTTGTGCTTGAGCTACAGTTGGCACAACAGTTGTTGTTGCAGCTGCCAAAGTAAAGATGGTGGAATAGATTAAGCTTTTCATCAAAATTCTCCTTGTTAAGAACTTGAACTTAATTGATTGAGTGACGAGAAATCTTTTCACTTTCGTTTGCTTAGGGCGCAAGTGAAAATGAGTGCCAGTAGTATTGCCCCTTGATTCTTCATCCCAGGAAAGAGATAGTTTTCCTCCAGGATTTTCTTCTGTAGATCGATGGCTGTACTAGCTTTGAACTCAGATTAGATCTAAATAGTGGAAATCTGGTGGAGAGAGTAACAACTTTACTCAATAAAACTGATACGTCTTTGTTCAATCTCAGTACAAACGAGTACTGTCTGACTGATGGCAGGGGTCAGATTGTCCCCATTATGCATTTATCGTCCGTTCAATAGCTCTTGTTGAGGTATGTCAGCTTCTACTTCATTTTGTTGGACTTGTTGAGAAACGTAATTGATTACTGCACCGATCGCGAAGAACCCAAAGAGTAGCGCAATTGCTACAAAGATTTTAATGATGACATTACTGGGGCGCGGTTTTGTCATGGTTATAGTTGTTGATCCAAAAAGCTTAGATCGATGTATCCTGTCTAACTTTGGATGAAACTTCTTCATCCTTAAGACAGAAGTAACTCAAGCACCATACAGGTGATAAACACAAGATAGGGAGCGATAAGTGTCAAAAAAATTGGAGTTCACATCTGTCATCCTACCTTTACTGCCCAAGAAGTGCTTGACGAACGGGAAACTTAAAAAGACGCTCGCTCATTTGAGTGGAAAATTTTGTGTAACGATGAATAAACTTAATACTAATTGCATCCTTAGTCATAAATCTATCTGCGATCGCAACTTGACTCAAGCTTTGTGGAATAATGGCACAATTGCCGCGATGCTCTTAGCTCTAACTTTTTTTGGCTGCACCGATCCTAACTCGAACTCAGCTAATTCTGAGGCTAACGCAACAATAAGTGAAATCGTTAACGAAGCAAATACCAACCTCATAGATAAGACCGTGACTGTCAGCGGAGAAATCGAAGAAGTTATCAGTCCAAAGGCATTTATCATTGAAGGCGAACGCTTCTTTAACGATCCGGAGTTATTGGTTCTAAATCTGGGCGGTTCTCCTATAGTCAATGACAGCAACATTCAAGTTACAGGCACGGTTCGCCAATTTTCCAAAGCTGAAATCGAGAATCAGTTTGATGTGGATCTAGGAAAGTTAGAAGCAGAATTTAAGGGCAAGCCCGTACTTATTGCTACAGCAGTAGTTCTAACACCAGAACCAGGTGAAGTTGCCGAGGAACCAAGCCCGTTTATGGGTAAAACTGTGACCCTTAGTGGTAAAGTTGAACGAGTTATTAGTCGCAATGCATTTACACTTGATGACCAAGAGTTTATTGGCGGCAAAGAGTTGCTGGTCGTTGGTGCTGTGCCAGCTATAGGTTCGATTGATGTAGGCGAAACCGTCCGCGTGACTGGATTAATTCGCCAATTCATCACAGTAGAGATCGAGAAAGACTTGGATCTTAAAATACAACCCGAACTGAAAGCAAAATATGAGGGTAAAGCTGTTGCGATCGCGCGGTCAATCGAGATTGTCAAGTGAGATAGCCAAAGAAACGCGATCGCCGTCTCATCAAATACTAATCCGTCGATACCGTGCCAGGATCAGCAAGTGGATGGCATAAGCAACAAGACCGACTGCAATCATACCCAAAAGCCACCGACCAAATGTTTCTTCTGCTAGCGTTTGCAATGCACCACCCAGCCCTTGAACTTCGCCTGCGTCAGACTGAACGGCGGCTTGAATTAGAAGCAGACCGATAACACCGAAAGCAGCGCCACGGGCAGTAACGCCAAATCTACCAATACCCATCGCCCATTTTACCTGGGCAGTACTCATTTGTTTTAATTGAAGCCGTTGGCGAAATCGCTCGGTAAAGGCTACATACGCAAAGGAAACGCTTATGCCTAGCACGACGACTCCAACAATCCCGACCAGCCATTGTCCAAATGGTTGTGCTAGCAAACGTGCCGTCCAGTCTTGTCTCCAACGACTATTGCTTGACACACCAGTAATAATCTGTACGGCAGCAATTGCTAAACCTGCATAACTCGCGCCACTAATCGCGTAGCCCAGGCGTGGGATAACTCTGTTGGTATTCCTACCTTGATATTCGGGATCTACGAATGCTTGAAAGAAACGCCAAACCGCATAGCTAGTTAGACCTACAGCCACTACCATCAGCAAAAATTTACCAAATGGTTGCGTCACAATTATTTGGAGAACATCACTCGTCCCAGCCGCTTCGCCACCGATGCCGAGTGCTACAGGCATTGCCAACAAGCCAACGATTAAGTAAACCACTCCTTTAACCGCGTAGCCGAACCGTGCTATTCGCTCAATCCACGAGCGATCGCCATTGAGCTTTCGCATACTTTGCCGCACTACTAATCTATCTTGATACCTACAATTCTCCACGAGTTTTGCACTATTTGTGGCTAACCTTAAGAGTAAATCTATTTTAGCTAAATTCACTTCAATGAAAGGAGATAAAGGGCAGGCAACAGGGGAGAACTCATATAGGCAAAAGAGTAATGTTGAAGACACTAGTCATTATTTGCTACTGTTAAAAACAGGGAAATAAAAAATGAGGAAAAGGCTGTCATATTTTTCTATGAATAAGCGAGTGGCTTTTTGTTAACTTAGCCTCTTGCCGCTCATGCTAATAATATTTTAAATAGGAAGATGAATTAACCTTAAACATTACAAATCGATATTATGAAAAGATGGAAATATTAAATTTGACTCATCACCTTTTTATCGATGTTGCAAATAATAGAATGGAAAGAATAGCTAACAATTTTGACAGCTAATGCGCCGGATTGCTTTTTCAGCAGTTAGTAAATAATCAAACAGAACTAGAGCAAAAAGCAAATTAATATCAGAGATAATGTTAAAACTGTTCGCTCCTTTGAGCAAGGCTAGCAATAGCCACAATCAGTTGATTTGGCTCGACTGGCTTAGTAAGATATAGTTGAAAGCCTGCTTGAAGAGCCTGCGATCGATCTTCTTCCCTAGCGTAAGCTGTCAATGCGATAGCCCCAATTTTCACTCTTGTTTCTGCCTCAATTTGTTTCACATGGCGGATCAGAACGTAACCATCCTTATCTGGCATACCAATATCGCTAATTAGCACATCGGGTTTTGAGCGTTTTAATACCTCTATTGCTTCATCTACCGAGTTAACAACCGTTATTTCTGCTCCACACTCTTCTAACCACGTCCTCACTAATATTTGCGCGTCAACTTCATCATCTACCACTAATATCCGTAAGCCATTAAGATGAGGTGTGAGGGGTATTTTCTTCTCTCTTGTGTTCCCCTTGTCTCCCCCTCTTGTTTTCATCAGAGGCAAAAGTACTCTAAATGTTGCCCCATGTCCTGTACCTAAGCTCTCTGCCTCGATTGTACCGCCGTGTAGTTCTACTAAATGACGGGCGATCGCTAAACCCAATCCTAGTCCCTTATGTGCCCTCGTACTCGCACTATTAGCTTGACGGAAGCGATCGAAAACATACGGTAAAAAGTCGCGGTCAATCCCTATACCTGTATCTGTGACTTGGATTTGGGCAAAGTTAGTAATTGGTAATTGGTAATTGGTGGTTGGTAGTTGGTCTTCAGCGACATTTTTGAACGCCAGTTGCTTTAAGTCGGCGGAGTCGCCCAACAAACTGGCTCCTTTTGACTTTTGACCTTTGACTTTTTCTAGCCGCACTTCCACCCTTCCACCTTCTGGCGTGAACTTGATGGCATTTACAAGGAGATTCCACACAATCTGTTGCAAACGATTTGGATCTCCCCAGACAAGAAATGGTAAGCGATCGGATAAAGCTCGGCTAAAATTCAAGCAGAGTCCCTTGGTATCTGCCGCTGGTTGTACTACTCCTAAAGCAGATGTAATGACTGAAGCCAGTTCAACAGTACCACGATTAAGCGAGAGATCCCCCCGCACAATACGGGAAATATCGAGCAGATCGTCAATCAGTTGCATCTGCAAATTGGCGTTTCGTGCAATTGTCCCAACTGCTAGAGCAGTTTTAGTCTCGTCTAGCTTACCTGCTTCTAGCATCCCAGCCCAACCAACAATTGCTGTCATTGGGGTGCGGAGTTCGTGAGAGACTATTGCTAAAAACTCATCCTTTGAGCGGTTGGCTGCTTCTGCTGACTCTCGTGCTGCTTGTTCGTACAACAGCAGTTGCTCTCGTTCTTCCTCTGCCCGCTGACGATCGGTAATATCTTGTATAACTTCTGAAAAGCCGCGTAGATTTCCAGCTCGATCCCATAAGGCAGTGACGACATCATGCGCCCAGAACTGTGTGCCATCCTTACGGCTATGCCTGCGGTTCTCCTCCGACAACCCTTCAATTATTGCCGTTTCCAGCACTTGTTTTGGTATGCTACGCTCAATTGCTTCAGGCGTAAACAGGCACTCCCAAGATTGACCGACGATCTCCTCTTCCTGATAGCCAAAAATCCGCTCTGCCCCAACATTCCAATTGATAATATACCCCTTTGGATCTAGCATGAAAATAGCGTAGTCACGCACTCTTTCTACCATTAAGCGGTAACGCTCTTCGCTTTGGTACAGTCTTTCCTGATTTTGCTGCAAAAGTTCGCGATCGCGTACTGCTTGCCGTCGAGCAGAGCGTAACATTGCATTGAGCGTGACGATGAGCAGTGCCACTAGTACAAAGTAGCCTACTCTCATCAGGCTGTACCGACTCAAAACCAGAGTATAAATTGGTGGTAGAAAAAAGTATTCGCTAGCTAAAGCACTCAAGGCAATTGTCAACAGTGCAGGTCTTATACCCCCATACCAGGAACTAATCGCTACAGCAGAAAGAAAAAATGGGTAAATGACTGGTTGGAGCTGCCACCATAGTTGTTGTGTTAGTAGCAGCGCTACTACAGTGGTTAGTAAGGCAACGCCATAACGGTTGAGTGGGGAGCGTTTCAAGTTCAACTTCTCCTGTTGTTGTTGCCTGTATGCCCGTGCTGAAGCAGTTAAAGAGCGCGAAAATGCAATGCGCTTTATGTGACAACTGACAACTCTTAACTAGTCACTGGCAGAGGGTCACTGGTCAGGCGATAACTGATTCAATCTTCTTTCTACCCAAGTTTTCCACTTTTATACCCTAGCTTTAGACGTAGACAACCAAACTGGAGTTCCTGTATGGAAACCTACAAACTCTATGCAAAGTAAAAATAATTTAGTACAAAAACATACGCGATTTTTTGTACTAAATACTGTAAGTTGTACCTTTTCAACAATAGTAACGATAGTAACAATGAGAAATTGAGTTTCAATTTTGACTACAAGTCTAGTTCGCTCGTTTAGCTAACTTCAGATTGCAAAACGCAATACTTGTTCGCGACTCCCCATCATTCAGGAAAGCCATCCAATGTCTAAACAACTAATTTATCTGACATTGCCAGCAATTGCCGAAGCTATTGAAAGCACTTTATCTGCATTTCCATATCGTTGCTATCAAAATTATTTTACGAGTCCAGAACAACGTCGCAAGTTATTTTTATACATTCTCAAACGAATACGCGCTCGCTATACAGTTCTGATTGACGATCCCCAACCATCATTAAATTGTCAAACCGTTTCTCTTTCCCCAGAACAATACTTATACATCAAAGAATTTGCCCAACAAGGTATTTGCCATCTGATCCCAGAAAACTGTACAAGGAAATAGATTTTCTCCAAAGAGATCGAGACGCAATCGAGTCGATCCTCAAGCGAAGTTGAATGAGAAAAATGATGGAGAAAGCGATCGCTAGTTTTTATCCTTTCTCATCGTGTATTACTACCCTCTTGAGTAGGAGATTGAGATTATGACTGCTGAAACTGAAATTGTCAGTTACATTTCCCAACAGCTCGATCGATGTGTAAAGCAGTTTAACGAGCTGAGTTCTCCACTAGTTTTCCACTATTTAGGCTTATCTTCAATATATAGTCAGCTCAAAAAGAATAGTGAAGAGTTTTTGAACTGAATTGCTAGCACCTAGCACAACAACTGCTAGGACAGCAAAAGAATGAAATTGAAGGAGATTTTTTCGATCGTGGATAGGCAAAGACAAGACTTAGTTGGATCTAGTAGGCGCTCTGGGCAAGGTAACTTCGTCTCTAGGTTTTGGCGCAACCGGAGCGCAATTGCTCTGTTATTTTTCCCCGTACTGCTGGCGGCTTGCTCCCAACCAGAACCACGCGCCACCGCTCCCGAACAAGGTGCAACTGTAGAAAGTGTAGCTGAAGAAACGCAGCAATACGTTGGGAAGACGGTGACTGTCGATGGCAAAATCGCCAGACAAGTTAGCACAAAAGCATTCATCATTCAAGACAAAGAGTTTTTAGGCGGCGAAGATGTACTAGTGGTAAGTGCTAAAGAAGCTCCCATCGTCCCAGATACTTTCGCTCAAGTCACGGGTACGGTGCGCCAGGTGACAGAGATCGCCGAAATAGAGAAAGAGTACGGTTTCGATCTAGATCCACAGTTAGAAGTAGAACTGAGGCAAAGACCGATAATCGTTGCTCAATCGTTTGCGCTCAAACCTGACTTGGAAAAAATTACTAATACTCCAGTTCCGTTTTTGGGTAGAACAGTCACCATTGAGGGTGAAGTTGAAAGAGTGATTAGCCCGACTGCATTTATGCTCGACAGCAACGAAGTTCTGGGTGAGGATGACTTGCTAGTTGTAGGTGCAAAATCAGCAAATAACATTAAAGAAGATAGCCGCGTCCAAGTCACGGGAACCGTGCGTAAAGTAACTACAAGGCAGCTAGAGCGGGAATTTAACTTAGAACCGGCTCAGGAATATGAGGTGTACGTCAAGAAACAGCCTGCGATTGTCTCTCAGACAGTTCAAGTTGTAACGCAGTAGTCCGCAGACGAGCATAGCGAAATTCAGATGATACAACCGCCGCCACAACGAGAACGAGAACATCGAGAGCGCGATCTCCGGCTGCTGCTGTTAAAACGTACTGGCATCACTTTAGGGGTAATATTGCTGCTGGGCGTTGTTGGCAGTGCTTGGTGGGCTTGGGTTTTTCTCAACCAAAAGCTAGTGCCACTCGTTGAGAGCAATTTAAGTCAACTCTTAGGGCGACCTGTAGAAATTGGGCAGTTAGAAAGTTTTTCGCTTTCGAGTCTGCGGTTTGGCTCCTCATCAATCCCAGCCACCCCTACCGACCCCGATCGCATCAAAGCAGAAGCAGTTGTCGTCAACTTCGATCCTTGGCAGTTGCTATTCAATCGCACTCTAGAATTAAATGCTACTCTTGTCGAACCCAACATTTACATCGAACAGGCGAAAAACGGTGCTTGGGTTGATACTCGAATTAATCCTCCTCAAGGTGGCTCCGGTTTTATTCAAACTGAACTAGAGACAATTCGGGTACGAAATGCCGATGCGATCTTGGTTCCAAATCCCAGATCGGGTAGCCCTAAAGGTGCAGTCACGCTAGATAGTGTGGGTGGCGTTGCCCGATTTTTAGACCAAAATCAACGAATTCGCTTTGAGTTAACTGGTCAACCGACGCGGGGAGGCAAATTAGAAATTGCAGGTGAAACTCTGCTTCCAGGTGGCAAGACTACAGTTGCAATTCAAGGACAGAATTTACAAGCAGCCGATCTAAGTCGTTTAATTGAGTTACCAACTCGATTGCAGGCAGGTGAAGTCGAGAAGGCTAACATCACGGTACAATTCCAGCCAGGACAAGAGCAGCCGCCCGCGATCGCAGGTACGGCTAGCCTGAGTAACGTTACTGCTCAAATTGAAAATATTCCCCAGCAATTTACCAATACTACCGGACAACTGAAATTTCAGGGACAGGCGATCGCGCTGAATAATCTCAGCACGCGCTACGGCAAAATTCCGGTGCAAATTAGTGGTTCGCTGAATACGCTCAAGGGTTACAATCTCACCGGACAAGTAAAAGCAGTTAGCGCCAAGAACCTACTCGATACGCTGAGCGTCGAATCTCCATTTCCCGTAGCGGGGAAATTACAGGCAGACATTCAATTAAAAGGAGCGATTAGACAACCAGTGCTAACGGGAAGCGTCAGCACAATTGACACGGCTCGGATCGATCGCATTCCATTTAAAAATATTGCTGGTAACTTTCGCTCGATCGCAGCCCCAACGACACCAAAAATTAGCTTTACTAATCTTCGCGCTACCCCAACGGTGGGAGGACAGATTACAGGTGACGGTCAAATCTTGCTCGGAGACAAACCACAAATCGCTTTTAATTTTCTGGCTCAAAATCTACCAGGAAACGCGATCGCCCAACTCTATGGCACTTCTCCCCCAATAAAAATAGGTAATGTTTTAGCAGTAGGTAAGATTTCTGGCACTCCTGGCAACATCAAAACGGTAGCACAAATTTCTGCACCCCAAGCTACTTATCCTGGTACGGCAGAAGTGGCAATTACCAATGAGGGAATCGTGCGGCTGCAGGATTCTACCTTTAAGGTTGCAGGCGGTGTAGTTGAGGCTACAGGTCGGTATGCTAAAGAACAGTTTGAGGCAGTTGTTGATGCTACAGGCATCGCCTTAAACCAATTCTCGCCCCAACTGCGGGGACAACTGAGTGCGAGTAACTTACGCATATCGGGAACTTCTTTTGCACCTGAAGACATCCAAGCACAAGGACAGGTGCGCTTTTCCCAAGGGTTAGCTGTCATCGAGCAACCGCTAACAGCACAAATTCGCTGGAATGGGGAACGAATTATCGTTCAAAAAGCAACCGCAACAGGTTTAGTTGCAGATGGTACTGTCGGCGTGCGCTTGCAGGGAGCAAATGCACCGCAAATTACAGGGTTTAATCTGGACGTGCAGGTGCGGGGTTATAACTTGCAAGACCTCAACCTTAACATTCCTGGTAACGTCACCCTGGTAGGGAAAGCTGATTTTACCGGACAAGTGACGGGTACGCCAGATGCTCCTAATGCTATAGGAAATCTGCGGTTGCGAAACTTGAGCGTAAATAACGTAGCATTTGACCCAGTTTTAGCCGGAAAACTGAATTTTCAGGCGGGACAAAAGACTCAACTACAGGTAGCTAGTCAGGAAGATAGGATAGCCTTTACTCTAGATGCCAACAATCGCCCCACGTCATTTTTTATCAGGCGCAACTCTGCAATAGCAACAGGTAGAACCCAAGGAGAAAACCTAATAGTTGATGTGAAAGACTTTCCCGTGGCTGTGCTGCAAAATTTAATTCCAGGCGATCGCCTCAAACAAATCGGCGCGATCGCGGGGGAAGTATCGGGCAATTTAGCGATCGATCTTGCCGAGAATCTAACTGAATCTACCGTAATTGGAGATGTGGCAATTTCTCGACCCAGTGCGGGTAGATTTACAGCCGATGCATTTAAAGCTAGTATCCGCTATGAAGGCGGCGATTTCAGCTTAAAAGCAGGTGAATTGCGTCTAGGCGATAGCCGTATAGATATAACTGGCGATTTGCAAGCAGGACAAGACCGCAAATTTCAATTTCAAATTGACTTCGATCGCGCCAGAATCCAAAATGTTTTACAAGCACTGAGTATTTTCGAGTTACAAGATATTGCCGGAGGATTGCAACTTCCTGACTTAGCAGGAGCAGAAGCAGTTCAAACCGTGTCAGTCGGTCAACCCAATACCTCTTTACTCAACCAACTGCGGCTGTTCTCGGAAATTAGAGCGTCGCTAGCACAACAACAACAGCAGGAACGAGCATCAGCCCCATTACCATCACTTGCAGCCTTCAACGGTACGATTAGCGGTGAAATCGCTGTAGCCGGAGCATTACCTCCAGGTTTACAACCTTCGTTCGATGTTGACTTTGAACTCCTCGGTCAAGATTGGCAATGGGGGACGTATACAGTCGATGAAGCGATCGCCAGAGGAACTTTTGAAGATGGCGTTTTGACGCTGCTACCCTTGCGGCTCGATCTCGGTGACGGACTTATCGCCTTTACCGGACAACTAGGAGAAGATCTTTCGGGACAATTGCGAGTCGTCAGCGTACCTGTAGCAACCTTACAACCTTTTCTAGACCGCTTACCAGAAGCATTACCGTTTGATGTCACCGGACAGTTGAATGCCCTTGTCACCCTTGCAGGTAGTTTAGAAAATCCCCAAGCGATCGGCGAGGTGGCATTGGTGGAAGGAAGCTTGAATCAACAACCGATCCAGGCAGCCCAGTTGAGCTTTGACTATAACTCTGCGCGGTTGAGTTTTGCTAGCGACGTATTGATATCTGGTACTCAACCAGTGGAATTTACAGGTAGTATCCCCGTATCGCTGCCTTTTGCCTCTGTGCAGCCGGATAGTAACCAAATTAGCATCCAAGCAAACGTCCAAGATGAAGGCTTGGCACTGTTGAATCTGTTTACCGATCGAGTCACTTGGGTAGAAGGGCAAGGGCGACTGAATCTAGCCGTACAAGGGACTTTAAATCAGCTAAACGTGACGGGAAATGTTGTTGTCAAGAATGCCACGTTGAAAGCTCAGGTTCTACCCGAACCGCTAACAGATGTCACGGGAACGATTCAATTGAATGGCGATCGCATAGTCGCCCCAGGCATAAGTGGACAATACAATAACGAAGGGAATGTCACGGCTGAGGGAGTTTTACCGATTTTTGCCGGTCGAGAAACAGATAATCCCCTCACGGTATCGCTAGACAATCTAGAGGTTGCCTTGGAGGGACTTTATCAAGGGGGAGTTAGTGGCAATGTTGTCATTACAGGCATGGCATTCGAGCCTGACATCGGCGGTAGAATTGAGCTAATGGATGGTGAGATCGCTCTGGGGGGCAGGGAAGCAGCTGCCTCAGCAAGTAGCGCAACTCCTATCGATAAGCTAGCAGGAAGCGATGCAACTAACGTCACTCCAGACAGAGCGCCGATAGAATTGGCAGATCTCAGGTTGATTTTAACTGAAGATGTGCGCGTCACTCGTCAGCCCATCCTCAGTTTTGAGGCAGCAGGCGATTTAACCATCAATGGCACGCTAGATAACCCTCGCCCCCAAGGAGTTGTCAAGCTGACAGGCGGACAAGTGAATTTATTCACCACTCAATTCACCCTAGCTCGTGGCGAAGAACAGACAGCGCGGTTTACTCCCAAAGGAGGTTTAGACCCGATTTTAGATATTCAACTGGTGGCAACTGTACCGGAAACGACTGGCAGCATTAGGATTCCCACTTCACCTTTTTCAGGAGAAATTGCCGACGTGCCAACAACAACTAATTTCGGTACTCTTCGCACGGTGCGCGTGCAAGCAGCAGTAGAGGGACCGGCGAGCGAATTGGCAGAAAATTTAGAATTAACTAGTGAACCCAACCGCAGCGAACAGGAAATTATCGCTCTGTTGGGTGGTTCTTTTGTCAATACTTTGAGTCAGGGCGATCCGACTTTAGGACTTGCCGCGATCGCTGGTTCTACTCTCTTGGGCAACCTGCAAGATAATATCGGTGAAATCGGACAAGCGATCGGCATTGATGAGATTCGCGTGTTTCCGACCATCGTTACCGACCAAACATCAGAAGTTTCGGTACTTGGTTTAGCTGTAGAGGCGATTTTCGATATTACCAATGATTTTTCCGTATCTCTATCGCGGGTGTTTGCTGCCGACGATCCATTTCGATACAACTTGCTCTATCGACTCAACGACCAAATTTTAGTTCGAGCTTCCACGAATTTTTCCGGTGAAAGTCGAGCGGAGATTGAGTACAACATACGGTTTTAAAAGTCACGCAATATGAAAAAAATTAAATACATTTTCCTCAGTTTACTAGGACTAATTGGCGCTCTCCTACTTTGGGGATTGCTAGAGCCATACATAATTGATACCCAAGAAGAAGTAGTAGTAATTCCAAATCTTCCCAGTGCTTGGGAAGGGCAGCGAGTCGCAGTAATTGGCGATTGGCAAGTCGGAATGTGGTTGGATAACACTCTGACTATCCGCCGGATTGTCCAGCAATTAATCGAGGAGCGTCCCGCACTCATACTGATTGTGGGTGATTTTATCTATCATGCCAACGAAGATCCGAGTCAAGAAATCAGTCAGGTAATTGAACTAGTTCGCCCATTACCTGCTTCTGGCATTCCAACTTATGCTGTTTTGGGCAATCACGACTATGCCTTGGCTTCTGACAAAGACTCTCCCGATCGGTTATTAGCGACTAAACTGGAACGGGAGCTTGAAACTGTTGGCGTTCAAGTCTTGCAAAATCAGGCAGTTACTCTAAAAATACCTAGAAAAAGCGATCGCTCCTCAATGACAGCAGAAACTTCACTACCTCTATATTTGGTAGGGATAGGTTCGCACTGGGCAGATAACGATCGCCCCGTAGTTGCCCTCACACAAGTGCCAGACAAAGCTCCCAGATTTGCCATGATGCATCATCCCGACTCGTTTGCTAAATTTCCGCCCAACACTGCACCTATAGCTGTAGCAGGACACACCCACGGCGGACAAATTCGCTTGCCATTCTTGCCAGAGCGAACTTGGTTATCTTATGTCAAAGATGACGAGGTGTACGCTGACGGCTGGATTGACGGCTACGGAGAGCCAGGAAACCATCTCTACGTGAATCGAGGCATCGGTTTTAGTCTCGTTCCAATCAGAATTAATTGTCCGCCTGAAATTACTTTTTTCACTCTGCGGCAAAGCCCTTAGCTGGCTACTCACACTTAATTCAATAACTCGGTTAATCGCTCGGCGGGTAGAGATTGTACGAAATCGATTTCAAGTGGAGCTTGACTAATGGTTTGAGCAAAAGCCGCACTTAAATAAGGGCGATATTGCGATCGGTTTGCAATATAAGTTTGAAAGAAAGCCGTACTGAGTATATTGATATAGCGACGAGCTAGAGCGGGGTTTGGACCGATCAGTTGAGTTGGAATCGTCAGCGGCTCATCGGCTGGATTTTCTACCCCTAAAGCGGAAAAGTGGGTTCCATCTTCAAGCAAAATCAAATATTTTTCTGGAGCAGTTAACCAGGAGAAGGGCTGGATCTGTTCTGCTAAGGCTGGTGCAACTCGATCGGCACCACTACTGACGATTGCCACTGGAATTTGAATTTGCTTCAGTCCGGCTTGCCCAAACACGCTGCTAGCAATTGGATTAATCGCCATCGCCGCTTTAATTCTTGGATCGCGTAAATTGTAATCTCGGCGCGGTAAGCCCAAGACGCGACACTGCAACAGTAGCGAAGCATTAAACAGCTGGCTATCTTCGCCGCAGTTATTTCGCAATTGAGCAAAATTCAGTTCGCTACCAGCTAAAGCTAGCGCCGTATAGCCACCGAAAGACTGACCGATAATCCCGACTTGTTGTAAATTCAACTCAACATTTGGGCTAGCAGCGTCAAGACCTTCTAGTTCGTTGAGCAAATACGTTACATCCAGAGGACGGTTAATAAATTCATCTGGCTCCACAACCGCATCATACCTACCACCAAGTACCGATCGCAACCGTTCGGCACCACTGCCCAAATGCTCGGGAACGGCAACAGCAAAACCGTAACTCGCCAGTCGTTGAGCTAAATACTCAAACGTCATGCGGTTAGAACCCAGACCGTGAGAGATGACGATGACTGGAATTTGGTAATTGGTAGTTGGTAGTTGATAGTTGCTTCCTTGTCCTCCTTGTCTTTTTTGTCTTCCTTCTGTCTCCTGTCTTCTGAAGCGGGCGGCTGCGGAGGTGTCCTCCGCAGTAAAGCCGCGTTCTCCTGTCTCCCTCGGTAAATAAAGATCGGCAACAAAAGCGCGCTCGCGACGAGGATTGTCAACTGTAAGGGTCTGCTTGTTCCAACTAAATGAACCTGGCTGGCGGATGCTTGGTAACTGGGAGAAATTAATATTTGACTTGCTTGTAGCCGCGACTGCCGCTTGTCGTTCGACTAGAGCGATCGCTTGGTCTGTTTGATTAATCAGTCTTTCGATCTCGTTCACAATCTGAAGACTACGCCGTAAGTTAACCCGAATGCCATCGGTAGGAAACTTCTTTAACACGTTCAGCAGCGTCAAGCCATCTGAATCGGCTGCTGCTAAAATCAGTGCTGCGCGTAGAGCATAGAAACCAGATAAACGGGCTTCGGTCTGAACTAACTCTCCTAAGCGTTGTAATAATTGTTTGCCAATTGGTGTGTAAAGGAACTGCGAGACTTCCACCGGATTGAGATCGATCTGCGTTAGCAATACGCGACGCAATTGAACTAACTGTTGCGGACTGAGATCTTGAGCATAGAAGGCTAGTTCGTCTGTCAGTTTACCTTCTTCGGCATATGTTTCTAGAGCCTTAATAGGAATAGAACTTTCTAAAGCAGCATAAGAAAGATAAATTCTTTCAGCTGCTACTGTGGGTTTTTGCAGCCCTGCTATTGGTAATAGGAACATTGAAAGTAGGACTAAAATCCATCTTGGCGATCGCCCCACGAAACGAAACAAACGGGCAACTGAGGAGAAATTTTGCTCCATAAAACTCAGGTAAATTAAATACACGCCAAAGATCTACTGGCTCTATGACATAAAAGTAAATTTAAGCGCGATCAAACGCTGCGAAACTCATAGATGAAAGTCTATATACTACAGCCTACAAAAGTAGTAGTAAAACGTTCTCTACCTAAAGAGTCAAACCTTGCAGAGCATCTTGTTCTAAAGGAAGATGTAGCTTTTGGTGTAGAGCGCGAACATGAAAATCTGAAATTTGTTTCAATTTGAGTAACTGGACTGTTTGCCAACAGCTTAAGTGCTACTCCTTTAAATCATTTTTGCGCTTAGGTCGGTCAAAATCGGCAGCCCAACAATCGTGTTTAGTTAAATTCGCAACCGCACCAGATTAACTTCAAATTAATATAAATTTATCTTCTATTTATTCGTTCTAAAATATAGCTTTGTTTATTATTTTATTAACTTAAACTTAACTTTATATCTGTTAAAAGCACGTTGACTTTATATTGTTAATAGGCAATTAAAAATTTATTTTTGATTATTATGTCGTAAGAAATAGCTCTATTGATACTTGATTCAAGTAATACATTTTTTGATAATGTTATTGTTCTCATAGTTCTATCGACTTCTAACTAGAGATAGTCATCGTTAACTATTCAATGAAATTGACTTATCTCGTCTTCGAGCGGATTTGTGGAAAACTGTATCTTCGACTCATGTTTTGGTAATAATTTTGAGGTTTTGATCGCTGAATGTATGCTGTCGCGATCGCCTAATTCAAATTTTTCACCAAACTGAAAAAACTAGGGAAAAGAGCTGATGCTCTTTAGTCTCCCTTTGAATGCCAACTCATCGATTCAAGTATAAACCTGACGTTTCTGTAAAACACAAAAGACATCTTATGCTGAATCAACTGTCTTCTTTGCGACGAGCCTTTGTTCTACCCTTAATTGCTATTTCCTTCGGTACTGCTGCCTGTCAGCCGCCGAATACTGCTGAAAATACACCTGGAGGTAATCCTGCTACCTCACCTGTGGCAAATACTGGAGCAGGTGGAAATGTTTCTTTAGTTGGTGCTGGGGCAACTTTTCCGGCTCCGTTCTACCAACGATGTTTTGCCGAGTACAACCAAAAGAATCCCAACGTGCGAGTTAGCTATCAACCAGTAGGTAGCGGTGCTGGCGTGGAACAGTTTACTCAAGGAACTGTAGACTTCGGTGCTAGCGACGTAGCAATTACGGAAGAGCAAAGAAAAAAGATCGAGCGGGGGGCGCTGACAATACCTTTGACTGCGGGGGCAATTGTACTTGCATATAACTTACCTGGTGTGGAAAAGCCGATTAGATTACCACGGGAGGTTTATCCAGCAATTTTTACGGGTGAAATTCAGAATTGGAATCACCCAAAAATTGCTCAAGCAAATCCTGGCGTAAACTTGCCTGACTTGCCAATTATAGTTGTCCATCGCGCTGATGGTAGCGGGACTACAGCCGTTTTCACCGAACACTTGAGTGAAATTAGCCCGCAGTGGAAAAGTAAAGTCGGGGCTGGTAAAACTGTAGATTGGCCCGTAGGTATTGGTGCTAAGGGGAACCAAGGCATTACGGCTCAGATTCAGCAGACCAAAGGAGCAATTGGCTATGTTGAATATGGTTATGCTTCGCAAAACAAAATTCCTATTGCCGTTTTAGAAAATAATTCTGGTAATTTTGTCGAACCAACAGCTCAAACAGCAGCTAATGCTTTGGAATCAATTCAATTACCCCAGAACTTAGTTTCTTTTGCCAGAGATCCTCAAGGAGAACAAGCCTATCCCATCGTGACTTATACTTGGCTTTTGGTCTACGACCAATATCAAGACCCACAAAAAGCCCAAACAATAGAGAATGTAGTGGAATACGCCTTGAATGAGTGTCAACAATTCAGTGCAGAACTAGGTTACGTACCTTTGCCAGAGGAAGTTGTCAAAAAAGTAGAGCCAACTGTAGAACAGATCGCTAGTTAGAGTTAGTTTTGTTTCAGGTTTCAGGGCGAAGTTTTCGCCCTGATTTTTTGCGAAGGGGCGATCGCGATTGATTCTTTGCTTAACCAAAGCGACCGCTAACGTACTCTTTAGTAGACTCTTGTTGAGGACTCTCAAAAATCGCCTCAGTTTTGTCGTACTCTACCAGATAACCAAATCGCTTGCCGTTGCTGCCTGCTTCGGCATTAAAAAAAGCAGTAAAATCTGAGACTCGTGCCGCTTGTTGCATATTGTGAGTCACGATGATAATCGTGTATTCATGCTTCAACTCGTGAATCAGTTCTTCTACTCGCTGCGTGGAGATCGGATCGAGGGCAGAACAGGGTTCGTCCATCAAAACAACTTCTGGACGCAGCGCGATCGCCCGCGCAATACACAAACGCTGTTGTTGTCCGCCGGAGAGGGATAAGCCACTGCTTTTGAGTTTATCTTTGACTTCATTCCACAAAGCCGCTCGCTGGAGCGATCGCTCGACTAGTTCATCCATATCGCCCTTAAAACCATTCACCCTAGCACCGTAGGCGATATTCTCATAAATTGACTTTGGGAAAGGATTCGGCTTTTGAAACACCATACCGATCTGTCGTCGCACTGCAACTGGATCGATTTTGGCTGCATAGAGGTCTTTGCTACGATAAATGACTCTACCTTCTACCCGACAACCATCTATTAAGTCATTAAGACGATTAAAACAGCGAATTAGCGTACTTTTACCACAGCCAGAGGGACCAATAAAAGCAGTGACGCTGTTTTTCAAAACATCCATAGATACTTGCTGTACTGCCAGCGTATCGCCGTAGTAAACGCTCACCCTTTCTGTTCGTAAAACTATATCATTTAGATCTGCTGCCACTGGTTTAGCCGCGCGATCGTCAGTCTGATTTCTAGAGTGCATAAAAATTGTATGGAGGTTGGTAAGTTAAGCAAGCCAGCAGTTTAATAAGTTGTTCTACTCGCCACCCAGCGAGAGAGGATACTGGCAAGTAAAATCAAAAGTACTAGGATCAGAGAAGCTGCCCAAGCAATTTCTTGTTGGTTCTGATAAGGAACGGCAGCAAAGTTATAGATCAAAACAGAGAGGGTTGGAACTGGTTCCCAGATACTCCTGGGCCAGTATTGCGAGAACAAAGCTGTAAAAATTAGAGGTGCAGTTTCTCCTGCCGCACGGGCGATCGCTAAAGTGACTCCGGTGGCGATCGCGCCCGTCGCAGCAGGTAGTACCACTGTTAACACGGTTTGAAAGTTGGAAGCTCCCAGTCCGACTGATGCCCAGCGCACCTCTTGCGGCACGAGCTGCAAAGATTCATCAGCAGTCCGCACTACAATTGGCAACATGAGAATGGCTAGGGCAAATCCTCCTGCCACAGCAGAGTAAGTATTAGTAGTGAGAACGATAACGCCGTAGGCAAAGATGCCAACAATGATGGAAGGAACTCCACTCAGAACATTAGTAGCAAAACGAATCCACTTGGCTATTCTACCGGAGCTAAATTCCGATAAATAAACTGCGGCTAGCACGCCAAAGGGAATGCTAATTGCTGCAGCAATTCCTACGACAATCAGCGTTCCTACGATTGCCGGAGCAATACCTCCACCCTCTTGTAAGGCTACAGGAATTGAGCCAGTAAATAATTCAAGGTTAAGCCGATTTGCTCCTTTAACAATGACAAAACCAATTACTAAAAATAATGGCAGCAGAGCAACACCTAATAGTAGAAATGCTAATACTGTCAGTACCAGCCCGATTATCGTTCGGGGAGTAGAGTAAGAACGCTCCATTTTCGGAGTGGGAAATTCATCAGAGTATCTTTTCTGAGTACTGTCTGCCATGAGTGAATCTTCTCCTTTATTAGCGATCGTTCGCCTTTCATTCACAGTCAATCGCCATTGACCAAAGACCAATTAGTATTTCTTGACTCTTTGAATAATCCAATATGCCAAAACATTCACAATCAACGTGATGACAAATAGTACCAAACCTGCGTAAAATAAAGCAGCTTTTTGTAAACCACCTGCTTCAGCAAATTGATTAGCTAGTAGAGAAGCAATTGTATTTGCTGGTGCCAGAATTGAAAAATTTAAATTATTACTATTGCCAATGACGAGCGTGACAGCGATCGTTTCTCCTAAAGCTCGACCTAGAGCCAGCATGATACCACCGACAATGCCAGAAAATGCTGCTGGAATGAGGATGCTGAAAATTGTTTGCCAACGAGTTGAGCCTATCCCATAGGAACCCCACCGCAATTCGTCAGGTAGAGCGGCAAGAGAATCACGAGAAATAGCGGCAATAATTGGTAAAATCATAATCGCTAAAATTACCCCTGCCGGAAACATACCTGGACCGATATATCGAGTGGAAAATAGAGGGATGAAACTAAAATTCTCGTATAGCCACCTGCCAATCGGTTGCAGAAACGGAATCAAAACGTAGATTCCCCACAAGCCATATACGACACTAGGAATTGCTGCTAACAGTTCTACAAGAAAAACGAGCGGAGTCCGAATCGATAATGGTAAAAAATTCTCGCTCAGGACGATCGCGCACGCCAAACCAACTGGAATAGCTAATAGCAGGGCGATGAAAGAACTGACTACCGTACCATAAGCCATAGGCAACACGCCATAAATTTCCTCGACCGGATTCCACGCCGAAGTTGCGAGAAATGCTAAGCCGAACTGTTGAATAGCGGGGATTGAGTTCCAAGCTACTTGTCCAGTTATCCACAACAGAACACCCGCTACGGCTAATGCTAGTATCCGCGTAGTCCAAAAAAAGCTTTGGTCTATTGTTTTTTCAGTTCTCGATCGTTCTACTTGAGCCGTCATTTGAGCATCATTGGTTGTAGAATTCATAATCTCACTCAGTTAATAGCACAACCTAGATATATTGAATACGTTTCAAAATCTGAAACAACTAGCTTTAAACTAAACATATTTAGTACTGCCATCGAATTTTTTGCATTATCGCTCTATTTTTTTGGTTATTGATAAGGCAAATTTAACAATTTTATCTAAAGCTAATTCTTCTTGCTTGAGAGATATTTATAGTCAATCTGAAAAAATGTAGGTTATTTCTTTAGAGTAAAATTTACAACAAAATTTTTTAGCTTTAATTAACTTTAGAACAATGTGTATTTTACCTTTGCTTAACTTTCTATATGTAAAACCAAGAAAATCCGCTCAAATGAATCTATATTTTAGTACTGAAATATTAGCGTTGCACGAGCTTAGTTATCTCCATTATTCAAGAGATATTTCTGCAACTAGTAATTAGAATGCAAGTCTTTAGCATCCATATCCAGCACCATCGAAAACTTGCTTCAACCGATTATTTTCGTATTCGTAGATGCCATATCTGGTTGCTTCATAGCCATTATTTTGAACTATAACTTCCTCTACGCCGTCGCCATTCACATCCACAGTGCCGATAAGGTTGTAAACCGGACTGTCACTCGCTTCTACAGGTAGTTCGACATTATAAGACTTCACTTGACTCGAAATTACTTGTGGCTGCCCATTTTTGTAAGTTAGCCACACGGTAGCATAGACAGTGGTAGCAGCTTTAGGGCTTGCTCCTTTTCTTACCTGTCCGAAAACTTCTGGAGAACCATCACCATCAAGATCGCGGACGGAAATTTTATCGATCGCTATTGTTGGGTTAACTTCAGTGATTTGGATATTGGGAGATTCAGAAATTGTAGATTCAGCCGCCGCCAGTAAATCCCGCTCGTACCGTTCTAACTCGGCTGGAGTGGAATTAGGTTTTTGAGCTGAAGTGGGATAATAATGATGGAGAGCGATGCTAGAGCGCCAAGATTCATCGACTTTCTGACCGTTGATAAAGCCACTCGTGCCACCAGAGCGTTCAGGGGCGGTCGCGTTGTAAATATCTGCGAGCGATCGGTTATTCTCAAATTGTCCTTGTCCTACTAGTAAAGAAGAACAGGCAAATTGACTGACTGCCAGTTGTTGAACTTCAAAATTACCAACTTGGCGACCTTCATTAATCATTGTATAGTTCTCGACTGCATTTAAAAAACTTTGCTGTTGCCGATTTTTAATTAACTGTTCCGAACTAAAATTATTTCTGAGTACAAGAGTGACATCATCGCTAACATCTACATATTCGTCATCAATATAAAAGGCGATCGGATAAATTTCCCCACGATATTCTTGTTTGAGATTATCTCTTTTCACTAAAAACAGTGCCAGTAAGTTAGTTCGCTCGGCTTGCTGCTTCCGTGCCTCTGTGCTGGGATTAGGAAACTGAGCAGACTTAACTGGAGGATTTTGAATCGTTTGACAAGCAGCGATCGCTCCTAAAAAGAATAAAGTGACTAAGTAGAACAATTTCTGTCTAATCATTTTTTCCGAACGCGAGCCTTTTCGAGTTGAAAGACTATTTAAAGTAATATCGCAGCAAAGAAGCCCCTATCCAAGCTCCTACTAGAACAACATAGACAAACAAAACTACTCCAACTGGTTTGAGTGCGTCACAAATTACTGCTACATCGGAGGGGGCATTATTACCGATGTTTGACTGAATTAAAATGTATGTTTTCGGTTGCATCTTCACCTAAAATCTCCCAGTTGTAGATCTTTGGTTTTAAATTCACTTGGCTTGGTTGATGCCTAAACTGAGTCAATGCGTTGAATTAAACAAGCTTACATTCCTAGAATAACCATAACGGGCCAAAGGATCAGTCCCGATAAGGCTAAAAATGCAACTACTAAAGAGATTGCCAGAGTGAGAATAGATTTTAACCAAGTCAGATGATGAGCATTACGAATTGCGATCGCCAGGGTAACAAGGACGGCAATGCTAATCGCAAAGGAAAATAAGTTTCCGAGGGCATCAGACCACTTACTGGCAGCGATCGCAGGCGCAGTTAAGATTAAGGGCGACAGTCCTTGAGCGACCGCCTGCATGGTGGTACTGCCATCGGCTCGTCCGCCTAGTAGCTGTGCCAACAAATTAACCGCAGCAGACACCCAAAACCATCCTAGCAATCCAGCAAAGGCAAAGAGTACGATAAATCCAATTGCGCCACCGATACCGAATCCAGCCGTACCTGCCGCGTTTAATGCTAATACAAAGACAATCAGCAATCCAATGGCGATCGCTACTGGTGCTGAAAACCTAGCTGCTGATGGTCGAAAAAATGTAGTATAGAGAGAATCCAACATAGTTTATCCCCACAATTATTCCCACAGCGTTAGCGGAATTTTTTGCCAACGAGCCATTTGCAATTCTCGAATGTTAGGAATAAATCTATTCGTAACTGAGGAAAAGAAAATTCCTAAAGAGTCGCGCCAACCAGGGGAAGAGTAATTACGAACAGTTGGTTCTCCAGAAATTTTTGCTAGTTGGGCCGCTTTCATCAGAGCATCGTGAGTATTTCCCAGAGAATCCACTAACTTCACTTGTTGCGCTTGAGTGCCTGTAAATATGCGTCCATCTGCTAGGGGTTTGAGTTGTTCGAGTGAAATCTTGCGTCCTGCGACGATCGCATCGAGGAATTGCTGGTAGGATTCCGTCACAATTCCCTGTAAGATTGCCTGTTCTCCAGCTGAGATCTCTCGAAAAGGCGAGAGAATATCTTTATACTGACCGCTTTTGATATTACCTGTTTCAATCCCCACCTTATTCAGTAAGGAAGACAGATTTTGAGTACGAATAATTACCCCAATCGAGCCAGTTGTGGTTGCAGGATTGGCAACAATGTGATGAGCAGCACTAGCAACATAATAACCTCCCGAAGCTGCCACATCTCCCATGCTGGCAACAATCTGAATTGGAGTTTCATTACGAGTTCGCATTAGCTCGTTGTAAACTGCTTGAGAGGCAGCCGCAGTACCGCCAGGGCTATTGATATGCAATAAAATTGCTTTTACTCCATCTTTACGAGCTTGGCGAATCGATTTAATAATAGCGTTCGAGTTGGAGTTGTCTGCACTGCCAAAAGGTGTTGTAGGTTCGTCGCTAATCGTACCGTAGATTTCTACTAAAGCTACCTGGGCTGCTGTACCTGTTCTTCCCAGGCGATCGCTGGCAACTTCTGTTCTTCGAGGGTTTCCTAGCCAATTACCCAGTGCTGCCAGTAGACAAACGATAATCAGCACTATGGCAAAAATTCTATCCCAGCGCACAATATTTCTCCTGGTTGCTTTTATAGCATTACCATCTTTGCTTTTATAAAAACATGAAATAGCTCAGCTAAAATCTACCGATTGATAGAATCAAAAATTGTCAATAATTCACAAGTTAATAAAGTTTAATTCTTTCTCCCCGACTTTTCCACTATTTTTATATATGCTGAACTAAAACAGTAGCAAATTAAGGAGTAATAAAACATTTACTCAACTTAATTCATGAATTAAGTTGAGCAGGTGGAGGGAAAAGTCAGGAGGACATCATGAATCTAAGAATCATTCGATTTGTCACGCTTATCCTTGCCGCGCTGAGCATGGGAATGGCATTCTGCCACGTGCTAGAGTTGCCAGCCAAAATGAATTATCCTGCATCATTGTACTTAACGATTCAGCAAAGTTTGTATCGGCAGTTTGGCTCGTTTCCTGGCATATTTAGCGAAGTTGGTTCAATTGTCGCGGCGATCGTGCTGACATTTTCGGTGCGTAAACGCCGTCCAGCTTTCCAATGGACATCGATCGGAACGATTTTTCTAGCAGCAGCACTTGTAGTTTGGTTTGCCTTCGTTGCACCAATGAATGCTGAGTTTGCTCAGTGGACGGTCGATTCTATTCCAGCGGATTGGACGCAAGTACGGAACCAGTGGGAGTATTCGCACGCGACACGTTTTGTCCTGCAACTGCTCGGCTTGGGTGCGCTTCTAATCTCCGTACTGAGTGAGACTTCAGCCAAGCGTTCCCTCAATCGAACAACCCCTAAGACGGTAAATTTAACCAGTCATTAAGTAATGTACATGAGCCTGAAAAATTAGTTACGAGTATTCATCCTACTGCAATAGTAATATGACTAGTTTTAAGCAAATTAAACTGAAAATTAATTTTGTTGTTGGATCGCTTTTCTATACACGTTACGCCCTAAAATCATACCTCTACTCGCGCCAACGGGATGCCAGTGCCCGCTATTTTAAAAGACCGCCAACTAAAGAAGCTTTTGACAATCCTGGCAAACTACTTCAGGCTGAATCCACATCCAGAGGTGCTAATTTTTATTTTGAGCAGACAGAGTTGGAAGTTTGTTTTCTCACACCCAATTTAGTTCGCATTGAATGGAAAGGTGGATTATCGCCCGTTCCTTACGCTATTGCGCGTCACGATTGGCAGGAAGTAGAAACAAAACTGAAACAAACAGGCGATCGCTGGACTGTCTCCACTGCTGCTTTGCAAGTTATTGTCACAGTAGATGGTAGTTTGACATTTTGCGATGCATCTGGGCAAACTTTACGGGAAGAATTACCACCTCAACGTAAAGATTATGGCTGGATTCATCGAGCTAGTTTGCGACAAGAGGAATGCATTTATGGTTTAGGAGAGCGATCGTTTGGGCTTAATTTGCGTCAGGCAAAAGACAAACAGCAAAAGCCTCATGCCTTTCGGATGTGGAATTACGATGCAGCTGGGATGTATGGAGTGGGTTCAGATCCGATGTATATTTGCATTCCCATCTACATGAGTTTGCATTCTGCTGGTAGCTACCTGATTTTTTATGAAAATTCCTTTGAAGCCACTTTTACCTTTGTAGAAAATGCCGTAGCAGACTTTGAAGGGGGAGCGTTACGTTATTACTTTACTGCTGGATCGCCAGCTCAACTGCTAGAACGCTATACAGAATTAACAGGTCGTCCGCCGCTACCTCCTCGCTGGGCTTTAGGCTATCACCAGTCGCACTGGGGCTATCTATTTGAGGATGTTGTCCGTGCAGAAGCCAAAGAATTTCAGGCGCGTAATTTGCCCTTGAGTGCAATTCACCTAGATATTGACTGTCAGGTAGGCTTCCGTGCCTTCACGATCGATCCGTTGCGGTTTCCCAATCTGGCAAGTTTTACACGAGAACTGCGGGAACTGGGAGTGCAGTTTATTGCAATCAATAATCCTGGGATTAAGTGCAGCCGTGAAAGCAATCTATTTTTAGAGGGGCAGGTATTAGACGGCTTTTGTAAATATCCTGACGGTCAACTCGTGACTGCTCCCGTGTGGCCTGGTTGGTGCGTGTTTCCAGATTTTACTCACCCCAAGGTTCGTAACTGGTGGAGTCGGCAGTATCAATACTTGCTCGATGCTGGTGTAGCGGGTTTTTGGCACGACATGAACGAACCTGCGGCTTTTGTTTCCTGGGGCGATCGCTCTTTACCTAAAGAAACACGGCACGATCTTGACGGCAGAGGTGGCGAGCATCGAGAAGCGCATAATATCTATGGACTTCTACAAGCTAGGGCAGCATACGAAAGCCTGCGTCAGTATTGTCCTCATCAACGTCCCTTCATCGTTTCCCGTGCGGGATGGGCGGGTTTGCAACGCTATAGCTGGACGTGGACGGGAGATATCAACTCCGATTGGAGTATGCTGCGGACGACCATCTCGACAGTTGTGGGTTTGGGGTTATCGGGAATTCCCTACAGTGGCTCGGATATTGGTGGTTTCCAAGGCAATCCCAGTGCCGAACTGTACCTGCGCTGGTTCCAAATGGCAACCTTTCACACTTTCTATCGCACCCACTCTTCTAATAACGTTGCCAACCGGACACCTTGGTATTACGGCGAACCTTATTTGAGCATCATGCGCGAATTCCTGCAACTGCGCTACCGATTGATGCCGTATTTCTATACATTGGCATGGTGGGCGAGTCAAAAAGGTTATCCACCAGTGCGTCCGGTATTCTGGGCAGATAGTCAGGATGCGGCACTTTGGAATGTGGATGATGCCTTCTTGCTGGGCGATGCGTTGCTGGTGTGTCCGGTGCTGGAGTCAGGAGCGCGAATGCCTACGGCACAGCTTCGCTTAACGCGTCATGCTATTCTCCCCAAAGGCTATTGGTATAACTTCTGGGACGATACATTGCTTGAAGGTGGGCAGCAAGTGGATTTGGCAGCACCGCTAGAACGAATTCCCTTACTAGTCAAGGCAGGCAGTATTATCCCAATGGAGGAAAACAAACAACTGATTCTTCACGTTTATCCATCTGTGGAAGGGAATGCAAAGAACATACCCGACTCCCGACTCCCCACTCCTCACTCCCTATACAGCGACGCTGGTGACGGCTACGGAGAGTGGCGACTAGATCGATTTGGCATGGTAAGAGATGAGAATGGTTTAGAACTGAGTTGGGAAACTCAAGGAGATTATGCTTTTCCTTACCAAAAAGTACGAGTGCATCTGCACGGAATCAAGTTGCAGCAAGTGTGGGTGGATGGAACAGAACTTGCTTGTCAGGGACAACAAATTGAGTGCGATCCCTTTCATCAGATGCGTTTGAATTTTCTCCTAGCAGACACCTCAAAAACACAGAATTAACGAAACCAGCAGTAGAAATAGACAATTTCTTACCGTTCAATCTCTCCCCGATTTTTCCACTATCTTGCTATATCTTCAAACTAATCGGTAGCGAGACTCATGAGATTACGAAATTTTTGCTCTGATGAGTTCGCTAACCTCAAACAAGTGGAGAGAAATGACATGGTTTTGTACAAGCTGAATGAATACGATCCCGATTACAAAGATGCTTTTCATGGCAAAGACATTCTGAGTTTTGATGTTTACGGTCAGGGTGACGATAAAGTTGGTTCTGTAAAAAATGTCATGGTAGATGAAGAAGATCGTCTCCGTTATTTCATTGTCGATACAGGTTTTTGGATTTTCGGCAAGAACGTATTACTCCCAGTTGGAATGACTCGTATAGACTTTGACGACAATCGAGTTTATGCTCCAACTCTGACTAAACAGCAAGTGGAAGATTTACCCGAATTTACGGAAGATCTAAAAATTGACAACGATTATGAGGAGCAAGTTAGAGGTATTTATCGCCCTTCAATGGCAATGCCAGCAGCAGGTTTTCTGTACAGTCCTATGACGTACAACTATGCTCTAGAGCCTTACTTTTACGACATGAATGAGCTGTACATGAAAGATTACGAAGATCGGCTCAGGGCTAGAAGGAACCGTAACAGAGCAGACATTCTCTAAATTAGTTCGCTGCTGGCAATAGAAGTTTGGTTCTTATAAGAGTTGCAAAACTGAAAAAATGCAACTCTTACTTAATAAGTAAATAATTCAAGCTTTGAGTCGATAAGCTTTGTGAAGAATGAATAAGGCTGTTTAAATATGATTCATTTGTAACGGTTTCGCTTAGCATACACTTGAGTAAACTCAGCACCTAGCAGAAGAATTTGAGCCGAGAAAAAGACCCAAATTAATACGATAACGAGAGAACTTGCGGCTCCATAACTAGAGCCAATGCTGCTATTACCGAGGTATAGCCCAATGAAATATTTACCCAGAGCGAATAATAAAGCAGTAGTAGTTGCACCAATCCAAAGATTACTCCAAGCAATTTTAATATCGGGTAGAACTTTATAAATTAGAGCAAATAGTAGCGTTGTCCCAATTAAGGAAAAGATGAAATTTAGGATTCGCCCCAACTGAATCCAGGTTGGAAATAGGTGTCCGAAGAAATTGGCGATCGCTGCTAGTGCCGCACTAGCGAGGAGTGACACTAGCAATAAAAAGCCAATGACTAAGACTATCGCGAACGATAATAGACGTTTCTGTAAGAAACCTCTAATATTTAATCCAGGTTGGGGGTTGACATCCCAAATTACATTCAGTGCTTCTTGTAGTTGCGCGAATACACCTGATGCTCCTAGTAGCAGCGTGGCAATGCCAAAAAGAGTTGCTAAAGTTCCCCCTGCTCCTGGCTGCTGAGCATTTTGAATTATTGCTTGGACTGCTTGCGCTCCCTGCTGACCGATTAACTCTTGGATCTGGGCGACGGTTTGACTTTCGGCAGCATCTCGACCGAATACTGCTCCAGCAATCGCGATCGCAATTATCAGCAAAGGTGCAATGGAGAAAATTGTATAAAAGGCGATCGCTGCTGCCCACAGAGATGCTTTATCTTCCTGCCATTCTACCGCAGTATCCTTCAGTAGAAGCCAGATAGTCTTTAGTCGCATCGGCAATAGCTCCCTTATTTGGGATTGGCTTTAATACCAAATAGCAAAAACCAACGCAGCTTAACTTCTACTTTGGGATGGAGCTATTTGAGCATAATGTAGTTCTGTTTTGATTTTGCCTCATGAGTTTAACTGCGAAGGAGTTCTGGCAAAACTTTCTCGCCAAATACCTCAATAAACTGCTGCTGCTCTCGATTGACGTTGTGCAACATTAATTCATCAAACCCTAGTTCGATATCTTTCTGGAGCCACTCAATATGCTGCTGCGGATCTGCCGATATCCGAACATGCGCGGATAATTCCTCTGGTTTGACAAACTCCCCCGCCGCATCAAACTGTTGCGGTGTTCTTAGTTGAGTCATCACGATATTTTTAAAAATATTATTGCGCCATTGTTGATGAGCTTTTTGACGTGCTGATTCTTCATCACAATCGTATGAAAGCTGGACTTTCAAAATCATCGGCTTGCCTTCGCCGCCACCCCGACGAAAAGCATCAACGACTTGTTTGAGTTTATCTGGCGGACGAGAAATGGTAATCAATCCATCTGCCCAACTCCCCAGCCATTCGGCTGTTTGAGTTGTAATGGCAGCACCGATAATTAGGGGTGGGTTTTCGGGGCGCGAATAAAGTTTTGCTTCCTCAACACAAACCCAACCTTTGTGAGTCACGGTTTCTCCTCGCCACAAAGCGCGAATAATATCGACGCACTCTTTGAGTCGAGTATTGCGATCGCTCTTACATAACCACTTATCACCCGTAATACTCTCATTCACTGCCTGACCGCTACCAACAGTCAGCCAGAAACGATTGGAAAACATTTCTGCCAAGGTAGCCGCTGCTTGAGCAATAATTGCCGGATGATACCGTTGTCCTGGAGCGCAGACAACTCGGTAATTCAGCTCAGGTGTTGCTTGCATTGCTGCACCCAACCAAGACCAAGCAAAACCGCTTTGCCCCTGTTGTTCGCTCCAAGGGTGGAAGTGATCTGAGGAAAGGGCATGGGTAAAGCCAGCCTGAGCTGCCATTTGCACGTACTGTAACAGTTCTCTGGGTTTGAATTGTTCGTGAGAAGCGTGATATCCAATCTGAGCCATAGGAAGAAGGAGTTGCGTGTAGGAAGTCGGCACTCGTGTAAAAGCTGATGCGACAGTAGCCAGAGCAAATGTCAATTACTGTTCGACTGCGGACGGGTAAACACCATCACTAATAAGTACGGGCTTGCCAGCATAGGCAGTTTCCAACTGCCTGCGTACATCTGCATCGAATTTTAAACCATAGTCCCTCTCCAGATCGGCAATGACGAATTGGCGCAGCACGCCAGTGGTAACGACTTTCTCACCGCGATCGACGTTTTGCCGAAAATTCGGTTGTGGATTTGGATTCAACACCAACAAACTCTCGTCGAGAGTAAAGGCATAAGGACTGTAGATGTTTGATACATCGCCTGGCACGGCAATGCGTCTGCCATAGTACGGTTGTGGGGTAATCGTTAGTTCATCTGCTTCTGGTGCGGGAGCAACTGATCGAGCAACGACAACCGGAGAGTTTTTATACAGTGCCTGCGTAGCGCGATCGAAAGAGGTGTTGTAATATTTGCTGACTTGCTCCAAGGAGAAATTCCGCACGACACCTGTTGCTTGAACTTTGATATCGTCAGTGGGAATATTCAAAGGATTGCCAGAAATATTCACGACGACAATTGGTTCAGCACCAAAAAATCGCTCGTCAACAATTGCAAAAACATTATCACCAATTTGTTTGACAAATTGACCTCTAACGGTCACAGTTTTACCTACCAAGGCTTTGACTTTATCGGCTAATTCCTCTGCAGTAACGTTTTGTCTCTCTTGCGGCGTTCTGCGCGTATCTGCCTGAGCAATAACGTTCTTTTGATGCGTAACTGATGTAACTTCTGTTGCATTAAGAGCGCCAGAAGGTATAACTAATGCCATTGCTGCTAAGGCAATTATTCCCTGAGTCTTCCACAGTTGGGGAAGTTCGCAAGGGTAAGCGAGAGCGCAGGCAATACTTTTGTTGTTAATGAATTTTCTCTTCACGATCGCATCCTCAATTTCTGATGTCTACTTGTCGATCGCCAATTTGTGTTCTGTACTAGAGCCTGTGAGCCTGTGTAGTGCAGTCAAATTAGATAACCGACTTGGTTCTATTACAGTAAGAATAAATAGTAGAAAAGTCGGGGAGAAATTGAGATTCTGCATTAAATTACTCCTCAAGGAATAACCTATATAATGCAGCGATCGCTCCTTAGATAGGGTGGCGATCGCTCCACCAGATCGATGAGTCCGAGAAAATCGATCGCCAACTAAATCGAGCGAGCGTGTTGCTACATCTGATTCACCCGCAACCAACGATAGCCGTATGCTTCTAGAGGGATAGAACCAGAATCATCGCTAACGGCTTCGTACTGGCGATCGCCAAACACATCGCTTAGATGCTGATACTCGCTCGACTTAAGCCTAACGATACATTTTCGGTCAGATAAATTGTGTAGGGCAATAACCGCATTACCTTCCCACTCGCAGCAGTGAGCGAATACGCACGGCTCGTCCGTCTCCAAAATCTGCCATTGTCCTCGCCCAAACTCTGGGCATTGCTTGCGTAGACGAACTAGCCGTTCCATCCAGTTGACGAGCGAGTTAGGGTCGCGCTGCTCTTTGGCAACATTGACTCGCTCGTATCCGTACTCTCCTTCTGTTATGACGGGTCGGCTTAGGGCAGCGGCGGGAGCAGCAGAAAAGCCACCATTGGCTGCATTTGACCATTGCATCGGTGTCCGGACGCTATCTCTACCTGGTAGCGATAGGTTTTCACCCATGCCAATTTCTTCACCGTAGCGGATGAGGGGCGTACCTGGTAGGCTAAACATCAAGCTATAAACCAGTTCGATCCGTCGGCTGTCACTATCTAGCATTGGTGGTAGACGACGGCGAATCCCATGCCCATAAATCCGCATATTCTCATCTGGGGCAAAGGCTTGAAAGACTTCTTCCTGTTGCGATTGACTGAGGCGATCGAGCGCGAGTTCGTCGTGGTGACGGACAAAGTTGAGCCACTGACAGTTTTTGGGCATCTCCGGTAGAGTTTTCAGTCCATCACGCAAGGGGCTAGCTTCTTGCCGCGCTAACGCCAAAAACACATACTGGTTCAACAGAAAGTTAAACAGCATATGCATCTTATCGCCATTGCCAAAATAAATCGGGATTTGATCTGGAGGGACGTTAGCTTCTGCCAACAGTATGGCATCACCCCGCCGAGCAGAAAGAAATTCTCGCATTTGAGCCAAGAAATCTGGTAAATCTTGCTGGTTTGCACCTTCGATCCCAATCCCTTTAATTAAAAATGGAGCAGCATCGATCCGAAAACCAGACACGCCAAGTTCCAGCCAGAAACCCATGATTTTGCAGATTTCTTCTCTCACAGTAGGGTTAGCAATATTCAGATCTGGCTGTTCTTTGTAGAAATGGTGTAAGTAGTACGCTCCTGCCCGTTTGTCGTAATCCCAAATGCTATCTTCCACATTGGGAAACATCAGCAGTTTTGGGTCAGATTTAGGCGGATCTTCCGACCATACATAAAAATCGCGATATTTAGAGTTTTTATCTTTTCTCGCGGCTTGAAACCAGGGGTGCTGAATTGATGTATGGTTGACGACAAGATCGACGATGACCCGAATACCTCGTTCTCGTGCTTGGTGCATGAACTCAACAAAATCGCCCAGCGTCCCTAGTCTGGGATCGACGCTGTAATAATCCATTACGTCATAGCCGTTATCGCGGTTGGGAGAGGCATAGAACGGTAACAACCACAAACAGGTAATTCCTATGCCCGATAAATGATCTAGACACTTGGTAAGTCCTTGAAAATCACCGATGCCATCACTATCTGAGTCCATGAAAGTTTCAACATCCAAGGAGTAAACGATCGCATTTTGATACCATAGGTTTTTTACTGCATCCACTTTTCCAACCTCTTGCTAAAGTATGAAATGCGAAATCTGAAGTAGGAAGACTTTTTTACTTTTTACTGCTGTGTTTCTTCTGGCGGCGACGGAAAATCCAAACACCCAAAACCAATGCCAGCACCACCGCCACGACAATAGAAATCGGAGTAAGGAACTTTTTCACGAGCTGATAATTCTGACCCAGCACAAAACCCGCATAGCTCAGCAACCCTACCCACAATAAAGTCCCGACTGTTGAATACAGCAAGAAGGCGAACAGTGGCATTTCCTCAAAACCAGCTGGGATCGAGATCGGGGTACGAACGCCTGGAATGAGGCGACCGAAGAACACCACTGCCCCACCGTATTTGTTGAACCACTGCTGAGACTTATCGATATCCTCCCCTGATAAGGTCAACCACTTACCGTGTCGGTCTACCCACTGTCGCAAGCGTCGTTCTCCCACCTGCTTGCCGATGTAGTACCAAGGTAATGCACCTAATATCGATCCTACCGTTCCTGCCAGAATGACAAACAGCAAGTTCAACTGCCCTTTCTGGGCGGTAAATCCTGCCAGTGGCATAATCACTTCTGAAGGTATGGGAGGAAGAATATTTTCCAGCAGCATCAGCAGGGCAATACCCCAGTAACTCAAGGAAGAAATAATGTTGGTAATCCAGTTGAGCATGGAATCGTCCCCAATTAACTGAATTAACTGCTGGCGTAGGCAATCGTGCTAAGCAAAGCATTTTCTGCTTGTCTGGAATCCAGCCGAGTATGCTGCACCACAATTGGTACATCGGATTCAATTACGCTGGCGTAGTCAGTATCGCGAGGAATGGGTTCGGGTTCTGTGAGGTCGTTGAAACGCAAATGTTTGGTACGTCGGGCGGGAACAGTTACCCGATACGGTCCTATGGGTTCTTTATCGCTGAAGTAGATGGTGATTTCTACATGAGCATCTCGATCTGAGGTATTCAGCAAACAGGCAGTTTCGTGACTGGTAAACTGGGGTTCTTTGCCAGTGCCGTATGCAGGGATGTAACCTTCTGCAATCGCCCAATGTTTACGTCCTATCGGTTGACTCATCGGTTAGCTGTTTCCTTTTTCTGAAATGAGTGTTTAATTACTCGCCAACGCTTAGTTGATGTAGAGAAATTTGTTTGCATATACTCTCTACAGCTAGCATTAGCGATCGCATTAATTCAGAATTCTCGCTGTAATCTACGGGCGTTAGATTGGCAACTCGCTGGCTTTGGGTCAGGTTTAATTCCCGTCCCCATTCTTTGGGCGTACTACTATTTTTGTAAAGAGCGATCGCTGTACCCTGTTCTTGATTTAGTAGCGAAAAGCAGGGAATATCGGACTCTCCATCACCAACATAAATCGCTTGCGTCAGAGGAATACGAAGTTCCTCAGCGGGTACGTCTCGATAAACAAAAGTTTGACCGTCATCTTGATGATGCTCAATTCCTTTTGCCAGTTGAAAGAGATAGCGAGTTTTTTCAGTATGCGTAACGATTTTTTTCAAAAACTCAATTCCGCCATTTTTATTATAAGAAAACTCACACCCCCACATTGCTTTAAAATGAGGAGCAATGCAATTATGGCGGGCAATCTCCACCATCCCGCAAGTAATTAGGTAAAATTCAACCTCTACTTTAGGATTAATTTGGTGGGCGCTTTGTCGCAGGCGATCGAACATTTGAGTCACGCCATCAAACGGCTGTAACCGATCGCCAAAACTAGCAATATATTCCTTGGTTATCTTGTTGCCCTGGCGTTTTGATTCCTCAATTAAAGCATAGAATCGTGCCAGAATCTTATCCCAATCGCTTTCAACTAAGGGCTGAATTCGTTCTTGGCGGAACTTCAAAGCATCAATATCTAAACTTTCTAATAAACTATCGACGGTATCCGGTACGAGGGTATCGTCAAAGTCAAAAACAACTGCGATGCGGTTAGAAAAAGGTTTGGTTGCAAGAGTCATAAGGTAATAGCTTTTATACACATCAACTAACAACCGCAACTTGATAGTTGCGACTTTCCCAGTTTTGAGAATCAATCCAGAAGAAGGTGAAATGAATTGGAGATGAATGCTTAGAGTCAATTGAAATATCCACAAAATCAATGTCAAGAGCCGTTGCTGTTGAGTCAGTGTCATTTACCGTTTGCCAGTCATCTTTTGACCAGCGCAAGCGAAAGGGAACCAACGTTTGAATTCGTAGGGTGTATCCCTGCTTCACAGTGGAGACTTGACGGTTGAATTTCCAAATTTCTAAACAACGATGAGAGTTACGATCGCCTTGGTAGCGTGCTGCGACTTCTGGTATCCACTCAAATACTTGTCCATCTCTAGCTGATCGCAGCAGCATGATGTATTCGGCGTGCGCCCATGCCAACGGCATAGCCGAACCTGTAGGTTTTCCCAGATATAGGTAAGCTTCGGGACGATCCGCTTCATCCCAGATTTGTTCGGGCAGCAATCCTGTATCGGAAGCAAAGCCTTCCATTGCTTGGATGAAGGGCTGAGGATCGCGCCCTGCGGCTAGTTCGTAATGCCCGCGCTCTCCTGTAAGTAGGGGCCATGCCCGCCCCTTGCCTCCAGTAATAAAAGAATCGCCATCCTCTCGTTGTCCGTAGCCATCGTGGTTGTAGCGATGCCAGCAGGAACCAAAAGGCGTTTCTACTTTCAGGACAGCATCTACAACTTTTAGGGAATCAACTATCACAGGGTCATCGGGCTGGCGAATGCCGTAGCGCACCAGTTCTAGAAAACCTGCATCGACAATTTCTTTAGCGGGAAATTGCCACTGACTACCAGGCGGACGATTGCTAATAACTAGCATTCCCCGATCTGGGTCTTCATTCGGTTGCGGGTTGTGAATATCTACAGGGTTAATTCTGATGTAGTGGCGTTTGATTTGGGGAACTAAAGTTCCCTCAGTCGTCACCGTCCAAGCTTCGATATGACTTTCGAGAAAATCGGCATACTCTTCCATAAACAGAGCAGTATTTTCATCTCCCCGTTCACGAGCATAGGTAGCAGCACAGATCAAAGCTGCGATATTCGAGGCAAGAGTTGAAGGTGAGTAGCCGCTCGCTTCCTCCCAGCGTTCCTGTTGAGTAGCGGGACCGTGACGGATTAAGTACCCAGCTGCCCCCATCACCATTGGATAGGGGTCAAACTGGCGCAGGACTTTGTGGCGATAGAGTCGCCACGCTAGCATGATTGGGAAGGCAACCTGATCGAGCTGAATTCCTGTCCAGTAGGGGTCGCCATTAATCCAGAAGTTTTGGGCAAAGCCACCATCTGCTTGTTGGCTGGCAGCTAGATAGATTAATGCTTCTAGAGCTGTTGCTTTGTGTCCAGCCGCTAACAATGCCGTGACGCTGCTTACCATGTCGCGGGGCCAAACGAGATGGTAGCCTCCCTGCTGGTTATCGCTGTGCGCCTCGCCCCAAGGAATTGATAGAGAGGCGATTAATGCACCGGGATAGATTTTGTCCTCGTGTGCTAGGAGCAGGTTGAAACTGCTGTGATACAGATTGCCGCGATCGCCAGAAACTTCTTGTAGTGGTAAGCGATGTTCGCAGGCACTTTGCCACTGGTTGATATAGAGCGATCGCTTTTCCTCAAAAGGAATATCTAGAGACAGCAACAAAGTTGTCACTGTGTCGTGCAGTTGTCTACCAAAGGCAAGCCCCAAGGTAAATTCCTGAAAATTTTGCACGTCGATTTCGGCTGTCAAGGCAATATTCCCTGCTTCAGCCAAGGGGAACTCCCAGTCCATCTGCAAGTTATCTACTAAGTCTGTCCAACCATCACTGACACCAACATAGCCACAAGAGAGGCGAGTCAAGGGAACAGTTGCTGTCATTGCCAGCCAGTTATCGCCTTCTTCGGCAGTTAAAATTTTCCGTCCTGCCACTTCCACCACAGCAGCGCTGTCATTCCAGCCCCCAATGCTTAAATGAGGGGCGCACAGCACATAAAGCCGCAGTTTCGCCAGCCAATCGGGATCTCCTGTAAGTTTTGTGTGCTGCAAAATACAGGAATCTTGGGGATCGGCAATAATTTCCTTAGTAATGGTGTAGCGTCCCTCTGGGTCAGAGTTAGTAATTCGGTATCCTAAAACGTCAGGGGCGATGCGCTCAGTTTTGGTGTAGAGATGACGCTTTTCTTCATGCAGAAAGCTTTCACCATCGGTAATTAGATATTGTAAATCCTGAATTTGCGGGCGATCGATGGTGGGATAATAAACCTCATTCAAAATACCATTGGAGAGCGTAAACCAAACTCGACTGGCGGCGCTATAAGCAGTTCCTACCCCGTCTTTGTTACCTTGAGTCCAACGGGGTTCTACACCTGGTTGCCCAAAAGCCTTACTTTGCTCGTGCAATTGTGCCATGCTTAATCCCAAATCTACAATTGTATTGATATGCTCTGAAGTAGACGCTTTCCCAAGCAAGCGGCACTTTAAAACCCGAGATTCCCAGAGCGATCGCTCCTTTGTCTAATGACACCGACTTCAGCCCGATGAGCTACCCGATCCGATAAATCCAAGCAACTGAAGCAAGTAGATAACTGCAAACACAGCGAAGAAGATTCCGGCAACAGCCGTTCCACCAAAAATAAACTTGGACGGACGCAGTTCCTTTGGTAGCATTCGGTGATTGAGGTAGAGCGTTAGTCCGGCAACGATAGGAATGTGGGCGGCTTCAATTGCGCCTGCGGTTTGCAGCAAGCCAATAGGTTGACCGAAAAACAGGTAAACGGCGATCGGTAAAGCTACTAGCAGCACGATAATGTAGAAACGCTGTAAGAACTTTTCATTTGTCCAACGCCCTCTTACCCCAAATCCTTGTAAAAGAATTTGCGTGCCATCGGCAAACATCCGCCCAAAACCATCTTCTACGGAAAGGACAGTGCTACAGAAGGTGATGAATACGATCGCGATCATAAACCAGAAGCCAAACGGTCCCCAAATATCGCCTAATAATCGCCCCAGAGTTTCCGCCACCTGATTTTCTCTTGGTACAAGTCCCTGCGGACGCAGCAATTCAGCACCGAGAATCAGGAAAGACAGTGCCGACAATAATGCACCTACCACAGCTAAGGTGTTAGCTAGGAGCGTTAGACCCATCCAGCCTTGCAACTTTTTTTTCTCCCCTTGGTCGAGTTGCTTGGGGTCTATCCTCTCTCTGCCCTTAACGCTAGCAGCACCATAACCTCTGGCTTCTACCCAGTAGGAGTACCACATCAACCCCGCTGCTCCAGCTAGCATAAAACCCAACCAAGGCAGGATTTCTTCATACTGTACGTTTTGCGGGATTTGCGGCACTAGTCCATTTGCTAGTTGGCGAAAGCTGGGAAAAACAAAAAGCGCAGCTGCTACCACTGCAATTGTGCGGGCAATTCCCACATAAGAAGAAATCTTTTCAACTACGCTATATTGCCCAAACAAAACAATTGCCGCCGTGACAACGATAATAATCACCGTCCAAAGCTGGAGTGTTCCCCCAGTCACTAAAATTAGTGCTGTAGCAGCAGCGCCCGCAAGTCCGGCAACAGTAGAAACTGCTACCACGGCTTGCGGTAGTAAAATCAGCCATATTGACCAATTTTTCGGACCAGGAAGTTGCTTGAAGCCTTCTAGAATTGTTGCCCCTGTGCAGACTGTAAAGCGCCCCACCTCACCGTTAATGAACCATTTCAAGATCACAGCTGCAAGCAGCGCCCACAGCAGAGAGTAGCCATATAGAGCAGCAATGCGCGGCGTAAACAGCAATTCACCCGATCCCGCGGCTGAAAGCATCCACAAAAAGCTTGGTCCTAGCCACTTTAAGCGCTCTTTGCCTTTGGGTGGCTGCGGCACTTGTGTTACATTGCGATCCTCCTGCTGGGTATCAGTTTGGGATGAAGAATTGCGTTCGTTCCTACTGCTCATCTTCGTGCTACCTCTCTATCGCTTTATTACTAGTGGGTTAATGGCAGGCTATTGGCATAGTTAGACCAGTTGGAAGACACTCAGTTTCAACTGGTCTCGATTAGTTGTAAGAATAAGCTGTAATAGTGGAAAACTGGGGGAGAAGTCTACAAATTGCGATTTAGTTGTCAAAATTAACCAACAACGCCAAACCATGTGTCGCGATCCCTTTCGATCTGCTTGGCTGCTTGTATGTTCAACCGCCATGCTCCGATAAAGGCAGCTATCTCAAACAAAAACAGAATGATGAAACTAATAGAAGATTTGTCGTAAACGCTCAGAAGATAGATCGAAATCCCCAAGAATAAAGGCAACAGATACCATAACCAAACAAGCCTGAGCATACGAGCCTGATGAGTCAAACGATGCTTCCACTTGCCTGGAAACTGAGTGGGAGGGAATGCAGAAATTTCCGATTTTGGGATATGCAGCTTCCATCTGATGATAGTAACATTCAGCAACATCGCCAAGATTATTATGCTGCCGCCAACGAGCGAGAGATTATCTTCTCTGTGCTGAGAAATACCGTAAGCAATATCAAAAGCAAAAATAGCAATGACAGCGAATGCAGCCAGTGTCTCACGGATATTCCGGCGATGAATGCGGTTTAAAAAATTGAGAATCTTTTTCTCTAGTGATTCCGTTTGTCGAGCGAGCATATTTTTCTCCTTTCGAGCCAAGCAATTTGATTTTTTTGATAGGTTTTAAAATCAAAATTGCTCTGAAAATATCTGACATACAGTTATGTTTGAATTAGGCAAAAATCTTGCTTGTTTGCCAAAATTCTCCCCTAGTTTTAACAAGTAAAAATAGAAATTTTTATTTTCAGTGCAGTGCTGGAATTAACATGAATCAATTTAACGGTCTACACCTTGAAGTTATATCCAAATAGTGGAAAACTGGTGGAGAAATTTGAGAGAAAAGCCTCCAGCCAGATTATTCGGGGTTTTTAGCCATGCGAGCCAAACTAGCGACTATGGCAATTAACTCGGCAGCTCGAATTGGTTTAGCAACGTGGAGTTGAAAGCCTGCGGCGATCGCCTCTTGATAATCCTCGACTCTGGCATATGCCGTGAGTGCTACAGCGGGGATAGTGCCGCCCATTCGGGGTTCGAGTTCTCTGATTTTGCGGATCAGCCCGTAGCCATCCTCCCCTGGCAAGCCGACATCGCTGATTAGTACATCCGGTCTTTCTGTTTCGAGTGCCACCATTGCCTCGTCTACCGAATTAACCGCAATGACTCGTGCACCACAAGTTTCCAGCACCGTGCTAATCCATTCGCGCGTATCAGCCTCATCTTCTACAATGAGTACCCGCAGACCGTTGAGAGTAGGAGGATTGTCTGACGACATTGCATCTCCTACAGTTGCGGGTGAGTGCATTTGATCTGCTGCACTGCTGACTTGCACCGAATTTATTGGCGATGCATCCCTCACAGGTAGCTTGACAGTAAATGTAGTTCCTTGTCCCCTACCTGGGCTATTAGCTTGAATGGAACCGCCGTGTAGTTCCACAAGATGACGAGCGATCGCTAAACCCAATCCTAACCCCTTATTTGACCTAGCACTCGTACTATCTGCCTGACGAAAGCGATCGAAAATATATGGGAGAAAATCAGGGCTGATGCCGATGCCCGTGTCGATAACTTGGATCTGGGCATCACAGTGGTAAGTGGTGAATTTTCCTCTGCTCCCTGCTCTCTGCTCCCTACTCCCTTGAGTCAGCCGCACTCCAACTCTTCCGCCTTCAGGTGTGAACTTAACAGCATTGGAGAGCAAATTCACGATTACCTGCTGCAAACGCTCGCTGTCACCCCAGATTAGAAGCGGTGAGCTGTCAGATCCCCGACTCCCGACTCCCGACTCCCGACTACTCGGTTTCGTACCGCTTGAAACCTCACCCTCCACCCGCTTCCCGATTTCTCCTAGCGAGTCCCGCACGAACTCTAATTCAATTTCTTTCTTTACGGCTGTTGGATGCACGACTTCAAGTGCTGCTGTAATAACTTCCACTAAATTAACTTGAGTGAAATTTAACGAGATCTCTCCTCTGATGATGCGGGAAATATCAAGCAAGTCCTCAATCAGTTGTATCTGCCAGCTAGCATTACGTTCGATTGACTCGATCGCCCCAGTTGCCCGACTTTCATCTAGCATCCCCGATCGCAACATCCCCGCCCAACCAATAATTGCTGTCATGGGGGTGCGGAGTTCGTGGGAGACGACTGCTAAAAAGTTGTCTTTGGCACGGTTGGCTGCTTCTGCTTCGGCGCGGGCTGCTTGTTCGCGAAACAGTAGTTGCTCCCGTTCCTCCTCAGACTGTTTGCGCTCGGTCAAGTCTTGTAGAATTTTAGCAAAGCCGCGTAGAGAACCTGCTGCATCTCGGATGGGGGTGACGACACCATGCGCCCAGAACCGCGAGCCATTTTTACAGAGGTGCCAGCGATCGTCCCTAGACATCCCTTCGGCTACAGCTCTACCGAGCGCTTGCTGTGGTACACCCTGCTCGATGTCTTCTGGGGTAAAAATCAGCGATAGCGGTTGACCAATAGCTTCTGCTTCAGAGTAGCCTAAAATACGTTCTGCTCCCACATTCCAACTGGTAATTTGACCGTCTGCATTCATCATGAAAATCGCATAGTTAGTTGCTCCTTCGACAAACAAGCGATAGCGTTCTTCACTTTGATGCAAGTTCTCCTGAGATTGCTGTAAATATTCATAATTGCGCTGGGCTTCTTTGGCGTTAAGCTCGGCTTGGCGTTGGGTAGAACGCAACGTTGCGTTGAGAAAACTAATTAGGAGTGCCACGAGCGCAAATTGCAGCAGTCCAACGATTCCATCTCGATTGAGTACCAGTGAATAAACTGGAGGAATAAAGAAGTAGTTGCAGAGTACAGCAGATAAGACAGTAGCAAATAATCCAGGTCCAATTCCGCCAGACCAGGAACTTACCATCACCGCAGCTAGAAACAGCGGATACAAGTGGGGCTGAATTAGCCACCAGACAAGCTGCGTCAATAGAAAAGCGATGACAACGGCGATCGGGGCGACAGTATAACCTTTAATGTGGGAATACATTATTTTCTATACGTTCTGCATTTTTTAGCTTGCATCTTTTATGTTGACGGTTAATGTTAGAGATTGACTTGTAGCACAAGACAGAAACAATTCACAATTCGCAATAAACGCTCTTACGCTTCGCTACACTACCCCTTCGATACCCGCAAGCTACGTGAACGCAATTAATTACTGACTACACCCCACACCCTACAACCTTTCTTCGGTCGTTGATAACTGGTCACTGGTCACTGGTTACTGATAACTGACCTGTCTTCCCGACTTTTCCACTTTTTTGTTCTAACTTCAAAGACATAAAACGGAAAAAGTTGTGTCTTATGCAAAGCTTTCGACTTGGTTCCATTTCTGGATTTGAGATCCGTGTCGATCTGTCCTGGTTCCTCATTTTCTTCTTAATCTTGTGGACGTTTATCGGCAGTGTATTCCCAGGTAACTACCCTGGACTGTCGCAAGGGACGTATATCGTAATGGGAGTAGTGACAACACTGCTGTTTTTTGCTTCCCTACTGGCTCACGAACTTTCTCACTCTTTTGTTGCTAGAGCTAAAGGGATTTCGGTGGAAGGAATCACGCTGTTTGCCTTTGGTGGCGTGTCCCGTACCCGTATGGAAGCCGAGACTGCTGGTGATGAGTTCCAAATTGCCGGCGTAGGACCGCTTACTAGTGTAGCGATCGCCGTTCTATTTGGTCTGCTCTACTGGATCGGTACGGCTGCTGGCTGGAGCGTGGCTGTCAATGGCGTGACTGGATATCTCGCCTCGATTAATCTCATCCTCGCTATCTTCAATCTGCTACCTGGTTTTCCCCTGGATGGCGGTCGTCTATTCCGTGCCACTGTTTGGAAAATCACGGGGAACTTGAAAAAAGCGACGCGCATTGCTTCATGGGGTGGGAAATTCTTCAGCTACCTAATTATCGCTCTTGGAGTCGTGCAACTGTTTGGCGGTTTAATCCTCAACGGTTTGTGGTTAATTTTCATTGGCTGGTTTTTGAACAATGCGGCTGACTACAGTTACCAACAACTGGTAGTACGGGCGAGTTTAGAAGGAGTGCGAGTACGAGATTTAATGACACCTGCACCTGAGACCGTACCACCTAACTTGATGTTACGAGAGTTAGTTGATGAATACTTTCTCCGGCAGCGTTACCAAGCTTACCCCGTGACTGAGGGCGATCGCCTGCTAGGAATCATCACCCTCAACCGAGTCAAGGATATCCCCCGCGAGGAATGGCATAGCCGCGCCGTTGCAGATACCATGATTTCAGTCGAGCAGGGGATCGTCTCTCGTCCAGAAGAAAATATGACCCAGGTGTTGGAAAAAATGGCAGCATCGGGAGTGCGACGGGTACTAGTTGTCCGTGATGGGAAGTTAGAGGGGATCGTGACTGCGAACGATATAGCTAGCTGGCTGCGGCGCAGACGAGATTTGGGAGAGAAAATGGGATGAATGTTAGGTCAAACGATCGGATTCAGTGCGCTCCTGATTTCCGTACTGGTTGAAACTCCGACAAATCGTTCTCGCGATCGCGCAGCGCAACAGTACGCAACACTTGCAATCGAACCACAAGTCACTAAAGTGGGCGATTACTATGAATTGGCGACTGAGATAGACTGCCAATATTTAGCCCGTAACTTATGTCATATATAATTTCTAGACTTTTATCTCTCTTTAACTTACGTCGAACTCAGGTAAAAAAAGGCAGGCGAAGGAGTACATACAGCCGCTTCAGGGAGTATAGGGGAGGCATATTCAAGACACTTGGTACGCTCAGGCTTGCCTTTGTAGAGTTTTTGACTATCCCAACCTGTACCATCATCGGCTTCCTCCTGCTGGCAGCAGGCTCATATACCCTCGATCGTACCCAGATTGCGTGGCTCGAACCGCTCCGTCATGTCTTAAAATTGCATGTATTTTCCGACACGAACGCGACCAGCAATTTGCTCGGCACAATCTCTAGCGGTATTATTACGATAACGTCGATCACAATCTCGCTGCTGCTGGTGGCGCTACAGCAATCCGCTAGCTCCCTCACTTATCAAGTTTCCGACCAGTTCTTGCGCCGTCCGCTGAATCAATTCTACTTCGGATTCTTCGTCGGTCTTGCGCTCTACGCGCTTGCCACTCTTGCCACCGTTAACGAACCCTTTAATCCGGTGTTCGGCGCAACCCTGGCGCTGCTACTGATTGTTATCGCACTTTACCTACTGCTCCTGCTACTCTACACGACCATCAACCAGATGCGACCCGTTGTGATTATCGAAGCCATTCACGATCGTATCCTGGCGGCGCGAGAGCATCAACTACACCTGATTCAAAAAACTCGGCGAGCGTCACGCTACAAGGGAGCTGTTAGGATGCTGGTCACGGCGACAAGGCATGGATCGGTAACTCACATTGATATTGATAGCATTGGTGCTGTTGTTAAGGATGTACAGGGTGAAGTCGAGATCGTTCTACTGGTGTCAATCGGCTCGTACGTGGCGTTCCAAGATGCGATCGCCCTTTTTCAAGCGCAAACAGACAAAGATGCGGCAAGGGTTAAGCACTGTGTGCAAGACGCTATTCGTCTAGAAGTCCAGCGAGACATCGATACTGACCCTGAATACGGAATCGAGCAACTCGCAACGATTGCTTGGACATCAATATCCACCTCAAAATCTAATCCTTACCCAGGGCTGCTGACAATCCACAGTCTGCGGAATATATTGGCTCAATGGTCGATTGAGCAGGATGAAGACTCCGACGAGCAGCCTATCCCAGTAGTTTACACGGACAATGTGTTAGCACGACTGATGGACGCGTTCGAGTCCCTGGCAGTTGTCTCCTCAGAATCGATGCAGCACCAAAATTTCATTGAGGTCGTCCATACGTTTGCCATCATGTTTGACCGCCTACCCCCAGAGCAGCAACAACGGGCAGAGAGCCTTATACTCTGCATCCTATCGGCACTTGGCGACCACGTTTTGACGACTGAACTGGATGCGGCACTTTCCGCTTTGGTCTGCACGCTCAGATCGTCGGCGCGTTTCGATACCGCCGATGCAGTTCAAGTGGCGCAAGACAAGCTTAGGCTTTCTATCGGTAAACTTAACTCTCGCTCAACACGGTCGCTGGGTTGAGGGTAATGCGGCGAGAATCTTGTACAGGCTGAGTTTCACTTCTAGCTAGTTTCAGAGATGGCAAGCATCCGCCTCTAGAAAGAGATAGCCTGATTGAAATTGAAGGGAAATTGAGCAACAAGACTCCACCTTGCTTCGATACTACCAACTTAACTCGGCAGGAGGTGTGTTAACTATGACCAAGGCAACTCGCGATCGCCCAATCTACGTCTTTCGCTTGACGAGCGATATTGCTTTGTATTGGACAAGCTTGAGTATCGTACTGTTTCTAGTTACAGCAGCAGCGATCGCTACTTTTTACCAAGCAATTCATGGCTATGGGAGAGCATGGATTTTCAGTGCCGCAGTCCATTCTCAACAGGCATGGCAGACACTTTTGATCTTGCTCTACTTCCTGGCTATCCCGATCGGTACGTTTATCGTACACGAGCTAATCCACGGTCTTGCTTTTACCGCATTTGGGGGCAAGCCGCGCTATGGAGTCGGGGTTAAGTTTTTCCTGCCTTATGCTTACGCCACTGCACCTGGAACTCGTTTTGAGCGTAATGCTTTTTTGGTCATTTCACTCGCTCCTTTAGTTGTCATCGATGCGCTTGCGCTTCTACTCATGGCTATTTTTCCCCAAGCACCCTGGTTGGGATGGATTGTAATCCTCAACACGAGCGGAGCCAGTGGAGATCTGTGGCTGGCAACGCTACTCTTACGCTGTCCGGCAACAATCGAAGTCGAAGACCGTAAAGCAGGAATTGCAATCTATGCACCTCCTGATGTAAATACTCCTTCGCTACCTTTTGGGCAACCGAGTGGGCAAGTAAGATCTGCAATGTGGCGCGTGTTAAATCTGACTCTCACAGTTGTAGCCCTACTGGTTCTCGTTAGTTTTTTCTTGCCTGTGGTATTCGATATTATAGGAGTGCCTTCGTTCTTCATTGGTACAGAAGGTTTCTGGCTTTTGCGGTGGGAGAGTAGCCCACGGGGATTTAGTCTGGCATTTAACCCGTGGCTCTGGTTAGCGATCGCTGTCCTATTCGGGTTAGTGGGAGTTTTGGTTAAGTCAGCGAGCGATCGCCATGAATAAATGATTGAATTTATCTCATCACTTTTTCTTGCCGCCATCTCACTCTGCACGACTTTTCCACTTTTTCTGCTTATCCTTAAGCATAAATCTCTTGTTTCGAGCGGCAATTCAAATGTACGCTTCCGTTCGTAGAACCATTTAAACAAAATTTTGGTAGACAGATCGTTAATAATAATTACCCAGTAAACATTGATCAAAATCGTACAGTAACTTAAAATTGACAGGGAGAAGAGAAAAGTGACAGATAAAAAGGATAAAAAGATTTTAGTGATTGATGACGAAGATGATATCCGTCAATTAATTCAAACCTGTCTGGAAATTATGGGAGGTTGGCAGGTGCTAACTGCTCGTTCAGGAAAAGAAGGACTACTCTATGCCTTAAACGAACGACCGGATGCCATTCTTCTGGATGTCATGATGCCAGATGAAGACGGACTGACGACTTTGCAAAAACTGCAAAATCACCCAACAATTAGTAATATTCCTGTGGTTTTACTGACAGCTAGGGGGCGTTTTGTCGATCGCGAATTTACTCAACTTGGCGCAAAAGCCGTCCTGAATAAACCATTTAATCCCTTAAAGATAGCCGACCAAATAGCTGCCGTCTTAAATTAAAATATTTCGGCGATCGCGGACAACATTGAAATCCCCAGAGTCAATTATAATTTCTGTTGCAGCTGCACCACAAGTTGAGAGAGGTGTAAAGATTGAGCTTCATCTAGAGAAGCTGTGATGGTTTGCAACTGGTCTTCTATTTCTTGAGCTAGACGCGAAGCTTCAGTAAAACCAAAAGTGCCTAAAGTGCCTGCTAGTTTATGGGCTTCTTGCCGTGCTTGTGAAAGCAATTCATCACCAGGCTGACCTTGTTGTAGCACCTGAGACACTTGTGACAATACGACGAGGCGATCGCTAACTTTAATTTTGAAATCCTCCCTGGCTTTAGCCACAGCCAGCACGATCTGTTGTTGCGCCCAACTTGACTCAATTTGGGATGTTTCTGCTTCTGGTTGACTGAGTATGGAATCTGTTGGGTGGGTTTGAGGCAGAGGCTTGAGGCGATAGCCTAACCCATAAACAGTTTCTATCGCATCTTTGGACGCACCTGCGGCTTTGAGTTTTTGGCGCAAGCTTTTAATATGAGATTTAATCGTGTCTTCTTCCGGTGGGTCGTCTAATGCCCAAAGTTGTTCGACAATCGCACCTCGGCTGAATACCCGTTGTGGGTTACGCATAAATAGTTCTAACAGCGCGTACTCTTTGGGCGATAAATGCAGAGTTTGACCGTTGTAAGCCACCTCACAACTACTGGGGTCAAGACGCAAGTGACCCCAATTTAGCACCGGAGGTAAGACAGCGTTTCCCCGTCGCAACAAAGCGCGAATTCGAGCAGTTAAGACTTCAAAATCAAAGGGTTTGACAACATAATCATCTGCCCCAGCATCCAAACCCATCACTTTATCAGTTTTGGTATCCTTTGCCGTGAGTAGGAGAATGGGCATTTGATAGCGCTCTTGTCGTAACTTTCGACACAGACTGATACCATCCAGCTTGGGTAGCATCAGATCCAATACGATTAAGTCGTAGTTGCTCACCCCCACTAAAGCCCAACCATCTTCACCATCAACAGCAATATCGACTACGTAATTTTGCGTGCCAAGAGCATCTGCTAGAGCTTGAGCGATCGCTTCATCATCCTCCACCAATAAAATTCTCATAACTCGTAGCTCCTAGAGCTAAATGCAAATCGACGACTAGGGGAAAGTGACTAAGCCTACAGATTGTACGGCTGTGCTGTAACTTGAGTCTTCAACCGTAAGGGTTAGATCTAAAGTTGTAAACCTAACTGCGTCACATATTCACTTTTTCACTCGAATGGCTCATCTAGCCACTGGTTACATTTTTAGCAACCAAGATTTTGTCAGCTCTCCACGAGATTTCCACTTTGTAGATCTATCTTCGTACTATCACCACCTCGATCGTTAATTTATAAGTGGTATATCGCTCGCTCTGTAACGCAACTTAACAAAATTGAAATCTACAACATGAGTCGAGCAAAACAGATGTCAATAATTTTCAAATTTTTCTGGCTCGTTTAGATCGCACAAAAGGAGGCAAAATGGTTGTAGGTCATCTCAAACACGCTGTTGGTATATTTCCCAATCGCGTACAAGCAGAACAAGCACTCAGTCAATTGAGAGATAGCGGTTTTCCCATGCAACAAGTTTCTGCTATTGCCAAAGACGCAGCGAGTCGCGATCGACTTGACAATACATCCCAAACCGGAAACCAAGCTGGTGAAGGTGCTAGAGCTGGTGCGATCGCTGGTGGTGCAACCGGAGGTTTACTTGGTTTAATTGAAGGGTTAGCAGTGCTAGCAATTCCTGGGGTTGGTCCCGCAGCCGCCGCAGGTGCAGTCTTAGCAAATACTCTCGTCACAGGTGGAATTGGTGCTGCAATTGGTGGACTTGGTGGAGCGTTAATTGGCTGGGGAATTCCCGAAGAGCAAGCCAAATTTTATCAAAATCGAGTCGCTCGAGGGGATTATTTGATAGTGGTGGAAGGTACGCCAGCAGAGATTCATCGCGCTGAAGCTATCTTGAATCGCTGGGGAATTCAAGCTTGGGGGGTATACGATACACCAAACAGTCATCATGCTGCCAAGAGTAACCATCATCATTCTCAGATGGATATAATTAGCCGTCAGCCAGGGATTGATTGAGTTGTGCGGCAAATTCCCAGTACCCTTAGCATCCTATTTGCAACTATGGATCGAGTCCCTTTTCCAGCTTCAGAGCATCCGCAGCAAGTTCTTTGCGGATACATGAATACTACTAATTTGATTCAGGTTGCTCGGATTGCAAATATTTCTAATTGGTACTTTGAACGAGTTGTTTTTCCAGGGCAACGTCTTTTGTTTCATGCTCCGCCAGATGCTTATTTAGAAATTCACACGGGTAAAATGGCAAGTGCAGTTCTCTCAGATAAAATTAGCTGTCAATCCTTGCAGATCGAGGAGCGGTGAGGCTATCTTTTGGCAGATGATGACTTAACCCTTTAGGCAGATGAATATCTTGCATTTAGTCAAGAAGATGTCAGTAAATGCAAAAGTAATAGCTCTGTCGTAGTTGCAATAAATTTGTCTGATGCTAGCAGGACTAACAAAATAATCTAGCCATTTTTTGGCACAACTGCTAAGAGCCGACAATACAAAGATGAATTAACAAGCACGGCATTGTCAGAGAGAAGATTGCTCGAATTAAAGCATTTTTTCAAAATAGATCGACAAGGATGATTCGCTTCCAAAAACAAACCTTGTTATTTCATCAGAGCTGAGGCTTTAACGACAAAATTTGCACTTTTGTTATTGCATTTGTAACTGTAATTAGGAGAAAACATGGTAACTCAACAGTATAAGCGTGCAGTTGGTGTATTTCGCAGCCGAGAGCAAGCAGAAGATGCACTCAACGCACTCAGAAATTCTGGCTTCTCCATGAATCGAGTGTCTGTATTAGCTAAAGACACAAGTCGCAATGAAGAAATTGCTGGAGTTGACGTACAAAATCGCAACGAGTTTAGAGACTCTAATCGCGCTGAAGATCGCGGCGATAATGAGTCCCAGGAAGGCGCTGGGGTTGGTGCTGTCACGGGTACGGCGTTGGGCGGTATTGGTGGCTTACTCGTAGGTCTAGAAGCTCTAGTGATTCCTGGTGTAGGTCCATTTCTAGCAGGTGGAACTATAGCCACTACCTTAGCTGGTGCTGGGATTGGTGCAGCAGCAGGCGCTATAGTTGGGGCGCTGACTGGTTTGGGAATTCCTGAAGAAGATGCCAAAGCATACAACGAGCAGGTATCTCAAGGCGATTACCTAGTTATGTTAGAAGGTACGGATGAGGAGATTAACCGTGCGGGTTCAATTTTAAGCGATCGCGGCATCCACGATTGGAATATTTACAATATGTCGGGCGATCGCTATGACTCTGGCGTAGCTACCACAGATGTGAATCGCGAGACGCAGAGATATACAGCTTCCACAGATCGTAACGTGGTAGATCCAACCACTACCAGCAATAGCGATGCTGACGTGGTAATTGTCGATCGCCGAGAAGAGAGCCGCTAATCAAATTTTCTTTCACCCCCATGAGGAAAACAGGCGATCGCTTGTTTTCCTTTTTTATGAGTTGGATTCTTGTTCGCTAGATGCTTTTTCCCTTAATTTCAACTGCGAGGCAATAAAAGGCACTTTAGGTGCTAGAAAAAAACCAAATAAACTGGCAAAAAGTACTGGTGTAAATATGCTCAAGCCAGTGAGTTTAGCCAACAGTAAAGTCGTGCTTATAGGAGTTCGCGTTACTGCTGCATTTAATGCTGCCATAGTGCAGATAATTGCCAGTGCCGAATTGAGATCGGGACTCGTAAATGCTACTGCTTTACCGATGCAGGCTCCAGTAAAAAACAGTGGAATAATTATCCCGCCGCGCCATCCACCAGTAACGGTGATGCTAATTGCCAGCATTTTGACAACGGCTATGCCTAAAAGCGCAGACAAACCGAAATCGCTTGTGATAATTGAACCCAGCTCGTGATGCCCGTAATAACGAGTGAGCGGAAATAAAGCTGCTAGTAAACCTAAAACTAAACCCGCTCCAGTTGTTTGTACGTAAATCGGACAGGATAGACGAGCAACTAGGCGATCGCAACAGCGAAATATAGTCACAAATATCCAAGCCGCTGCCGCACCTAAAATTCCATAACCAACTGCTAAAGCAAAGTCATTGACACCTGTTACCTGGTATTGCGGAAAAGTCCAAGTCGGTCCGATTTCTAGACGGGTAATAATGATGAAAATTACGTAGCTAGCACAACTAGAAACAATTGCAGGCAAGATCGCTTCATAGTACTCTAAGACGTATTTGTGATGTAAGATTTCTAAAGCAAAAATCGCTCCACCTAGAGGAGCGCCAAACAAAGCGGTAAAGCCAGCTGCCATTCCAGCGATACTGATAGATCTGAGATTTTCGCCTCGCAATTTGAGGCGATCGGCAACCCATGTACCAAAAGAACCTGTAACTTGAACTAGAGGTGCTTCTGGTCCCGCACTACCTCCAGCAGAGATCCCAATTAAAGAAGCCAGAATCATCGAAGGATTCTCGCGGGTATCCAGTCTTCCCCCGCGAAAGTGAATGTTATCGACAATTAAGCCAATTTCACCAGGATTACCGAGAAAATGAATGACTAAGCCGATTGCCAAGCCAGCAAGTGGCATTACTAATAGTAAACTGTAACCTGTAAAAGCTTCTAAACCGTGAGTCATCCACTCCAGTACTAGCCAGTAGGATGCTGCAAATAAGCCGCACACCACACCTAAGATTGCCCAAAGTAAAACCCAGCGTGAAATTGATAATGGATTGCGCCGCAAATGGGTGGCAATCCATGTGAAAGTCTGGCGTTTTTTCGAGGAGTTTTTTTTTGCTGTCACTTTTTTGGAGAAATAATATACTGCTGAAAACTTTCTTTAAATTGCTGAGAAATGCAATTTATCCGAGCTACTAAACAAGCAAAATTCTAGAGCGAGTGCATCAATGTCACTCGCTCTAGTCTGAAGATATCGCCCAACAGAAATACAAACGGTCTATCAAAAGTAGTATCTTGAACCGAGATTTCGCTCTTCCCCGACTTTTCCACTATTGAGAGCTAGCATCAAACCATCTCACACTCTGGTTCTGGGTTAATTCAAATCCAAGTCAATAGTTTGAGTTGACACAACCCTATTTTTCTGCACGAGTCAGAGGAGAAATTTTCGTTGAAAAAGCTTTTATATATATGAAAAAGCAATCGATAAAATTAGCGGAGTCTATTAAGCGTATTTCACCTAAAACAACTCGCACTTTGTTTGTCTTCATGCTACTCGGTAGCACTGCTGGATGCGTGGGTTTAGAAAACAGACAAGCGACTCAAACACAGCCTTCACCTGTAGAACAATCGGCGAATCTCCAAAACAATGCTAACTTTATTGCTCAGGTTGTCAGAGAAGTAGGACCGGCAGTGGTGCGAATTGATGCAACTCGGAGGGTGGAAGTACCCGCTAGGTCAATCGATCCTTTAATCGAGCGTTTCTTTGGAGAGAACATATTTCCATCTCAGCAACGAGTTCAGCGTGGCGTTGGCTCTGGATTTATTATCAGTCAGGATGGGCGGATACTGACCAATGCCCATGTTGTAGAAAATGCCGATGAAGTTACAGTTGTCTTAAAAGACGGTCGCCGTTTCGCGGGAAAAGTTGTAGGTGCAGATCCGGTTACGGATGTCGCAGTTATTGATGTAGATGCAACAAACTTACCAACAGTGGAACTGGGGAATTCAGATAATATCGTCCCAGGACAATGGGCGATCGCAATTGGTAATCCGTTAGGTTTAAATAATACAGTTACCCAAGGTATTGTCAGTGCTATTGGGCGTAGTGGTTCTGATATTGGGATTCAAGATAAGCGGCTGGATTTTATTCAAACCGATGCCGCAATTAATCCTGGGAATTCTGGTGGACCGTTGCTGAATGCCCAAGGTGCAGTAATTGGAGTTAACACTGCTATCATCGGTGGAGCGCAAGGTTTAGGTTTTGCCATTCCGATTAATACAGCCCAAAGAATTGCCGAGCAGTTAATTACCACTGGTCGAGTCGAACATCCATATATCGGCGTGCGCCTGATCGAGCTAACACCGGAAATTCAACAGGAAATTAACCAGAGTAACAGTGGTTTTAAAGTCGAGCAAGAACGGGGAGTTTTAATCGTCCAAGTTGCTCCTAACTCTCCAGCAGCGCGTGCTGGTCTGCGTCCTGGTGACGTTATTACTCAAATTAATGAAACTGAAATTCAAACTGCCGACTCTGTACAAGACTCTGTAGAAGCAACGAATTTAGGCAAGACATTACAGGTTACAGTCAATCGTAATGGCTCAACTCAACAGCTAACGTTGAAACCAGAACAGTTACCAACCCCCTCTAAATAGAAAAATCTTGGTTGTGGATCGTCAAATCATCCTTTGAGTGATGATTTAGTTTAGAAAACTTGTCATTAATTAAGTGACATACCCTTGCAGGAGAAAGTCATGTCCGAGCTGATCCAAACTTCGCTTCCAACCCCAACGAAACAACGATTTGCTGCAACTTTCCGCGTTGTCAGTCGCTTTAGCTTCTGGATACAGTTGGCGCTCGCTAGTACTTCCGGTATTATTTTAATCTTTGCCGTCTTTAGCCGCAGCCTCAGTGCAGTCACAAATAATGCAGCCATTGGTTTTAGCATCTTTTTTGCTGTAATTGGCGTATTGCTTGCTGCTTTTAGGATATTTTGGGCATTTAGAGGACGGGTTTTAGCTAGACGCTTGCAGTCAAGCGATCGCGGATTGCATCCCAGAAAAGAAGAGGTGATTCAAGCTTTAAAAATTGGCTTGATTGCGAGCTTTGTGGGGTTGTTGTTAGCCTTTATCGCATCGGAAGTCAGCGCGATCGCAATACTTTCACAATCTTTAGCTGTACCCCAAGGTGTAGCTGTGTACCAGCAGGGAAATGTACTTCGTTCGTACGATATTCTTGTCATTTTAGCTAATGTTAATCTAATTGGTACTCACTTAGTTGGTAGTTTGACTTCTTTAGGACTACTCGAATGGATAGACTAATGTTTTGTTTAAAACGGCTTCTAGAGTCACAACTACTCAAATTGGTGTAGTTAAAGTCCTTCTTAAGTAGCAGATTGTTCCAGAGACTAATTTTTCCACGAGTTTTCCACTATTTGAATCTAATCTGAAAGTAGATTCGGTCGAAACGGAAACGATTGAATTCTACACCAGTTCAAACAGTTGAACTTACACCCCCAGTTGAGCGCTCAACTTTTTCTCTTTACTACCTAGGATAGTAAGTGACGATCGCAAACAATAATCTCCATGGCAGGTTCCCTCACTTGAATGAGGCTGGCACTCTTGTCTACGTGTAGACTTTTCAATCGCTGAAACAGTAATGCTGGGTTAAGAGAATAAAATTTTTTGGAAGTTAAGAAATGGCTTTACTAAAGCTGAAAGATATCTATCCACAGATGGCAAGCAGAATCGAAGATAATAGCATCACTGGATTTACTGTATACACAAATAAAGACGAAAAAATTGGTACAGTCAAAGGCATTTTAGTAGATGAAGACACGGGAAAGTTTCAATATTTGATTATCGATCTTGGTCTTTGGATTTTTGGCAAAGAAGTCTTACTCCCGATAGAAAGAGCGCGAGTTAGGGCAATAGAAAGAAGAGTAGACGCTGAAGGATTAACAAAAAAACAAGCAGAGAATCTACCTGAGTTTAACGACGATCTGAAACTCGATCGCGATTATGAAGTTCGCGTCAGTAATGCTTATCGTCCTGCAAACAATAATCCTTCAATTCAACCAGCACCAATAGCAGCAATCGATCCAATAGTATTGAACACTACTGCAACTTTAAGCAAACTAACATGAGTTGCGATTTCAAAAAGTAGCAGACGCGAGCGCCTCTTTTAGCTAATGCAGACTGCACGTAGAGCAAAATAACACACTTTTAATCGGAGTTACAGATGCATCACAAAAATAGAATTCAACCTAAAAAAGTTAGGATAGTAGGAACCGTTTTTGGCAGCTTACTAATTGGCATACCAGCGATTCCTCTGGTAGCATCAGCACAGGGTTCTCAAGTACTCAACCCTTGTCCGAAAATCTACTATGAAGAACCCTTCAATAGTACGCGCCTAGCTCCAGAAGGATGTCCCCCTAATACTGCAACCCGATTATTGAGCGGACAGGGACAAACGGCTCAGCAGCCTGCAGAAGTTACACCTTCTGCACAACCACCATTACCAGAAGCTAGAGCTAATGCAATTGCCTCTGTAATGCCGATGGATGGCAATGTCAACGTGAGATTGAAAAACAATACCAACACTTTAATTACATACGAAGCAATTGGTTATACTGGTCGCCGCTCTTTACCAGGTGGAGAAGAGATAGTGTTGCGTAACTTGCCCGTACCCGTAACCATCACTACAGTACGTCAAGATGACGGGCTAGTTGATGTCACTCCCATAGCTTCCGAAGAAGGGGTACTAGAAGTCTCGTTAAACGAATCAAAGAATTTAGACGATAACGCAGGTGCATTGCGAATTCAAAAAGATGGTCAAGTCTTCTTGAACTAGCAATTTATCAAAAAGATTAGAGCGCAAAATGTCGCACTTCTACTACGAAAACACGAATCAAAAAAAATGTGAGGAGATTTTTCAATGTTAAATAAGTTAAAGAGATTGAATCGCGATCGCTACAACAACATTACTCAAAGATTGTGGCAAACCAAAGGCGCGATCGCTCTAGCACTAATGGCAATAATTCTTCCTGCTTGTAATACCAACGAGTTAGAAGCAAGAACTCCCGCATCTCCAGGGAACGTCACTACAGAGGAAGTTTCTGACAATACTAATAAACTCATCGGTCAAACTGTCACTGTCAGAAGCGAACCGATTAAAAAAATTGGGACGAATACCTTCACAATTAGCGACGAGCAGTTATTTGGTACTGAGCCAATTTTGGTTGTGAATACTTCAGGAGATCCGATTGTTTTACCTCAAGGCGATACCGAAGTGCAAGTTACTGGTAGGGTGACTAAATTAGTAGTTGCTGAGGTAGAGAGAGACTTCGATTTGGACTTAGATCCAGAACTAGAGGTAGAGTATGAAGGCAAGCCTGCAATTATTGCCCAATCTGTTGCTCTAGCACCGGAACCAGGTGAAATTACCAAGAATCCTAATCGATACTATGGCAAGACTATAGCAGTGCCAGCTGAAGTTGAAGAGATCTATAGTCCTAATGCTTTCACTCTCGATGAGGATGAGTTAATTGGTGGTAGCGATCTGCTAGTTTTAAGAGCGAATACAAAAGAAAAACAAACACCAATTCAAGACGACCAGAAGGTTGTCGCTACGGGTGTACTGCGTCCGTTTGTAGTTGCAGATATTGAGCGAGACTACGATTTAACCTGGGATTTGAACTTGCAAAAACAGTTAGAAGCGGAATATAGTAAAAAACCCGTACTTGTGGTTGAATCTGTCTATCCAGTGTCAAGGGAAGACGCAGTGAAATAAGCCGATTGGTAGAGCGAAAATTGTAGGGGTGGGTTCACCAAAAAAATCTGAGTTCAACAAACATTTGAGGTAAACCCGCCCGTACTAAATCCAAATCTAAATTTTCGTGCAGGAGTTATTGTTGGTTTGCCGAGGTAAATCATATGTATGTTAAGAATTTACTGAAGCTACATCCAGAATCGGGAGTCAAAAGTTCTGAAGCGATCGCAGTTGAATCTCAACCCGTTAGTTCAGAAGTTCCCCAACAAAAACTGGATGTAACAGCCATCCCGAATGAAATTTTATTTCTGATTCCAGTGGGGTTCGTTACACTTGGGGTAATTATTGCTTTTAGACTAGCAAAACTTGCCGATAAATTTTCCCATTTCACTTTTAGATTTCCAAATACCTTAGAGGTAATCGGAGATGAAATGTTGACAATTGAATACTTTCATAAGTTTCCCTGTAGAAGCTGTCGTTACTTTGAAAACAATCCTTATCTAAAATGTGCGGTACACCCTGATAACGCTCTCACGGTGCGATCGCTTAATTGCTCCGATTACTGTCCCCAGAGAGAGCATTGTTAGTTCAGTCAATTTGAGTGAAGAGTTAAAGAAGCAAAACAATATAGAATTAACGAGCCAAACTTTATTAAAATAGAATGAATTACATTCAGACATTTTAATCCGTTTGGGATCGAGCCGCTATGTTTGAAGATCCATTAATAGATTGGAATTTGAGGAATTTAACCAGAATTATTTCTGCTTTTTTCTTATTTGGTATGCTATTTATCATAGGTTTTGTTGGCAGAAGATCGCGCGTCGTCTTATTACTAACTATTATGACTGCTGGCTTGCTCTTTTTCTTATTGACAATTAGCCGCAATAAATATGGTTTAGGCTTTTTCAGCCTGAAATTTTGAGAGCGTTTTATGTCAAATTCTTTCTTTTTCTCCCCTCGTCGCTGGTATACTCCATTACTGAGCTTCTCCATAGCACTTGGTATTGGTGCAAGTACTCCCGAAGTCACGCTAGCAATTCCTTGGCTTGATATCTTGCGTCAGGGCGTACAAGTATATCAACTTTATAATGTTTCTAACCGAGAAGAAGTACAGTTGGGTCAGCGGATTAACCAGCAGTTAGTTGGCGAACAGTTTCAACTCTATAATAATGCGCGAGTCAATAGTTACGTCGATCGCATCGGTCAGCGTTTGGCAAAAAATAGCACCCGTCCTGACATCCCTTATACATTTCAAGTCGTCAAAGACGACAGTATCAATGCCTTTGCTACTGCTGGGGGCTATGTTTATGTCACCACAGGTTTACTCAAAGCCGCAGACAATGAAGCACAACTTGCTGGCGTATTGGCGCACGAAATCGGACATATTGCCGAACGACATTTAATCGAACAGATGCGAGAAACTGCGATCGCCCGTGGACTGGCTACGGCTGCTGGGATTGACGACAGTACGGCGGTGCAGTTAGGGGTAGAACTGGCACTACGCCGTCCTAACAGTCGGGAAGATGAATTTGAAGCCGATGCCAGAGGCGTTCAAACATTAGGAAAGGCTGGTTATGCTCAAGTAGCAACGATCGACTTTCTAGAAAAGCTACGCAGCCAACGTTCAACTCCCACTTTTTTGAGTACTCACCCTGCAACAAGCGATCGCATTGCCAGACTGAGAGAAATTATTGACTCCCAACAGGCAAATCGAGGTGAAGGTTTAAATGAATCTAACTATCAGGCACAAACCCAACCTTTAAACTAGTATTGCTCCTAACTATGTAAATAGAACAGTAGTCAAATTGTTTTTAAGGAGACAGTAACGATCTTTGGTTACTGTTAGCGTCTGCAAGTTCTTCTGTTGTTGGTACGTCTACTTGCATTTTGACTTCAGCAAGATTCACAATTTTGATACTCACTTCTAATTTCACATTTTCGGTTGGTACGCCACTTTCTCTCACTCGCTGACTCGCGGTTTGAATCACATGAATTGCTTGGTCAACTGCTGCGTCAATTGCTTCTTCAGTTAGTTCCGAAGTTTTCTCTTGTGTAGTTTCTGCTACTTGATGAATTATCTGCTGTCCCCTTGCTTTAAAAGTATCAGCGAGTGGAGTCATAACTTGCTTATTCTTCCTGAAAAACATTACAGTTAGAATCAACAGTAACGCTGTAGCAATGATGCCAAAAATTGATAAAATTGGACTATTCTGCATTTGATTCATTAGATTTCACAAACTAAAAGACCGAGCGAGACTACCTTGCTCAACTGGAACTGCTGGGAAAATTACGACAGTATACGAGTTGGTCTGATGGCACGTATCCCTTGAAAGGAACTGAAATTGGCACCCAACCGTTTTTCCCTTGACCCGTAAGTATCACTCTCCGTCCGCTAGAAATATATCCTACAGTCTTGCTATTAGTTGAAGGTTCTCGCCGCACGGGAATACCTTTTTGGGCAACAACTCGACGACAAGTACTTGGTGGTGGAGATACCGCCTGACAGCGACCAATCCAATCTGCATAGACATATCCTTTTAAAGGAGCAGAAATTGGCACCCAACCATTTGTAATACCGCCTGCAACTTCCACATTACGTCTGTAGGCAATGACACCGACTGCATTACTATATACTGTTGGTTTTTCTCGCACGTACAACCCTCGCTTAGCAATGACCTGATGACAGCTATAGGATGTTTGTGCCAATGTTTTGTTTGTACTGGTGCGATCGCTCGAATGTTGGGATAAATTCATCGCTACAGAGGGAGTAGCAAAAACTGTCGCACCCAAAAAAAGCGACATCATTAGGGCTGAAAATGCCTGCCGATCGCGTTGCTGTTTCATGAGAATAATTGCCCAAAATACAACTGAAAGTAGTTTTTCTTCTGTTTTGGCAAACACCCAAAAAAAGAGTAATGCTTGCTAAATGATTGGTTTGTTTGGCTCTATTGTGAACGAAAAAGGTGGAAATCTCGTGGAAGCAATATCTTCATTGTGAAGCAAGCGTTAGAGAACGCTTTAATCGAGTAGTTTAAATACGATTTAGCGGGTGACTTCTGACTCCCGTGCTTTCTCTAGCGATCGCCGTTCGGAGCGATCGGGTCCACGACCTTTATGAAACCAGCGATCGCCCAGCGATTCAAATACGATATATAAAATCGGGACGACAAATAAACTTAAAACCGTAGCCACCAGCATTCCGCCAAATACAGCAGTCCCCAAAGATTGACGGCTACCTGCTCCCGCTCCAGTTGCAATAACTAAGGGGAAAATTCCCACCAAAGTAGAAATCGCCGTCATTAAAATTGGTCGTAGGCGTTCTTGCGATGCTTCTAAAGCTGCTTGAGTAATTGATAAACCGCGATCGCGCAGTTGGTTGGCAAATTCTACAATCAGAATTGAATTTTTACTTGCCAACCCAATTAACATTACTAACCCCACTTGACCGTAAACATCATTAGGAAAGCCGCGCAGCGTTAAAGCTATCAACGCACCTAAAATAGCTAGCGGTACAGCTAATAGAATAATCAACGGATCGAGATAATTTTCATATTGAGCCGCTAGGGGATTGAGCCGAGATCCGTGTAAAAAAGTGCCACTTTGCCGCAAATGCTTGCTAGATATAGCTTTTGTCTCTCACTCCCAAGCAATTTTCTCTACTTCTT